>NZ_CP119792.1:300000-598243 GCF_029338295.1 Haladaptatus sp. QDMS2
GTTCCCCTATCAGGCAACCGCGAGTGCGCGGGCGGCGGTCAACGACGCGACCATCGCGTTCCACGACCGCCACATTTCTCGACTCGGCGACGAGGTGGCGCTCGGCCACTACGGCGACCCGGACGTTGCCATCGTGGAGGCAGTCGCCGTGGGCGAAGACTGGCTCATTCCGACGACGTCCGTGGGTCACACGCCGTCGTACGTCCAGAGCGCGGAGAAGCTCATCGTCGAGGTGAACCACGCACAACCGCTCGCGCTCGCGGCACTCCACGACGTGTACCAGCGGGCGTTGCCACCACGGCGCGAACCAATTCCCTTGCGCGGGCCCGGCGACCGAATCGGGTCTGCGAAGGTATCGTTCGCGCCAGAGAAACTGGAACTGGTGGTGGAAACAGATCGGCCTGACAAACCCTACGAGTTTCGCGAACCGAACGGCGCAGACCGGCAGGTAGCAGCCAACCTCGCCGGGTTCCTGGCTTCGGAATTTGCCGAGAGTCCGCTGTACGAGGAGGCGGTCAATCTCCAGTTCGGCGTCGGCAGTCTCGGGAACGCGCTCATGGCGTCGTTCGAGGCATTCGACTTCGGCGACCGCGCCGTCGCCTACTACGGCGAGGTCATCCAGGACGGACTGCTCGACCTCATCGACGCCGGCACCCTCGACTCGGCGAGCGCCGCGTCGCTCGCGCTGTCCGCCGCGGGCCAGCAACGATTGTTCGAGGACATCGACCGGTACGCGGAGTCCGTCGTCGTGCGAAACGCGGACATCTCGAACAGTCCGGCGCTCATCGACCAGTTGGGCGTCATCGGCGTGAACAGCGCACTCGAGGTCGACATCTTCGGAAACGCGAACTCGACGCACATCGGAGGCACCCACATCGTCAACGGCATCGGCGGGAGTGGCGATTTCAGCCGCACGAGCACGCTGGCTGTCATCGCCCTCTCGTCGACCGCGAAGGACGGCGAAATTTCGCGAATCGTCCCGTTCGTCCCGCACGTAGACCACACCGAACACGACATCTGCGTCGTGGTGACCGAACAGGGCGTCGCCGACCTTCGCGGCCTCTCTCCCAGAGAACGGGCGACAGCACTCATCGAGAACTGCGCCCACCCACGGTACGAAGAGGCACTCACTACCTACTTGCGGCGGGCCGAATCGAGCGGCGGGCACATCCCGCTCGATACGGCTGCCGCATTCGACTGGACCGACTGAGCGAGTCTGTCACGATGCAAATCTTCCTATAGGGCGAGGGCGTGTGTTGGAGTGACGCATGACCGAAACTACCGACCGACGGCTGGTCGCCGGATGGGAAGGACGTTACTACGAAGATTTCACCGTCGGTGACATCTACAAACACCCATACGGCCGTACCGTCACTGAGACTGACAACGTCTGGTTCACGAACATCTCGATGAACCTGAACCCAATGCACTTCAACGAGGCGTACGCTGCCCAGACGGAGTTCGGCGAACGACTCGTAGACGGCACGTTCGTCATCGCGCTCGCCGTCGGGATGAGCGTCATCGACGTGTCGGCGAACGCGACGGCGAACCTCGGTTACGACGCCATCCGCCACCACGGACCCGTCTACCACGGCGACACGCTGTTCGCAGAGAGCGAAGTGCTCGAAAAGCGCGAGAGCAGTTCCCGCGACCACGTCGGCATCGTCACGACCGAACTTCGCACCTACAACCAGGACGGCGACCTCGTCCTCTCGCTCGAACGCACGCCGATGGTGCTGAAACGCGAGTACGCGAAACCGTCGGCGGCGAAACCCACTGGCTGGCCTGAAGGCATCGGGACTCAGTCGGAGGACCTCGACGACTGAGGGCGAACCATTTATCGTCTGAGAGTCGATTGTCACCGTACCGCACGGACCAGCCGTCCGTGAGTGACGCCAATGAAAATCAAAGCCATCAACCCGAACACGACCCAGGAAATGACCGAGAACATCGGACGGGTCGCGGACCGATACACAGCCGACACGACGGAAATCGTGGCCGTTTCACCGGCACGGGGACCGGTTTCCATCGAATCCTACTACGACGACTACCTCGCGGTTCCGGGCCTCTTAGAAGAGATACTGAACGATCCAGACGAGGAGTTCGACGCCTTCATCGTCGCCTGCTGGGGCGACCCCGGCATCGAGGCCTGTCGCGAGGTAACCGAGAAACCGGTGGTCGGCATCGCCGAAGCCTCGATGTACGTCGCGAACATGCTCGGCGCGAAATTTTCCGTCGCCACCATCCTCCCGCGCGCGAAACACTTCATCGAGGCCGCGGTCATCAAAACCGGCCTCCAGTCGCAGTGCGCCTCGGTGCGCTGTACCGACCTCACTGTCATCGAGACGGAGACGGCGCGGGAGGCGACGGTAGAGGGACTCCTCGAAGTGAGTTGGCAGGCCATCGAAGAAGACGGCGCGGAGGTCATCTGCCTCGGGTGTGCGGGCATGGGCGGCCTCGACGAGGCACTCGAAGCCGAACTGCCGGTTCCCGTCATCGACAGCGTCGGCGCGGCCGCCGTCCTCGCAGAGTCGCTGGTCTCGCTCGGGAAGTCAACGAGCAAGATTATGACGTTCAAGCCCCCCGAGGCGAAGGAAATCAAGGGATACGGCGACCTGTACCAGCACACTGACTGAACGTCAGCGTGCGGGAGTGTCTCGATTTCGGGGCCAACCCTCCGCTACACCTATTTAGGTGGTATGCGAGTCAGTAACTGTGACACGAAGAGAGATAGACCCGATTACCCTCTCGGTTGTCCAGGGGGCACTCGAGACGGCGCAACGGGAGATGACGACGACGATGATGCACACCGCCCGGTCGAGTGTGCTCAACATCGCCCGGGATTACTCGAACGCGCTGTTCGACGCTGAGGGCCAGATGCTCATCCAGGGCCAGGACATCCCGATTCACCTCGGCAGTTTGATGCCGGCGACCAAGGCCATCATCGAACGGTTCAAAGACGACGTCGAACCCGGCGACGTGATGTACCACAACGACCCGGCGCACAAGGGCAGTCACATCCTCGACTGCTGTATGTACAAGCCGGTGTTCGTCGACGACGAACTCATGTACTGGACCGTCTCGAAGGGTCACGTGACCGACATCGGCGGCCCCGTCCCGAGCGGTTACAACCCCGAGGCGACCGAGATTTACGCGGAAGGCCTTCGCATCCCACCCATCAAACTCTGGGAGGCTGGCGAACTCAGAACCGACGTGCGCGACCTGTTGCTCGCGAACGTTCGTTCAGCCGAGGACTGGAAGGGCGACCTGAACGCCCAACTCGGCGCGGTTCAGATTGGTGAGCGACACCTCGTCCAACTCGTCGAACGCTACGGTGCGGACACCGTAAACGCCTGCTTCGACCAATTGTTAGACCGTGCAGAAGAACAGATGCGCGAGGAAATCGAGACGATTCCAGACGGCACGTATACCGGGACGGTGCCGCTCGAAGATTCCGGCCACGGCCTCGGGGAAATCGACATCACGGCCCACGTGACCATCGACGGCGACGAGGCACACGTCGAACTCGAATCCCCCGAGCAGTTGCCCTACTACATCAACTCCTACGAGGCAAACTCGGTAAGCGGTATCTACCTCGGGTTCATGATGTTCATGCAACTCGACCCGCCGTACAACGAGGGGCTCTACCGACCCATCTCGGCGGACGTGGGCGAACCCGGCACGATGACGAACGCGACGTCACCGGCCCCGCACGTAAACTGCACGACGACGCCGAGCGAGACGATTACGGACGCGGTTCGGACGGCGCTCGAACACGCGGTTCCAGAACGCGCTGTCGCGTCCTGGGGTCACACGAGTGGCGTGAACATCGCCGGAACGAAACCCGACACCGGGGCCGCCTATACGACCATGGTGCTCGCCTCCATCATCAGTGGTGCCGGTGCCTCGAACGACGACGACGGCTGGCACTCGCGCGGGCCGCTTTGTTGCTTCGGCGCGCTGTCGAGTGGCGACGTCGAAATCATGGAGCACATGTACCCGTTCATCCTCCACCAGTACGCGCTGCGCCCCGACAGCGGCGGAGCGGGCCACCACCGCGGCGGCTGTGGCACGATCTGGGAGGTCGAACCGCGTGACCACCAGATGCAGGTCATCATGTGGGGCGAAGGGCGCAAGAACGAGACGCCGAACGCGCTCGGGTCGTACAACACGCTCACCGAACCGAAACTCGGTCGCGTCGAACACGAGACGGCGGACGGAACCGTGACCGAGTACCGCGAGAACACCATCATCGAGGTGGCCCCCGGCGAGCGGGCGCGGAACTACAACCCCGGGGGCGGCGGCGTCGGTGACCCGATGACCCGCCCAATCGAACTGGTCGAAGCAGACCTCAAAAACGGCATCGTCACCGCAGAAGGGGCGACGACGGAGTACGGTGTCGTGGTGAACGAAGACGGAACCGTGGACGTGACACAGACGACACAGCGCCGCGAAGCCGCGGCCAACGGAGGGGCGAACTGATGTACCGACTCGGCATCGACAGCGGCGGAACGTTCACCGACTTCGTCCTCGCGGGCGACGGCACGCTGAACGTCTACAAGACGCCCTCGACCCCAGACGACCCCTCGCAGGCGGTAGTCGATGGCCTCGAACTCATCGCCGCGGACCACGACACCAGCGTCTCCGGCCTGCTCGAATCTATCAACATCATCATCCACGGGACGACCGTCGCCACGAACGCGCTCATCGAACACACCGGCGCGAAGACGGGCCTCATCTGCACGGCGGGCCACGAGGACTCCCTCGAAATCCGGCTCGGCCACAAGGAGGACGGCCACCGCTACGACGCCTCCTACCCGATGGCGGAGATGCTCGTCCCCCGCCACCTCCGGATGCCCGTCCGCGGGCGCATCCTCTCGGGTGGCGAAGAACACGAACCGCTGAACGAGGAGGACGTGTACGCCGCCGTCGAACGCTTCCGCGAGGAAGACGTAGACGCCGTCGCCGTCTCGCTCGTCTGGTCGTTCGAGAACCCGGCCCACGAGGAGCGAGTCCGAGAGATTCTGGAAGCAGAACTGCCAGACGTCTACACCTCCGTCTCCGTGGACGTACTCCCGCAGATTCGCGAGTACACCCGGACGAGCACCACCGTCGTGAACGCCTACGTGAAGCCGACGCTCGACCAGTACGTCGCCCGCGTGGACGACTACCTGGAGGAGAACGGCTTTACCGGGCAGATTCGCTACATCCAGGCCAACGGCGGCATCGCCAGCAGCGAACTGCTCCGCGAGCGCCCGGCCTACGCCATCAACTCCGGGCCAGCGGGCGGGCCGGCAGCAGGACTCCACCTCGGCCAGCAGTTTGGCTCCAGCGACGTCATTACCATCGACATGGGCGGGACGAGTTTCGACGTGAGCCTCACGAAAGACGGCGCGACGGAGATTCGCAAGGACTTCGACCTCATGCGCTATCGCATGGGTTTGCCCATGTTGCAAGTCGAGACCATCGGCGCGGGTGGCGGGTCCATCGCTGCGTTGAACCGCGGCGTCCTCGAAGTCGGCCCCGAAAGCGCCGGCGCAGAACCCGGCCCGGCCTGCTACGACCGCGGCGGGACGAAACCGACCGTCACGGACGCACTGGTCGTCCTCGGCTACCTCAACCAGGAGGAACTGCTCGGCGGACGCATGCAAATCGACGCCGAGGCGTCGCGCCGCGCCATCGAGACGAACATCGCCGCAGATTCGCAGTTGGACGTGGAGACGGCCGCCGCGGGCATCCTCGAAATCGTGAACAAGCGCATGGTCGCCGGCATCCGGCAGGTGAGCATCGAGAAGGGTCACGACCCGCGTGACTTCACGATGGTGTGTGGCGGCGGGGCCGGCCCCGCCCACGCGACTGGGCTCGCGGACGAACTCGGCATCCGGCGCGTGCTCGTTCCGAAGACGGCGAGCGTGCTCTGTGCCTACGGTGAGGTCGTCTCGAACTACCGGCACAACCACCTCGCGTCGTATCCCTCGGCTATCGGGGACATCGACGCCGCAGACCTTGAGGCGCAGTTCGCCGCCCTCGAAGCCGATGCGACCGACCAGTTGCTCGCAGAGGGTATCGACGAAGAAGACATTCGCTTAGAGCGCGTCTTCGAGATGCGCTATCAGAATCAGATCAAGGAGTGTGAGGTGTCGATGCCGGCCGAGGAGATAACCGACGAGTGGCTCGCCACGCTCCGCGACGCCTTCGACCGTCGCCACGAGGAACTCTACACCTACGCCGAACCCGAAACGCCGGTCGACCTCATCAACATCGAGAGCGTCGCCCACGGTCGGGTCACTCCCCCGGACATCACCGGCGATATGCCCGAGGGGACCGACCTCGCGGCGGCACAGGAAGGAACTCGCGAGGCGCTGTTCGAGGAAGAGACGGCCGCAAGTTCGGTGCCCGTCTACGACGGCGAGCGAATCCCCGTGAACGCGAGCGTCGAGGGGCCGGCCATCATCGAGGAACCGACCACGACCATCGTGGTAAATCCTGCGTGGACCGCACGACTCGACGAGTCCGGAGTCTACGAACTGACGAAGGCAGACTAAAGCGGTCGCTCGACGGGCGAGCATTTTTTCGAAAAAGAAAGCAGCTCAGTTTTGCGCGATGTCCGTGATGTCCACGTAGCGCGTGAGCAGGTAGACGATACTGAAGATGATGATGAGCAGCGTGATAGAGAGCGCCGCTGCGTCGGGGTAGTTGAGCCCGTTGTTCACCGAGAGGTAGATGAGCGTCGTAATCGTTCCCGTCCCGCCCGAGAGGAACTGGGGCACGGTGAAGTCACCGATGGAGAGGACGAACACGAAGATGACGCCGATGATGACGCCCGGCATCGAAAGCGGCAGCGTGACGTGGCGGAACGTGTCGAGCGGGTTGCCACGCAGCGTTTCCGAGGCGTCGAGCAGGTCCTCGTCGATTTGCGCCAGCGAGATGTAGATTGGCGAGGCCATGAACACGACGAACGCTGCGATGTAGCCCACCGTCTGTGAGAACGGCGAGAACAGCAGGAACCCAAGCGGTGCGTCGATGAGGCCCCACGAGATGAGGAGTTTGTTCACGACGCCAGTCCGGCCGAGAATCGGGTACCAGCCGATGGTGCGGATGACCGCAGAGGTCCAGAACGGGATGACGAGGAACAGCAACAGCAATATGCCGCCGTTCTGGCTCATGTAGAACCGCATGTAGTAGGCGAGCGGGTAGCCGACGACGAGCGTGAGCACCGTGACCACGACGCCGATGAGGAGCGAACTCGCGAACACGCTGTAAATCGTGGGCTGGAACACAGCCTCCCACGCCGCGAGCGTGAACGTGAACTCGACGTTGAAGCTCGTGTAGGTGAGGAAGCTGTAGTAGAGGATGACCACGAGCGGTGCGAGCAAGAACAGCGCAAACCAGAGAATGGTCGGCCCGACCAGCAACTGGATTTCGCCGATGCCATTGTGCCGAATCCGCTGGGGGAGGCTTTGCTCCTGGCTGACAACTGTGTCTGATGTTTCCGAACTCATTGGTTGACGATAACGCTTATCATGAATGTAGGTTTCGGTTGGTCGTGAAAACGAAAGGGTCGTCGTGCGCTCTACGCGCTCGTGAACTCCTTCCAGCGTTCTAACATGTAGTCTGCGTTGCTCGGCCAGATCTGGAAGAAGCCAATCCGGTCGATGCGTTCTTCCACGGGACCACTGTTACGAACCTGTCCGTCCGAGGCGGGCGAGCCCTCCTCCATCGACCACTCGTACTGCTGTGGGTCGAACAGGCCGGGTTCGTCCACGGACTGGTAGGTCGCCTTACCTTCGTATGCCCAGTCGTAGTACTCTGGACCCATGCCCTCCCCGGAGTCGTCGGAGCCGTCGCGGACGAGTTCCTTGTTCGGGTAGTGGGGCACGGAGTAGCCCCATCCCTGGATGAAGCCGGGGAACCACGCGCCGTAGTGGACGTCGTTGATGAGCTGGTGGACCTCGTCTACGTTGTTGCGGTCGGACGCACCGGGGTTGAGCGGTGCGATACCACCGAACCAGTAGCGGTAGCCCTGGATACCGTCTTCCATCGTCGCGTAGGTACACGGCGTCCCGGCGCGGCGAACGTCCAGACAGGCTGGCTGCCAGATGTCGCCGATGATGGCTTCCTCACTGGACATGAGGTTCACGGAGTTACCGTACGCCACCCACGTAGAGCGGAACTGGCCGGACTGCTTTTGCTTGATGAGGAAGTCCACGGCCGCGTCGAGTTGGTCCTCGGATGGGTTGTTCAGGTCGCCCACCTCGCCCTCGATCATGTCGTTGTCCATGAGGTGCATCAGCGCCTCGGGGATGCTGATGGCAGAGGTCGCGCCCATCGCGACCTTCCCCTTGTACTGTTCGTCGAACAGCGCGCTCCACTTCGAGACGGAACTCTCGTCGACGAATTTCGGGTTGAGCCCGATCGCGTCGAAGTTGTACACGTGCGGCGGGAAGCGGAGTTCGGTCTTCTCGTCGTCAGCCCACAGTTCGTCGAGCATCGTGTCGGTCTGTGCGCCAAGATAGCTAACGCGCTCTCCGGGGTTCGTGAACAGTTCCGTAATCTTCTCTTCGTCCCATTTGTCGAGGGCGTCCTTCGGAACGGACAGACTCGCGTCGTTGTCCTTCGTGAGTGCGCCGGCACCCGACGAGTCGATGGAAAAGGCGTCGAAGTTGGCCCGGTCACCGCTCAGCAGTTTCTGCTGGGTGGTGGGGATGTCCGCCGTCGTCGTTTCGACGTCGATGCCCGTCATCTCCGTATATTTCTGTGCCTGCCCGTCCCGCACGGCCCAGGCCGGTCCCATCCACTTGAGTGGGCGAGAGCCGTCGTCGGTGGAACCGCCGCCGCCGCCACCGCCGTTGCCGTCGCCATTTCCATCGCCGCCAGTGCCACCAGTGCACCCGGCGAGTGCGAGTGCTCCTGAGACTGCGCCAGCGCGAACCATGAAGTTGCGCCTATTGATACCACTTGGCATTGTTTGTGAGTGGTCAGCCTGAGTACTTATAGATTCACATATATACACTGAGATTGGCTTGCACCAAACGTTTTTTCGGATTTCTGACTTATTTTGTCACCGTCTCGACGCATCTGCCAGCCGCCGTGATACTGGTCAGCCGGAGGTCTCGCGCCGATAACGCTATTCCAGTCGGGATGAATGGGTTGGTATGTCACGGCTAGCAGACAGAGTCGCACTCGTAACGGGTGCAAGCTCAGGAATCGGTAACTCCATCGCCGCCACGTTCGGGCGTGAGGGGGCGAAAGTGGTCGTCGCGGACGTTCGAAAAGAACCGAAACTCGACGACGAACGCTCCGTCTTCGACCAGTTAGACGACTCCGGGGCCGAATACTCGTTCGTCGAAACGGACGTGACGGACCCAGCCCAGGTGCAGGCGGCGGTTGACGTGGCCGTCGATGCGTTCGGCGGCCTCGACGTCCTCGTGAACAACGCGGGCATCTACTACCAGTACGCCGTCGGCGAGACGCCATTCGAAGAGTGGGACGAAATCCTCGACGTGAACCTTCGGGGACTGTTTCTCTGCTGTAAGGCGGCGCTCCCCGAACTCGAAAAGAGCGACCACGCGAAGATAATCAACCTCTCTTCGATCTACGGGCTGGTCGGCGGGAAAGGCAGCGGGGCGTACTGCGCCTCGAAGGGAGCCGTCTCGAACCTTACTCGACAGATGGCACTGGACTATGCCGCGGCAGAAATCAACGTAAACGCCCTCGCGCCGGGCATCATCGAGACCGCCCAGAACGCCGAGTGGCGCGAGACCGACCCCGAACTCCTCGAAGACTGGCAGCGGGCCACGCCGTGGCCGCGATTTGGCAAGCCACAGGACGTCGCCAACGCCGCGCTGTTTCTCGCGAGCGACGAGAGCGACTTCGTAACGGGAACCGTTCTGAGCGTCGACGGCGGCTGGACGGCGAGGTGATAGCATGAGTGAAATCGAATTCGTCGTCGGCGACAAGACGTACACCGGAACGCTCCTCGAAGACGAAGCCCCAGAATCCATCGCGGCGATGCGGGACTTCCTCCCGCTCGAATCCGAGATTCAACACGTCCGCTGGAGCGGCTATGCGGGCTGGGTCAACATCGACGACGTTGACCTCCCCGACATTCCACGGGAGAATCACACCGTCTACCCTTCACGGGGCGACGTGTTATTGTACCCGGGCTACCGGAACGAAAAGGAGATTCTCATCGCTTGCGGGCCGACCTGCTTCAAGAGCCCCGCGGGCGAACTCGCGGGCAACCACGTCGCCATCCTCGACGCGACCCGTGAGGAACTGGCGGCGCTCGAAGTCTCGCTACTGAAAGACGGCGCACAGGACATCACGGTTCGGATAAAATAGGCGGCCCCTTTTTGGCGTTACTTGGTTCGCCCGTAGAACACCAATAGCCCGGCGAAGGCGAGCAGGATGGTCGAGGCGATGGTGGTCACGCTCCCCAGCGCGAACAACACGGGCGTCGCCCGCGTCGCAGAGGCGATGGAGAACACTTCGAGGGGCATCGTGTTGCTCCCACCGAGGAGCAACAGGCTGCGGGTCGCTTCGTTGTACGAGAGGGTGAACGCGAACACCGCCGCGCCGAGCACCGTCGGGGCGATTTGAGGGAGGATAATCTTCCGGAACACGGTGACCTTGTCTGCGCCCATGACGCGGGCGGCTTCCTCGTTTTCGGCGAGGTTCGGCGGGAAGCCGGCGAGCAGCACGATGAGCGCGAACGGGAGCGTCCACACGACGTGCACCGGTGTCGCGAGCCAGAGCCCCTTTTCGAGCCCGAGCAGTTCGTTCAGGAACAGCGTCGCGCCGACGCCGTAGGTGATACCCGGGGTGATGATACCGAGGATGAACAGGAACAGCACGCCGCGTTGGCCCCAGAAGTCGTAGCGGTAGGCGAGCGCCGCAGCCGTCGCCAGAATCGTGGTGATTATCATGACCACGATGGCCAACTGGAGCGACCGGTAAACCGCGGACACCATCGATTCGGTCGCGAGCAGTTCGCCGTACCAGTCGGTCGTAAACTCGAGGAAGGGGAAGGTGAGTCCACCCGAGTTAAACGAGAACCCGATGACGGAAAGTATCGGGAGGTAGATGTATATCGCGATGAGCGCGGTGTACACCATGAGGACGTGCTTGATACTGATTCGTTCCCCGAGCGAAACGAGCGTGGACTGATTGCGCTGCTCGCCCGGCCGAGCGCTTTGTGTTGCCATCTACCACACCAGTTCTCGTGCAGCTATATAAATTCTCAGGAGGAGTCGCGAGATTCGTGATACGTGACTGGAACGTTTCGAGTCGGGCGCAACCGCTCAGTGCATCGCGTCTCCGCCGTCGGGGCTGAGCGTCTGGCCCGTGTAGTAGCTGCTGTCGTCGGACGCGAGGAAGACGGCGGTCGGAACCACGTCGTCCACCGTACCGAGGCGGCCCATCGGCAGTTCCGCCTCCTTCGCCGCGCGCCACTCCTCGGAGATGTCCGCGAGCAGGTCCGTCTCGATTGGGCCGGGAGCGATTGCGTTGACCGTGACCGTCGGCGCGACCTCACGAGCGAGGGCCCGCGTGAACCCGATGACGCCGCCTTTCGCCGCCGAGTAGTGGACGAGTTCCGGCGCGCCCTTGAAGCCGAGCTGAGAGGCGACGTTGATGACGCGGCCGTGGCCGGCGTCGAGCATCCCGGGAAGGACGTACCGCGTGACGAGGAACACGCCCCGGAGGTCCACGGCCATCACGTCGTCCCACATCTCTGACGACATCTCCACGAGCGGCGACTGAGTGACGATGCCCGCGTTGTTCACGAGGACGTCTGCGGGGCCGAAGCGCGACTCGAACCGCTCGACCATCGACGTGACGCTCTCCTCGTCGCTCACGTCCCCCTCGAGTGCGATTGCGACGCCGCCGGCATCCTCGATTTCCTCGACCACTTCCTGCGCCTTGCGTTCCTCCCCCTCTCCAGGTGGGTGGTTGACCGCGACCGACGCGCCCGCTTCGGCCAGTCCAACCGCGATTCCACGTCCGATACCCGCGCTCGCCCCGGTCACGAGCGCTGTCCTGTCTGCTAAACGATCCATGCGCACTACTCTCACGGGCACAGCAAAAGTGTTCGCTGCGCCGCCTGAACAATTATCACGACCGACGCTAACTAGTGGCACATGTCGAAGGAAGCCGTGTACGAACGAGCGAGCATGGACAACAGCGTGGGCTACGGCGAGCGCCCGGCGGTGCTGGTGGTCGATTTACAGAAAGGATTCACCGACCCAGAGAATCCCCTCGGTGGCGACCTCTCGGGCGTTCTCGACCGGACGAACGCCATTCTCGGGGCGGCCCACGCGGCGGATGTCCCGGTGGTCCACACCCGAATCGTGAGCAGTCACCCGACCTGTGCGGACATGGGCATCTGGCAGGAGAAGATTCCGCGACTCGACACGCTCGCGGCGGGCAGCGAATGGGTCGAACTGGACGAGCGACTGGCCGTCGCCGACGACGACCACGTCCTCGACAAGCGACAGGCGAGTGGCTTCCACGAGACGGAACTCAACTCGATGCTCGTCGCGTGGGGCGTCGATACGCTCATCGTGACGGGGTGTACGACCAGTGGGTGCATCAGAGCCTCCGTGGTCGATGCCTGCGCCCACGGCTATCGCACCATCGTGCCCGCAGAAGCCGTCGGCGACCGGTCTGCGGCCCCACACGACGCGAACCTGTTCGACATGAACGCGAAGTACGCGGACGTCCGGCCGGTCGAAGAAGTCGTCGAATACCTCGAAAAAGGTCGCTGAGGAGGGTCAGTCTGCTTTGAACGGGGCGAACGTGTCGATGACCTCCTCGACGTTCGGCCCGAGCGAGTAGAGCGCGGGTTCCGTACAGCCAGCGTCGCAGTACTCCTGAACCTTAGTGACGCAGTCATCGGGCGTCCCGGCGGCGACGATGTTCGTGACCACTTCGTCAGAGACCAGCCTGCTCGCCCGTTCGATGTCTGCGGCGTCGGCGGGCCAGCCGCCGAGTTCCTGTTCGACCTGCGCGCCGATTTCGGGGTCGATGCCACAGGCCTTGCGGATGTGGGGTTGCTGGCCGATGTACTGGGTGACGAGGCCCCGAGCGTTGTCGATGGCCACGTCGCGGTCTTCGTCCATCGAGACGGCGATGAGTTGCGGGCGGTCAACGTCGTCGATGCTCCCGCCCTGTTTTTCGACGCCCTTCTGGAGCGCCTCCATCGCCTGCTCGTTGTGGGACGGCGGAATCAAGTAGTTCATGAACACGCCGTCGACGACGCCGAGACCGGTGAGTTCGCCGGACATCTTGTTCATCGTGAGGCCCGTCGCGCCGATGTAGATGGGGACGGTCCGTGGCTCTGCGTTTGCCCGCACGAGGTCGAGTTCGATGTCGTCGACGTCGATGAACTGCCCGTCGTAGGTGACGTTTTCTAAGTCGAGAAGTTTGCGCAGGACGGTGCAGTACTCCCACATGTAGCGAAGCGGGTTCTTGCGGTCGATGCCCACCTTGCTCGCGAGTGGGTCCCACCACGCGCCGATGCCGAGCATGGCTCGGCCACCGGAGAGTTCGTGGAGCGTCGAGAACGTCTGTGCCATGAGCGCGACGTTCCGGGTGTAGCAGTTGGTCACGCCCGGGGCGAACTTGATGGTGTCCGTCACCTGGGTGTACGCACCCATCACCGTCATCGCGTCGCGGACGAGGCGAGACTCGCCCTGCCAGACGGTGTCGAAACCGTTGTCTTCTGCGTATTTTGCGTACCGAATTTCCTCACGGATGTCCGGGCGCTCCCAGTTCCAGATGGCCAGCCGGTCGAAGGTTGGGTCTGCCATGTTAGCGCTCCTCCGCGATGTTGACAGCCGCATTCGCGAGCGTCGAGGCGGCCGAATAGCAGTCGTCCCAGCTCGTGTACTCGCTTTCGTTGTGGCTCTTACCGTTCTCGCTCACGGCGAACACCATCCCGGTGTCACAGACGCTGTGCATGTGGGTCGCGTCGTGGCCCGCACCGCTGAAGATGCGCATGCTGTCGAGTTCGAGGTCGTCTGCGGCCTGCTGAACCGCGTTTACACACTGATCTGCGAAGGTGACGCTCGGCGCGCGCATTCGCTCGTGCCACTCCCACTCGACGCCCTCGCGCTCTGCAGCCCACTCTGCCTCCTGGAGGACGCGCTGGTAGGCTTCCTCCACCACGTCGTCGTCTGCGTCTCTGAATCCCCAGGTGATGGTTACCTCGTCGGGGATGATGTTGATAGAGTTCGGCTTTACGTCCACGTAGCCGACTGTCCCGACGGTCCGTTCCCCGAGCGTGGCCGGAATCCGACGGACCGCCGTGATGACGTCCGCCGCCGCGACGAGCGCGTCCTTGCGGTAGTGCATCGGCGTCGGGCCGGAGTGGTCTGCGTCGCCGTGGAAGGTGATGGCCCCCCAGGTGAAGCCAACGATGCCCGTGACCACGCCGACGTCCTTCTCGTTTTCCTCAAGATACGGTCCCTGTTCGACGTGAAGTTCGAGGTACGCCTCGTACTCCTCGGGGGGTTCTGCGGGCAGGTCGCCCCGGTAGCCGATGCGTTCGAGTTCCGCCTCGAACACCGCACCGTTCGCGTCTGTCTTCGCGTACTCTTCTTCTATCGGGTGTGCGCCCGCCCAGACGCCGCTGCCCTGCATCGCGGGCTGAAAACGCGAACCCTCCTCGTTGGTCCAGTTCACGATTTCGATTGGGTGCGCCGTCTCTACGTCCTGGTCGTTGAGCGTACGAATCAGTTCGAGCGCGCCGATGACGCCGAGCGCCCCGTCGTAGATGCCGCCGTAGGGCTGGGAGTCGAGGTGCGACCCGACCAGCACCGGCTTTGCGTCCGGGTCGGTCCCCGCGCGGCGTCCGAACATGTTCCCGAACTCGTCGACGCGCGTTTCCAGTCCTGCCGCCTCCATCTGCGTGGCGAACCAGTCGCGAATCTCCTTGTCCTCGTCGGACAGGGCGAGTCGATGGAGTCCCCCGCCATCTGTGCCCCCGATCTGGGCTTGCTCTTTCATCGTCGCAACAAACCGGTCTCGGTCCAGTTGTACTGGCATACTATCCAATCTCGGAAGCGCAAGATAAGTATTTGCGTGGCAGGGCGAAATCCGGAGCGAAAAAGGTGGTTACTTGCCGAGGATGTCCGTTTCGAGGTCGACGTCCGGGAGGACGCTCGTCCGCTCTAGGATGATGGTGTCCCCCGCGTCCCACCCGACGGTGACCCGGTCGCCATCGACCGTGAGACGGTCGTCGGATTTGAGTTGAATCTCCTCGCTCGTCCCTGACTCGGTGGTCGCGTGAAGAATCATCTGCGTCCCAGACCCGGACTGGTAAAGTACGTCTTGAACCTCGCAGTCGAGTGTGTTCTCGGCCGTCGAATCGAGCCGGACGTACTGGGGACGAACCGCGAAGGGAACCCGCTTGCCGACGAGGCTGCTCGGTTCGGAGTCGAGATTTTCAGTACTCACGGCAAACTCGCCCAGCGCCGTCTTGATGGTGGCACGGGTTTCGTCCGCCGAGAGGCCGACGAGTTCGCCGTCGAACAGGTTCGAGTCGCCGACGAACGCCGCGACGAACGCGGTGTTGGGGCGGTTGTACACCTCGTCGACCGGCCCCGAGTGCTCGATTTTCCCGCCGTTCATGACGATAATCTGGTCTGCGAGGCGCATCGCCTGCGTCTGGTCGTGGGTGACGTAGACGAACGTGGTGTCGAGTTCGCGGTGGATGCGCAGTAACTCCCGCTCCATGCGCTTTTGGAGTTTGTAGTCCATGTCGCCGAGCGGTTCGTCGAGCAACAGCAGTTTCGGTTCGAGCACGAGGCTGCGAGCGAGGGCGACGCGCTGTTTCTGTCCCGCAGACAGTTCACGCGGCTGGCGGTCGCGCAGTTCGTGCAGTTGCATCATTTCGAGGACGTTCTCCAGTCGCTCGTCGATGGTCGCCTCCGGGAGTTTCATCCGCTTTGGCCCGTAGGTGACGTTCTCCGCGACGGTCAGGTGGGGGAATAACTGGAAGTCCTGGAACACGAGGCCGATGTCTCGCTGGTAGGTCGGCTTGTTCGTGATGTCCTTGCCATCGAGGATGACCCGACCCTCGGTCGGTTTAATCTTCCCGACCAGCGAGTGGAGCGTCGTCGATTTCCCGCACCCGGACGGCCCGATGACGACGCAGAAGTCCCCTTCCTTGATGCTAAAGGAGATGTCGTCTACGGCGAGCGTGCCGTCGGGGTAAATCTTGGTGAGATTTTCGACGCGAAGCACGTCGGTTGGGTCTTGGGCTTGCTGTCCGCCTTCCGCGTGGTCTGTGAGATTGGTTTCTGACACGATTATACCTCCATCAGGTCGTCGACGGTGACGGTATCGACCACGCTGAGCGTGGCGTATGCGATGCTATCGGTGGCGTCCCAGCCAATCGTCGTCCTCTCGCCGACGGTGTCACTCGGCACGTTGCCGGTGATGACGACCTGGAACTCCTCCGTGTCGGGACCGATAGAGACGCTGAACTCCGTCTCCTCGCCCGTGTAGGTCCGACCGACGACGGTCGCGGGGAAAGAGTTCTCCCGGGCAGTAGCGCCCTCGCCGATGGTGATGTCTTCGGGCCGAATGAGCACCATGACCTCGGTTCCGGTGTCCACGGGGCCGTTGCGAGACTCGCTTACCACCGTCCCCTGTGGGGTTTCGACGACGACGTGGTCGTCTCGCGTCTCGACGACGCTGCCGAGCAGCGGGTTCGAGTCGCCGATGAAGCGGCCAACGAACGCAGTTGCGGGATTCCGATACACCTCGTCGGGCGTTCCGACTTGCTCTATCATGCCGTGGTTCATCACGACGAGTTTGTCGGCGAGTTTGAGCGCCTGGTCCTGGTTGTGCGTGACGTAGACGAACGTACTCCCCATCGAATCGTGGATGCGGCGCATTTCGAGTTCCATGCGCTTTTGGAGTTTGTAGTCGAGGTCGGCGAGTGGGTCATCGAGAAGCATCACGTCGCACTCGCGGACGAGTTGCCGGGCGAGTTCGACCCGCTGTTGTTGCCCGCCGGAGAGTTCCGATGGTTTGTTCGCGCGTGTCTCGCTGATGGCGAGGAGGTCGAGCACCTCGTCTATCTTCTCCTGGATTTCTGCTTCGGTGTAGGAGTCGTCCGACTGTCGGAGGCCGAAGGCGAC
The DNA here is from genome assembly GCF_029338295.1 of Haladaptatus sp. QDMS2. Classification (NCBI taxonomy): domain Archaea; kingdom Methanobacteriati; phylum Methanobacteriota; class Halobacteria; order Halobacteriales; family Haladaptataceae; genus Haladaptatus; species Haladaptatus sp. QDMS2. Next base: position 317,151 of record NZ_CP119792.1, read on the forward strand.
GTTCTCTGCGACGCTCATGTGGGGGAACAATCGCTCCTCGAAGTCCTGGAAGACGTAGCCGAGATTACGGTCTTCGATGGCGATGTCGTCTACGTTCTCTCCGGCGAGGTGAATCGTCCCGCCGTCGTACGGAACGACGCCCGCGATAGCCTTGAGCAGCGTCGATTTGCCGCTCCCGCTCGGCCCGACGACGACGCAGAATTCGCCTGATTTCACTCCAAAATCGATGCCCCGGAGCACCTGTTCGTTCGCAAAGGACTTTTCGAGGGCGGATATCGAGATGATATCCTCGCCTTTGCTAATTGCACTCATGAATGGTGAATCGCCAAGAGCGACTTTAATGTTTTGGGACAGTAATCCGACACGTTTCGCGTATCTTCCGAATCTTGTGTGGGGAAATTAAGCTGGCGGCTCTCGATTAGCCGAGATTATAGACGGTACAGGGCACCGATAGACCGAGGATGATGTCCTGGCTCGTGCTGCCGAGCAGAGCCTTTCCGGCCGGGCTTCGTTTTCGTCCGCCGATGAACACGTGGTCTACGTCGTGGGTGTCCACGTAGTCGATGACTTCGTCTGCCGTGTTGCCGACGAGGCCGACCACCGTCTGTTCGAGACCTGCATCTTTCACGACACGAGCCGCCTCCCTGACGACGGCGTTACGTTTCGCCATGTCGGAGGGGTCGGCAGAGTCGTACTCGAACCCGTCTAAGAGCTGTTTGAATTCACCCGCCGCGTACACCCGCAACAGGGTCACGTGGGCGTCGAACGGCGTGGCGATTTCGACGGCCAGTTCGGTCAGTTCCTCTACGTGCATCCGCTCTTCGCCGACGGCGATGAGAATTCGCTCGATCATCTGTCTGCCAATCCATTTGCACAACGACACGATAAATGTGCGCACCGGGCCTGGAGTCCCATCGCAGGCACGAAAACAGTCAGTCGAGGTCCTTCTTGAAGGTGTAACAGTAGCGGTCGTAGTCCATTCGCTCCTCGTAGAAGCGGTGGGCGTCGTCCCGCCAGAGACCGGAGGCGAGTTCGATGACCGCACAGTCGCGCGCCGTCGCCCACTCCTCTAGGAACGTGAGCAACGTCCCCCCGTGGCCCGCAGACCGGCGGTCCTCGCGAGTAACGAGGTCGTACACCCACGCGTGTTTGCCGTGGTACAGTGTCGTCGAGATACGTACCCCGCCGACGGCGAGCAGTTCCTCATCGTCGAAGAGTCCGAACAGTCGATAGCCCTCCTCGTGCATCTGCCTGAGGTAGGTCATGTACTGGTCCTCTTCGAGGGGGCGCAACTCGGACATGACGGGGTACGCCGCTCGCCACTCCTCGGCCGTCGTGAGTTCGGTCACTGTCGTGGACATATGTGTTCACCGTATTCGAGACAGTCCCACACGATAAATCATTGTTCGCCGGAATTCGAAGGGGAATCCCACAAAAACGACCCACTCCGCCGCCTTTTATCGAGGGAAACGAGCCGGAAGCAGTCGGAGCGACCCGAGCACCTGTCATCGGTCGGTGAGAAACGGTTATGTGGGTGACCGGTAAGGTCAGTGTGTGTATGTCACGCAGTACCAGGAGTAGCCTCGCCAGTGTACGTATCGGAGTGGACGTCGGCGGGACGAACACCGACCTGATTCTCGTCACGGAGGACGACGAGTTCATCCACAAGACGCCCTCGACACCCGACCCATCGGATTCGACGGTGACCGGAATCGTCGAACTTTGCGAGCTTGCGGGCGTTGCCCCGAGTTCGGTGGAACAGATTTTACACGGCACGACCGTCGCCACGAACGCCTTGCTCGAACACGAGGGGGCAGAAACCGGGATGCTCACGACTCGCGGATTCAGAGACGTTATCCACATCGGCCGCCACCGCAAGCCACACAGTTTCTCACTCCAGCAGACGATTCAGTGGCAGGAACAACCCATCGTCAAACGACGCCATCGAAAGGAAGTCACCGAACGAATCCAGCCGCCAGGCGACGTGGTCACCCCGCTCGACGAAGACGACGTGTTGAACGCGGTGGAGGAACTCGTCGAAGACGGTGTCGAGTCGGTCGCCGTTTGCTATCTCCACTCGTACCTGAACGGAGACCACGAAGCTCGGACGAAGGAACTCATCGAGGAGCACTACCCCGACCTGTTCGTCTCCACCTCTCACGAGGTCATCTCGCAGTTCCGCGAATTCGAGCGGTTCACGACGACGGCGATTAACGCCCGCCTCGCGCCGGTGATGTCCACGTACCTTTCGCGACTGGAGCGACGACTCGGTGAGGAGGGGTTCGACGCGGAAATCCTCATCATGCAATCGAACGGCGGGATGGCAAGCCTCCAAAACGTGGCCGAACAGCCGGTGACGACGCTCGTCTCTGGGCCGGCGGCGGGCGTCCTCTCCGCGGAGTTCGAGGGCAAGCACGTCGGCAAACCGAACCTCATCATGCTCGACATGGGCGGGACGAGCGCGGACATCTCCGTCGTTCCCGGCCGGGTGCTCGAACGCGACCCGCGAGACAGCAAGGTGGGCGGCTATCCGGCGATCGTCCCCATGCTCGACATCGCTACCATCGGTGCTGGCGGTGGTTCTATCGCCTGGTTCGACGGCGCGATGGGATTCAACGTCGGGCCGAAGAGCGCGGGTGCCAATCCCGGCCCGGTGTGTTATGGCCGGGGCAACGACCAGCCGACGACGACCGACGCCCAACTCACCCTCGGGCGTATCGATCCCAACTCGTTCCTCGGCGGCACACTTGACCTCGACCACAAAGCGGCGGTAACCGCCATCCAGACGCAGCTCTGTGACCGCGTCGACCAGGAACGGTTCTCGACACCCGAACACGCCGCGCTCGCCACGCTCGAAGTGGCGAACACGAACATGTACCGGGCGATTCGCGAACAGACCGTCCAGCGCGGATACGACCCCCGCGAGTACACGATGGTTGCCTTCGGCGGTGCGGGACCGATGCACGCCGCGAGCATCGCAGAACAACTGGAGATGTCGAACGTCCTGATTCCGCCGTCGCCCGGTATCGCGTCGGCGCGTGGCCTGCTCACGGGCAACGTGAAGTACGACTTCCAGCAGACGGTGAGCCAGCGCCTCGAAACGGTCGAAGCCGACTACATCGACGAGGCGTTCGACCGCCTCGAAACGAACGGGCGCGACCAACTCTTGCGCGACGAAATCGACGAATCCCGGTGGGAGTTCAGACGGACTATCGACTGTCTCTACGAGGGACAGGGTTACGAACTGAGCATCGACTTCGAGGGCACGGATGGCGACTGGCACGCTCGAATGCGCGAGAAGTTCGAACAGAAACACGAAGCCGAGTACGGCCACTACTTCGAGGCGGACCCGGTTGTCATGCTCAACCTTCGCGTGACCGCAATCGGGGACATCCACTCCTACGAACCGCTCGACGTCGAGGCAGGTGACGAGAATCCGGCGGCGGCACAGACGACCGAAACGACGGTCTACTTCGGCGATTCGGCCGCACCCGAGGAACTGACCGTCCCGCGCTACGACCGCGAGAAACTGGCGGTGGGGAACGTCGTCACCGGCCCGGCCATCGTCGACGAGTTCGACAGCACCGTCGTCGTCAATCCGGGTTGGACGGCCACGGTGTTACAGAACGGTGCAATCGAACTGCGGAGAGAGCCATGAGTCAAGACCACCCAAAAACCGACGACCAGACCGTACAGACCAGCGCGACCGAAATCCTGAAAGGCAGGAATATCGACCCCGTGACGATGCAGGTCATCGGCGGGGAACTCGACACCATCGCCCAGGAGATGGGCTACAAACTCATCCGGTCTTCGTACTCCTCGATTATCAGGGAGAGCGAGGACATGGGCGCGGGCATCTTCACGACGGATTGTCGGGAGCTCTGTGAGAGTGACTCGACACCGATGCACGTCGGGTCGCTCATCGGCTACCTGCAGGGGATGTACGACACCTTCGAAGAACGCGGCGTCGAACGCGAGGACATCATCAACGAAGGCGACGTGTTCATCCACAACCACCCCCACTACGGGGCGAGTCACTCGCCGGACATCGCCGTCGCGGTGCCCATCTTCTACGAGGGCGAGCACATCGCGTGGGCGGCGAACACGGCCCACCACCTTGACATCGGCTCTGCGACGCCCGGCCTCGCCATCGACTTAGAGGACATGTACGCAGAGGGGAGCCTATTTCGGGCGACCAAGGTGTACGACCAGGGCGAGCGCGTGGACGAAATCTGGAACTTCATCCAGGACAACGTCCGCACGCCACGCGAGGTCATCGGCGACCTGCAAGCCCAAATCTCCTCGTGCAACGTCGGCAAAGACCGCTACCTCGCGCTCGTCGAGAAGTACGGGCTGGAGGAAATCCAGCTCGCGGGCGAGGCGCTCATGGACTACGCTGAGGCCCTACTTCGCAACGAAATCCGGAAGATTCCGGACGGCACGTACTACGCCGAGGACTATCTCGACGACGACGGGCGCAATCGCGGCAAGCGGCTGAAAATCGCCGTCGAAATTACCGTCGATGGCAGCGACATCACCGTGGACATGAGCAAGTCCGCAGACCAGACGCCGACAGGGTACAACATCCCGTTCCACGGCTCGACGGACGTGTGTATCTACTTCACCATCCGGTCGCTGCTGATGGACACCTTCGTCCGCGACGAATACCTGCCACAGAACTCCGGGACGTTCAAGCCCGTCCACCCGAAGGCGCGACCCGGCTGTATGTTCAACCCAACGCCGCCCACCTCTGCGTTCGCGCGCATCAATCAGGTGGACAAGATGAGCGACCTCATCATCAAGGCGCTCGCGGAGGCGCTTCCAGAGCGCGTCTGTGCCGGCACCTGCGGACAGGTGTACTTCGTCAGCTACGGTGGGACGGACGACGCGGGTGACTACTGGGTGTACCTCGAAGTCAACGAGGGGTCCTACGGTGGCCGCCCCGCCGCAGACGGACTCGACGCGGTCGACGCACTCGTTCACAACACGAAAAACCGACCGGTCGAAGACATCGAACTCTCACACCCGATGCGCGTCGAACGATACCACCTCCGCGAGGACGGCCACGGCGCGGGCAAGCACCGCGGCGGCCACGGCATCGTCCGCGAGTCGCGCTTCCTCACGAACGCCGTGATGACGATGGAAGGCGACGGGAACACCTACCGCCCGCACGGCCTGTTCGGCGGCGGCGAGGGAACCCACGGCGACCTCAAACACATCAAGGCCGACGGCGAGGTCATCGACCTCAACTCGAAGGAATCCGGCTACAAGTTCGAACCCGGAGACCGCGTGCTCATCAAGACGGCCAGTGGCGGGGGCTACGGCAACCCACACGAGCGCCCGGCAGAGCAGGTGTACGCGGATTATCTCGATGGGCTCGTGTCAGTGGAAGCCGCCCGCGACGACTACGGCGTCGTCATCAAAGACGACGAACTCGACCTGGTGGCGACGACGGACCTGCGCTCGTCCTGAGCCAGCACCGTGGCTACCGGTGACACAATCTTTTAGCCCCGGACCACCGAATCATGACCAATGACCCAGTCGCCAGCGGAGCGCACGAAAACCCCAGAACATATCCTCGCGTCGTTCGTCACCAGATTGACCTACGAGCAGGTGCCAAAAGAATCGGTGGAGACCGTCGAACGCGCGTTCGTCGATACCGTCGGCGTCACGCTCGCCGGTGCAGTGGCCGACGCCGGAAAACGCGCCATCGCCATCGCGCAACCCGTCACCGCCGACGACGGCGGCGTAACTCTACTCGGAACCGGCCAGCAGGCCGCGCTGACTGACGCCGTCCTCGCCAACGGAACTGCGGGCCACGCCCTCGACTTCGACGACCTCTCGTGGGCGATGGACGGCCACCCGAGCGTGCCCCTCGTCGCCCCCGCGCTCGCGCTGGCCGAGCAACTCGACGCGAGCGGCAAAGACGTGATTACGGCGTTCGCCGCGGGATTCGAGGCCGAGTGCTACATCGCAGAGCCGGTGAGTCCGGCCCACTACGAACAGGGCTGGCACCCGACCGCGACGTTCGGAACGTTCGGGGCCGCGGCGACGGCGGCCCACCTGCTCGGCCTCGACGCCGAGGCGACCGAGCGCGCGCTCAACATCGCCGCGTCGATGCCGTCTGGCCTGAAACGCAACTTCGGGTCGATGACCAAGCCCCTCCACGCCGGACTCGCCGGGCGCTCTGGCGTCACCGCGGCGAGATTGGCGGCAGAGGGGTTCACCGCGGACGACGCCGCAATCAGCGGGGCGCGTGGCTTCTGGGACCGGTACGGCGACGGCGCGACCCGGGTGGCCGACCCGCCGGGCGACCCGTGGCGACTCGTCGAAACGGGAATTAGCATCAAGGCCTACCCCTGTTGCTATTTCACCCACACGAGCATCGCCGCGGCCCAGCAGCTGGTCGAAGACCACGCCATCGTGCCGGCGGACGTAGAACGCATTCGAACGGTCACGTCGCGGGGTGCGGGCGACGCGCTCGTCCACCCGATTCCCGAAACGGAACTGGAGGCGAAGTTCTCGATGGAGTACGCCCTCGCCTGTGGGGTGGCCAGTGACCGCATCGGCCTCGCCACGTTCGAGCCAGCGACCATCCGCGACCCCACCATCCAGCAGGTACGCGAACGCGCCGTCTTCGAGGTAGACGAATCGCTTCCCTACAAGTCGAATCTGGCGACAGTCACGCTGACGACGACCGCCGGAGAGACCTACGAGGCGACGCTCGAAGAACCACCCGGAACGCCGAACAACCCGCTCACTGAGGCGGAGCTGCGGGCGAAGTTCGTGGACTGTGCGACGAGAGCAGTGGAAGAATCAGTGGCAGCGGACACGTTCGAGCGGTTGCTCTCACTGCGCGACCAAGCGAGCGTTCGTGATATCCTCGCCGTGCTCTGAGCGCGGTCGAAAGAAAATAGTCGTTAGGTTAGTTTTCGTCTCTGAACTCGCTCGCGACGGTGTCCATCTCTTTGAACTCGACGTCGGGCTTGGTCTGCATGTGCTGGATGAGTTGTTCGAGGCGCATGATACGGTGAGCCTGCCCGATGACCTGCGGGTGCATCGTGAGGATGAACACGCCGTTGTCGATGTTGTCGTACATCCAGTCGAACTGGTCGTACCAGCGCTGGAAGATGGAGTCCTCGCTCACGTAGCCCATCCGGTGGGGGCGGGCCCAGGTGAAGGTAAAGGGTGGCCAGTCGTCGCGCTGCCAGGAGACGGGGAGTTCGACGATGTCGGTGGGTTCACCGCGGTCGTAGGGGCCGTCTGGTGGAGCGCTCCACCCACCGTAGACGTAGTGGGGTTTGAAGTCGGAGGCCATCTTGCTCGAATCCCATTCGATGCCGATGTCCTCTAAAATGTCGAGGGTGTTCGCAGAGAAGTCCCAGGCTGGCGACCGGTAGCCGGTCGGTTTGCGCCCGGTGAGGTCGACGATGCAGTCCACGGCGCGTTCGACGTCGGCGCGTTCGTCCTCTTCGGATTCGAACGTTGCCGGGCCGGTGTGACTCCATCCGTGGTGCTGGATGTCGTACCCGCGGTCCCACACCTCGCCGCTGATTTCCGGGAAGCTGTCGATGGTGTGACCCGGAATGAACCAGGTCGCCGGAATGTCGTATTTGTCGTGAAGGTCGAGCAATCGCGGGGCTCCGACTTCCGCGCCGAATACGCCTCGGGAGTGTCTGGTCGGCATGTCCCACGAATCGTAGGACCACAGCCAGGTCGATACGGCGTCAAAATCGTACGATAGGCAAACGGTAGCTTTTGGCATACGTCAGGCTACAGTTCTCAGCGATATCGGTTAAACCTTTCCAGAGCTATCACTATTCCGCCAATTATCGCTCAGTCGAAAATTGCCGGTTACGAACCTGAACCTCGTGAAAACAGACGTGAAAATCAGACAACAAACGCGAGCCGGTAGGTGTGTGTCGGTGAACTAGGTGTCCCACCGGGTCCCGGGATTCTCTTCGAGGTGGTCTAAGTGCTTCTCCGCCCGGTCGTCGTAGATGGAATCGCCTGGGCCGAGCGGTTCCTTCGTGAACGTCGCGTCGATGGCGTCGTCCACCCGCAAGATGAGGTCTGCAACTTCGGTTGCGGAGACGAGCAGTCGGTGCTTGTAGGCGGTCGGGTCGAGCACGCCCGCCGCTGTCGCGTCGGTGATCTCACCCGCAGGATAGACGAACCCGAGTGCCGTCTCGCCACCCGCGCGCGCCGCACGAAGGTCGGCCAGCATCGAGAGCCGGTCGTAGCCACCATTGTAGACGAGCGTCCCGACCACGCGTTCGAGGGCGTCGGCGAAGGATTCGACCGCGAGTTGGGCGCGGCCATCAACTGCGCGAGCGGACTCTCGGACTGCCGCCGCCATCGTGAGTTCGATTGCGCCACCACCCGGAACCACGCCGGGCCGAGCCGCGCCTTCACCCCGAGCGGCGGCGAGTGCGGCGGCCGCTTTTCGAACTTCTGTGGCGGCCTGCGTCGCGGGTTGCCCAGACACCCCGTGGACGACGGCGGAGACACCCGTTGCCTCGGGGCAGTCGTCGATGACGATCATGTAGCGGTTCTTCCGGCGGCCCCGGCGCGGGTCGATGCGAACCTCTGAGACGCTCCCCGCGAACCCGAGGTCGGCAGCGGAGACGTCGCCCGGATGGCGGACGAGCGCGGCTCCCGTCGCCCGTGCGCACTGCTTCATTTCGAGCGGACTCACCCCGCGAACGGCGAGGATGTCCGCGTCGGCGAGGAGGCGCTGGTACGCCTGATTGATGCCCAACCGCGTGACTACGACGTCCACCCCGAGCGAGACGTAGTGGTCTACGAGCGCCCGGCGGGTTGCGGCCTGGTGGTCACGAACCGCGTCGAGTTTGTCGAGCGAATCGAGTTTCAGCGTGGCGTCTTCGTCCCACTCCGGGTCCTGCAGGCCGCCGGTGGTGTGCCCGTCGAGCAACAACACGGTGGCGTCCTCGACTCGGCGGGGCATCTCGTCGTTCGCCCGCGTGTTCCGGTCGAGAACCGCGCCGCGAAATAGCCGCGAGTCGGCAAGCGACCCTGATCCGAGACAACGGACGGTGAACGTCTCCTCGGTCGGGCGGCCGATTCGGTCTACGGCCTCCACGGCGAGTGCCGCCCACGAGTCGGCGAGGCCGCCAATGTCGTTACCCGTCATTGCGGTTCTGGCGACGGCGGCCGCCGCCCAGTCTGCGTCCTCGAACGACGAGAGCGAGCGGGATTCTGCGGCGAGCGCCGCCAGCGCCCGGTCCATCGCGAGCGCGTAGCCGTGCCGGATGTCGTAGGAATGGAGTCCCAGTTCGAGTAACTCCTCCGCGTTCGAGAGCAATGCCGCCGTCAGGACGACGCCCCCGGAGACGCCGTCCGGGATGTCCTGTCCCTCGATGGACGTGTCGCCGGGGCGCTCTGGGCCGAGAATTCGCGTGACGATGGGCGCGACGGGGTGTTCCATCGGCAGTGCGTTCAACAGCGTTGCGCCGTCGTTTGCGACGGTGTAGTCGTCCGTGGCGGGGACGCCCTTGTTCTCGGGTTGGTCGCGTGTCGCGAGTCGGTTGACGACGAGTTTGTCGCTCGACCGGGGACCGAGGGTCGATGCCAACACGTCCGCCATCGCCTGGACGGCGATGCAGTTCGCCTGGGGAAACTGCGGAACTGGCTCTTCGGCCTCGTCCCCGGCAGGTGGCCGGGTTTGTACGCTACTCATCTACCATCATGTTACTCCGTACCAATAAAAGAGTGTTCCCCCGCAGGTCGCGATTCAGACGCTCCAGTCGGGAAGTTCGCGCGCGACGAACTGACCGTGGCCGGGCTTGCCGACGACTTCGCCGTCCTTCGCGACGCACTCGCCGCGGACGAACGTCTGTTTGACCCGCCCGGTCACTTCGCGGCCCTCGTAGATGGAGAAGTCCGCCGCAGAGGCGTTGTCTTCGGCCGTGATGGTGTACGTCTCGTTCGGGTCGAACAGGACGATGTCTGCGTCGGTTCCGGGGTCGAGGGTTCCCTTCCGCGGCATGCCGAACGTCTCGGCGGGGTAGGTACTCATCACGCGGACGAGGAACGGGTAGGACAGGCCGCGGTTGTTCACCGCCTCGTCGTGGACGACCGGCAGACTGGCTTGCAGGCCGTTCGCGCCGAACGTGCTCTCCCACCAGTTATCGACGTTCTTCCCTTCGAGTTTGTAACCACAATGGTCGGTCGAGACCACGCCAAGCGTGCCCTTCGTCAGGTGTTCGAACATCGCCTCGTTGTCGTCGGGCTTGCGAATCGGCGGGGCAATCATCGCCTGGTTGCCGAGGTCGGCGTAGATCGAGTCGTCGAGGACGAGGTAGTGCGTACACGTCTCCCCGCGAACCAGCGACCCGTCGACCTGGAACTGTTCGATCACGTCCGCCGATTTCCGGCAGCTGGTGTGGATGCCGTAGTACTTCGCGCCCGCTTCGGTGGCCATGCGCACCGCGTCCTCTGCGGCCATCGCCTCGGCATAGTCGGGGCGGGACTGGGGATACCACGTCGGGTCGCCCTTGCCCTCTTCTTTGAACTGCGCGGTCAGTTCGTCGCAGACGTCTGGGTCTTCCGTGTGGAACACGCCAACCGCGTCGAGTTCGGCGATGCGCTTCAGGACGGAGTTCATGAACCCGTTGTCCAGACCGATTTCGTAGGCGGTGAACATCTTGAACGAGGTGACGCCAGCCTCCACCGCTTCTTCGAGTTCGTCGATGACGGCGGGGTCCTGGCGGGTGAGTGCCCCGTGGACGCTGTAATCGACGATTGCCTTCTTGCCTTTCTCCTGTTTCTCCGCGATACCCTCCATGAGGGTTCCCTCCTCCTCGTAGTTGCTCAACTCGCCGACCCACGCCTGCCACGCGAAGTCGATGTACGTGGTGACGCCGCCGAGGGCCGCCGCGCTGGTTCCTGTCTCGTACGTATCGACCGAGAAGTGGTCCTCGATGTGGACGTGCGGGTCGATGATGCCTGGCATGACGAGCAGGCCGGACGCATCGACGACCTCCGTCGCCTCGGGCATATTCTCGTCGCGGCCGACGGCGACGATTTCTCCGTTGTCGATGGCGATACTCGCGTCGAACACGTCGGTCGACGTGACGAGCGTCCCCCCGCTGATGACTGTGTCTACAGGCATATCTATGTCAACTCGTGACACTACAAAAAGGTTCTCAGAGGTGGCTGAATACCGTCAGGAATCGGGTGAATGGTAAACCGCTCAGTTTGCGACCTGTTCGAGCGCGGCGGCCACGCGAAGCGCCGTGGCGTCGTCGAACTGCGGCGCAACCGCCTGCGCACAGACGGGGCGGCCATCGACCGTTTCGACGGGCACGGAGACCGCCGGCGTGCCGGCGATGTTGAACGGCGCAGTGTTGCCGATGAGCGGCAGCAGGTCCGCTCGCGTCGTCGTCTCGCCGACGGCGGGAGGAAGCGTTCTGAGCGTGGGCATCACGAGCGCGTCCACATCCGCGAAGGTGGCCGTGAGGCGCTCGCCGAAGTCGATACCCGCTCTGCGCGCCTTCGCGTATGCCCGACCGTTCGTCTTCGCGTCGAGAAAAGCCGGCGGGAGGATACGGCGGGCGACGTGGTCGCCGAGGCCACGCTCACGGGCCGCTTCGAAGGCAGCCCGCAGTTGCTCGCTGTACCCCGACCCGAATCCGCGGACGACGCCGTCGCCCGCGAGCAACCACGAGAACTCGGCGGAGCCGATATTCAGATAGGTCACTTCGAGGTTCAGGTCGAGAGAGACGGGTGTCGTCTCCACGCCGACCGCGTCGAGACGGCTCGCCACCTCGCGGACCGCGTCTGCCACCGCGTCGTCAGCCCGGTCGAATCCCGTATCCGGCAAGCCGACGGTGAGTCCCTCGAAATCCGCGACCGTGTCGCCAACGCCCTCAAGCGTGGCGCGGGCACAGGTGGGGTCTCGCGGGTCCGGCCCCGCCATCGCCTCCAGGGCGCGAGCGGCGGTGCGAACGTCCCGCGTGAGCGGGCCGATGGTATCGAGGGAGGGGGCGAAATCGACGAATCCGTAGCGCGGGACGAGGCGGTGTGAGGGTTTCGCGCCGACGACGCCACAGCACGCCGCCGGAATGCGGATGCTCCCGCCCGTGTCGCTGCCGAGGGCGACGTCGACCGTCCCCGCCGCGACCGCCGCGCCGCTTCCGGAGGACGACCCGCCCGCAACGTGGTCGGGCGCGGTTGGGTTCGTGACGTGGCCGAAGTCACTGAATTCGCCGGTCGGCCCCATCGCGAACGGTTCCATGTTCGTCTTGCCGACGAGGACGGCACCCGCGGCCAGCAACCGTTCGATGACGGTGGCGTCGAACGACGGAATGACCGAGTAGCTCGCAGAACCACAGGTCATCTCGAGGTCCGCCACCGCGATGTTGTCCTTGACGGCGACGGTGAGTCCCGCGAGCGGGCCATCCGGCGTTTCGAGTCGTGGTTCGTCGTAGACGGCGAGCATGGCGTTCTCGTCGTCTGCGCTACTGTGACCGCGGTCGGTCCCCGCCGGCGGTGCCCGGTCGTCCGCCAGGTCGGCTTCCGCGAGTGCGGCGGTCACGAGGTCCGCGAGAATCTCGTCTGCGAGGGCGAAATCGAATCGGGCCGCCTGCGTCCGCATCAGTTCGAGGTCCGTCTCGGTCATCCGCGCCTCCTGGCGCTCGCTGGTCGTCGCTTGCTCGCCATACCCATACCTCCGTGGGGGGTGTAATAAGTGCGCCGTCGGCGGCAGCGTCACGTGAAAACGACGCTCGACAGTCAGTTCACGGCGCGTGGGCTTCGATGCCCTCGACGATGATGTCCATGCCGACTGCCGCCTGTTCGTTCGTCATGACCAGTGGCGGGAGCAGGCGCAGAACGTTGCCGTGGCGACCCGCAGACCAGATGAGGACGCCGCGTTCGTAGCAGTACTGTTGGATGTCCTTGACCCGCTGTTTGAGCGGGTTGCCGTCCGCGTCACGGAACTCAGCGCCGATGAACAGGCCCTCGCTACGAATCTCAGCCAGTTCCGAATTCGCCGCGTCAGCGAGACGGCCGGTGATGTAGTCGCCGAGGTCGCGGGCGTGGGCGAGCAGGTCGTGTTCCTGGATGTACTCGATTGCCCGGACGCCACCGCGCATGGCGGGGACGTTTCCGCGGAAGGTGCCGACGTGGCCGCCGGGCCCCCACGTGTCGAACTTCTCGTGGTACATGACTGCGCCGAGCGGGAGGCCCGCGCCGCCGATACCCTTCGCCATCGTCATGGCGTCGGGAGTGACCCCCGACCACTCGGAGGCGAACCACTTGCCGGTGCGGCCGAACCCGGACTGGATTTCGTCGAAGATGAGCATGACGTCGTTGTCGTCCGCTAGGTCGCGCAGGCCGGGCAGGAACTCTCGAGGTGGGACGACGACTCCGCCTTCGCCCTGTACCGGTTCGACCCAGATGCCCGCCGGATTCTCCTTGCCGCTGTAGGGGTCTTCGAGGATGGACTGAATGTGTGCGAGCGAGCGTTCACACGACTCCGCGTCGGTCGGGTACGGCGCGTGGACGACGCCGGGAAGGAGCGGTTCGTAGCCCGCCTTGTACTTCTTGCCGGCGGTCAGGCTGAGCGCACCGGCAGTCGTGCCGTGATACGACCCCTCGAAGCCGAGCATCCCGGTGCGACCCATGTTGTGTTTCGCGAGTTTGATTGAGCCCTCGATGGCGTCGCTGCCGCTTGGTCCGCCGAAGACGACCTTGTTGTGTCCCTTGAGGCCGCCGGGAGCGATTTCGTCGAGCGCCTCGATGAAGTCGAGACGGGCCTCGGTCGGGAAGTCGATGGTGTGGGTTATCTTCTCGGTCTGTTCCTGGACGGCTTCGAGGACGTACGGGTTCGAGTGCCCGACGTTGAGCACGCCGATGCCCGCGAAGAAGTCGAGGTAGACGTTTCCGTCCACGTCGCGAACAGTCGCGCCCTTCGCCGAATCGAGGGCGATGGGAACGCTGCGCGGGTAGGCGACCGCGTTGCTCTCGATGTTTCGCTGGCGCTCTACCAGTTGGTTCGACTTCGGTCCCGGGATGGGGGTTTCGACGTGCGGTGCGTCCGCGAAGTGGAGTTCGTCTATCGGCGGCCCTGCGGTCATTACGTATGCCTTACTGAGGGGACTAATATAGATTGCCACATGCACACACGGAGCTGTCATCCGTCGAACCAGTAGGCGGCGCACCTGTCACCGACCATGAAGCTCAGGTCCGAACCACAATGCGGAAGGATTAATTGGGATGTGGTGTGAGATACTGTCATGGTATCGGTTGACATCAACTGCGACATGGGCGAAAGCTACGGAAACTGGACGATGGGCAACGACGCGGGAGTGATGCCCCTCATTACGTCGGCCAACATCGCCGCGGACTACCACGCCGGTGACCCACACGTCATGCGCGAGACCATCAAACTGGCCGCAGAACACGACGTTGGCGTCGGCGTCCACCCCGGCCTGCCAGACCGGATGGGGTTCGGCCGCCGGACGATGGACGCCTCACCCGAGGAGGTGCGCGACTTCGTCATCCACCAGTTGGGCGGCATCATGGGCTTCGCCGCGTACTACGACGTGCCGGTCCAGCACGTAAAGCCTCACGGCGCGATGTACACGATGCTCTCACAGAGCGCGGACCACACACGCGCGGTGGTCGAAGGCCTCCTCGAAGTGGACCCGAGTCTCGTGTTCGTCGCCACGGACATGAACATCTACAACGTCGCCCAGGAGTACGACGCCCTCCGGTCGGTCTTCGAGGGCTTCATCGACATCGACTACCGACCCGACGGGACGCTCATCGTCGAACGACAGGTCGGCCCGCGCGACACCGACCTCATGGTCGAACGGTTCGTGAGCATCGCCACTGAGGGTGAACTCGAGACGCCATCCGGTGAGGTCATCGACATGCCGGCAGAAACGATTTGCATCCACGGCGACGGCGCGAACGCCGTCGAAATCCTCGAAGCGATTCACGCAGCAAAGGACGACTACGGCATCGAACTGGCGACGCTCGACGAAATCGTCTGAAATCCCAACTCTTTATTCGACGCCCTCGAAGTCGTCGTCTACGTATTTCGTGGTGTGCTCGCTGTCGAGGAACCGGTCGTCAGAGAGCACCGCGAGGTGGAACGGAATCGTGGTCGGAATTCCCTCGATTTTTGCCTCGTTGAGCGCCCGGCGCGCCCGGCGGATGAGTTCCTCACGGTTCTGGCCACTGACGACGATTTTCGCGAACATCGAGTCGTAGAACGGCGAGATGGAGTCGTCCTGGTCCACTCCGTCGTCCATTCGAACGCCCATCCCGCGCGGTGGAGCGTAGTTCGTGAGCGTGCCGGGGTGCGGACGGAACTCCTGGGTCGGGTCCTCGGCGTTGATGCGGAACTCCATCGCGGCCCCACGTGGGTCCACGTCTTCCTGAGCGAAGTCGAGTTCCTCGCCCGCAGCGATGCGCAGTTGCCACTGGACGATGTCGATGCCCGTCACCGCCTCCGTGATGGGGTGTTCGACCTGAACCCGCGTGTTCACTTCGAGGAAGTAGAACTCGCCGTCCTCGTACAGGAATTCGACGGTGCCGGCGTTCTGGTACCCGGCCTCTGCCATGCCCCGGCGGGCGGATTCACAGAGTTCCGCGCGCACCTCTGGCGTGAGCACGGGCGAAGGCGTCTCCTCGATGAGTTTCTGCTGGCGGCGCTGGACGCTGCAGTCGCGCTCGCCGAGATGGCGGACGTTGCCGTGGTGGTCCGCGATAATTTGGACCTCGATGTGGCGCGGGGCTTCCAGATACTTCTCGACGTACACCGTCGAGTTGTCGAAGTAGGCTTCGCCCTCGCGCTGGGCGTTTACCAGCGCGTCGTCTACCGATTCTTCGTCCTCGACGATGACGAGGCCGTGGCCGCCGCCGCCGCCGTCTGCCTTGATGGCGATGGGATAGCCGTGGTCTGCGGCGAAGTCGCGAATCTCGTCGCCATTCGTCACCGGGTCGGTCGTGCCGGGAACGATGGGGACGCCCGCTTCTTGCATCACTTTACGGGCTTTCGTCTTCTCGCCGAGTTGCTCCATGGAGTCTGGCCGCGGGCCAATCCACGTAAAGCCCTCTTCCTCGACACGTCGGGCGAAGCCTGCATTTTCCGCGAAGAATCCGTAGCCCGGATGGACGGCGTCGACGCCCGCTTCGTGGGCGACCTCGAAGATGGCATCCTGATTGAGATAACTCTTCGCCGCCGCGGAGGGGCCGATGTGGTAGGCCGCATCCGCGTGACGGACGTGTTTCGCATCCTCGTCCGTGTCGCTGTAGACGGCGACGGCTTCGACGCCGAGTTCTTTGCACGCCTGGATGACACGAACCGCTATCTCGCCCCGATTGACGACGAGTACACTGCTGAACATCTACTCATAGGTTAAAGGAGTCCCCCTTAAAATGTATGGGCAAATTATGCTCCAGCCACATGTTGCCCTTGTAACATACAGCAACTATACATAAGTGTGGTGTGAACGTTGCTCACATCGAGATGGTTGCGAATAGCATCACACCGAAATCTCTTCCAGAACCGCGATACGAACATGGCGGTGACGACTACATCTTCGTCGAGTTAGACGAAGAGATGAGTTTCGACGCCAACTTCCAGGCGATGGCGATTACCCAGGAGCTTCGCGAGTCCGACCTCCCGGGAATCATCGAAATCTGCCCGGCCAACGCGTCGTACATGATTCACTTCGACCCGGAAATAATCGCGCCGGACGACCTGGTCGCGAAATTAAAGGAGACCGCCGCGGACATCGACCTCTCCGACTATCAGTGGGAGACACGAATCGTCGATTTTCCCGTCCTCTATCAGGACGAGTGGACTCACGAGACGCTCATGCGGTTCCGTGACAACCACCAGGAGAAGGATTCGACGGACATCGAGTACTCCGCCAAAATCAACGGGTACGACTCGGTCCAGGATTTCATCGACGCCCACACGGGCGCACCCCACATGGTGACGATGGTCGGGTTCGTTCCCGGCCTGCCGTGGTGTTTCCAGATGGTCCCCCGTGACGAGCAAATCGAAGTGCCAAAGTACGTCTCACCGCGCACCGACACCCCCTCGCGGGCGGTCGGATTCGGTGGGGCATTTACCGCCATCTATCCCGTACAGGGAGCCGGTGGCTACCAGTTGTTCGGCCGCACGCCGGTCGAGGTGCTCGACGTGGACCAGCGACTCGCCGACTTCGAGGAATCGATGGTGTTCCCGACGCCGGGTGACATCCTGAAGTTCCGCCAGATTGACCGCGACGAGTACGACGAGATTCGTGAACAGGTAGAAGACGGAACATTCCGCTTCAAGACTGAACCGGTCGAATTCTCACCGGAGGAGTTCTTCAACGACCCAGCGGGTTACAACGAGGACCTCCTGGAGGTGTTGTACGAATGATAGAAGTGTTAGACGGCGGGCTCTCGACCACCGTACAGGACGACGGTCGGTACGGCCAGTACCACATTGGCGTGCCGCCATCAGGCGCGATGGACCAGTTCGCCCACAGCGTCGCGAACTACCTCGTCGGCAACGACGAAGAACACGCTACCCTCGAAATGACGTACAAGGGCTGTGAACTGCGCTTCGAAGAGGACACCGTCATCGCGTTGACGGGGGCTGAGATGGCCGGCACGCTCGGTGGCGAACCGCTCCCGATGTGGGAAGCCGTCGCTGTCGAAGCGGGCGACGAACTGGAACTCCAGTTCGCTGTCTCGGGTGCGCGAAGCTACCTCGCCGTCGCTGGCGGTGTCGACGTCGAACCGGTGATGGGCAGTCGCTCGACGTACGCGCTCATCGGCATCGGCGGCCACGAGGGTCGAACGCTCGAAGCGGGCGACACACTCGCTGTCGGGGAACCCGCCTCGAACGCCACAGACTACGTCGGTACGCGGGTACCAGACGATCACATCCCGACCTACGACGACGACGATGCGACCATCCGAATCGTCATCGGGCTCTGTGACTACCGGCTCACCGACGAGAGCAAAGAACGACTCACCGCAGAGAAGTGGAAGGTAGCCGCGGACGCAGACCGCGTCGGCTACCGCCTCACCGGGCCGGAACTCGATTTCGTCCCGCGCGAACAACCGTTCGGTGCCGGGACCGACCCGACGAACGTGGTCGACCTCGGCTATCCGGTCGGGTCGATTCAGATTCCACAGCAACCCATCGTCGTGATGCGTGATGCCGTCACAGGCGGCGGGTATGCGACGGTCGCGACCGTCATCAGCGCCGACCGCGGGAAACTCTCCCAGCGCCGGACCCACCAGGCGGTCTACTTCGAGGACGTCTCCGTAGACGAGGCGCTCGCTGCTCGTAAAGAACAGCACGCGCTGCTCGACGAAATCAAAGCGGCGGTGACCCCCTCGTAGGGGACGCCCTCGAACGCGACTGGACTGCCTGCAAAACAATTATCCCCTCAACCGACAAGATACACAGCGAATATGAAAGAAACCATCAGTGCTCCGATGCCAGGCGTATTCTACCGACGATCAGACCCCGACGACCCACCGCTCGTAGAGGAAGGTGACACCGTCAGCGCAGGCGACGTCGTCTGCCTTGTCGGCGTCATGAAGAATTTCTACGAAGTGACCGCCGAAAGCGACGGCACGGTGTCGAAGATTCTCGTAGAGAACGAGACGGAAATCGAAGCGGGCGATCCGCTCATTGAAATCGACGTCGCCTAATCTAGACGACCCGTTTTTTCTCACAGCAGACCAGCACGCTCCCGACGAGTAGCTACACGTGTAGTCACATCGGCCCCGCGTGGTGCGAATTAGCCAATCCGTCCGAGACGGAAGAGATAGGCAAACAGTCCAAACAGTCCAAACCATTTTGTACGTAAACCACGACAGCAGCAGTCAGGCACGTCAGACAGGTTTTTGTCATAGACAGTTTTTTGATATGCTAACGTGTGGCGGATGGGCGACCATCGACCGTAATACACGTTATCAATAAGAACTTCTCGATAACGCGCTTTTTTAGCAGTGTTTATCCGTAATTTACAACGTTTAATTTAATTTTTATCGATTTTTTAATATCGGTTTCAATCGAATATCGTGATACTATATAATTTTAAGTAATTTTTTCGATTGTTTAGAATAAGTAACGTTTTTTAATGACTTTTTGTGGGCAGAATCAGTAGCCATCATCAAGGCCGTAGAACTGGCGGTCCGTGAAATGGGCGGGCGACATCCCATAACAAAAGTACCGGTGTTATGCATTTGCTGACCGGCAGCGGAGATGCCGCCAGCTACGCCTCATAGAAGCATCCCGCTCTGCACTGAAACACTAATTGCCTTCAGTGAGTTCCCAACGAAACATAAAGGTACGGAAAAGGAACCGACCGGGACGCGCTGTTCACCGAGTACACCGAAGAATCCAGACAGCGCAGCGAGACTGACTCGGTCGTCGGGAGCGATGACTGACGATAGCGCCAGTCTCGATATGCGCCATGCAGTCTGCGAGTAAAAGAGACAAACTGCGAGAATCTAGCAGAAGACCATCCCATTTTGTCAAAATTCTATTCAGAAGAATATTGTAACGGCGACCGGTACACCGTCAGTGATGGATCCGATCGTCATCGTCGGCGGGGGCATCGTCGGGGCAAGCGTCGCCTACCACCTCCGGGATGCCGCGCGGCCCGTCGTGCTGTTCGAGCAGAACTCCGTCGGTTCGGGCGCGTCGGGTGATTCGGTCGCAATTTTCGTGTGGCACCAATCTGAGCCAGACCAGTCGAACCACCGACTTCGGGAACTGGCGTGGGAGACCTACGAGCCGCTGGTTCGAGACGGGACGTTCAGTTTCGAACAGATCGGAACGTTCGACGTCGCCTTCACCGAGGAAACCGCAACTGCCCTCGAAGCCGCGGCGACGACGCTCGACTCCTACGGCGCCCGGGCCGAATGTATCCCGCCGTCGTCGTTGGCAGACCATGGCGTCGAACCAACAGGAATCACGGGGGCGTTGCACACGCCCGACGACGGCTACATGGACCCGTCTGAAATCATCCACTACTTCCTCGGAGAAGCCACGGCGAAGAATCTCACCGTCGAAACGAAAACGAAAGTGACCGACGTTCGCACGTCGGACCGGGGAGTCGAGGGTGTCGAAACCGCATCAGAATTCCAGCCGGCGGCTGCGGTCGTCAACGCCGCCGGCCCGTGGGCCCCGACGGTGAATCGAATGGCCGAGGTCTCACTCCCACTTCGGCACAACCGCGGGCCAATCGCCGTCCTCCAGAAGGACGAGCAGTTCTCGCTTCCGTTCGTCCAGTTCGAAGACGGACTCTACCTGCGTGGGGAGGGAGACAGGCAGGCGTTCGCCGGACGATTCGGCGCGAGTTACGAGGCTGCGAGTGAGTTACGCCCAGACGAGGCCCATCCCATCGACCACGAGTTCTACCTCGACATCCAGACTCGAATCAAGGAGTCGATTCCAGCGCTCGCGGACGCACAACTCGTAAACGAATGGGTCGGCATTCGAACACTCACGCCCGATGGAGTCCCTCTCGTCGGCGAATCGTCAGTACCAGACTTCTACGTCGCCTGTGGAATGAACGGACTCGGTGTGACACTCGCGCCAGCGGTGGGTGAAGTACTCGCCGCACAACTCACCGACAGCTCAGTCGATGCGTCACTGAAAGCGTACCTCGACCCAGCCCGACCAGAGGCGACGCAGTAGGCAGCTCCCGTTTATATCGCGTGTAGCAGTTATTGAGAGGTAGCCAGTACCAAGAATTTATTATAGCAATATACAGTTTATTTGTACGCCACCGGACCGCAGTATGGCGATTTTTCCGAATTGCGAGTGTTCCGAATCCACTGTTGATTATTCCAATAGTCAACACCAGAATTTAGTACCCCGCCTCCGTCTGTTACTCCAACTCCATGCCCACGCCCCACGACACGCCTCCCACACCCGATTCCGCCGATTCTACGACCCACCATTCCGACCACGACTCCAGGGGTGAACCCATCCACGACGCCCTTCCAAGCTTCATCGCGAGCAAGAGCAAAGGCGAAACCGGGTCGGGCAATTACCAGCGAAACGCCCGTCGCGTCGTCAGTCAGTGGACGACCTGGGTAGCAAACCGCGGGGTGGAAACGTTTTCGGACCTCGACGTCCGAACCATGCGGGCTTACGCCCGGTATCTTGCCCAACGAGTGCGGAGCGGGGCGATCATCGCCTCGACGGCCCACAACTACTACGCCACCGTCCGTGCGTTTCTGACCTGGTGTGTTCGCGAGGAGCTCGTAGAGGAAAATCCTGCGGCGAAACGACGGGCGGAGGAGGAACTTCCCGACCGGTCGGAAGGGCAAAAGAAGGCTCCAGAGCAGTTCTGGTCGCCTCGCGAACGTCGCGAGATACTTCGGTTCGTCAACGAACGCGCCTACGAGGCGGTCGAAACCCAGGGGAGCCAGGCGGTCGAAGAAACGCGGGACAGAGCCCTCGTCGCACTCCTCGCCTATTCCGGCGTTCGCGGTGCAGAGGTGTTCAGCGCCCCTGGTGACAGTCGGAGAAACGGACTTCGGTGGGAGGACATCGACCTCGACGCGGGCATCCTCACCGTGCTCGGGAAATCTCAGGAGCGAGAACCGGTCCAGCTCCCGCCGCAGGCCCGTGACCCACTCGCCCGGTATCGTGCGATACTGGACCCTCCGCGCCCGGAATGGCCGGTGTTCCCGACGCGAAGTGCGCCGACGCTATCGAACCGTCCGTGAGAGGCTCGAAAATAGGGGTTCGAAGCAGCAGACATCGAGGAACTTCTCGATGCGCACGATACCGAGGAAATGCTCCGCGCGTACGACATCGTCCCGCCGTCGCTGACGACGACCGGTGCGCGAGCAGTGATGAAACGATTGTGTGAGACGGCGAACCTGAAAGTCGACGGCGACAGCGACTACTTGACGCTCCACGGTGCGCGTCGTGGCCTCGGCGAGACGCTGTATCGAGAGCACGGGCCGGCGACCGCCCAGCGCGCATTGCGACACAAATCACCCAAGACGACGTCTCGTGCCTACGCCCACATCGAAACAAGTGACCTCGCAAAGCAAGTGGGGGACGTGCTCGACGAAGTGGACGGGACATAGTCCCAGAAACGGTCAAAATTCTGTTAGACGTGGCAGTTGAAGAGGAAAATGAGCCAAAGCGTCCGACCAATACGAACCGTCCAAACCATGCGAATTGGTCAAATTCGTAGAACGGTTCCTGGGAGCCGAGAGGGACAAATTACGCAAAGTGTCCAAACTATCCAATTCAGACAAACCGTTTGTGATGGGCGATTCACTCCAACCAACCAAATCGGGTCGAGTGAGTTTGGAGAGACAAACTCGCGTAGGTTGCCAGAGAGTGAGGGATAGATCCCAGAAAGACAGGCTATTCAGAGGGAGGCGCAAAAGTTCTATATGTTCAGAAGAAGAAAGGACATCAAACTCGTCAAAAATAACCCAACTGTCAAAACTATACAATCTTTGTTTCTGTGTGTGTTTTAGATTCTAATCCAAAATATCCAAACTGGCAGAGCCGTACGAACCGAAAATAGGAATTAGACGTTCGTAAACAAATTTGGTTATTTAGGCGGCGAGCTGGCCCCCACCCTCGTGGACAACAGCGACGATGTGGTCGAAACCAGAGCAAGTACCGCAGATCAATCCGTCCGAACTGTCCGAATTGACCTATCGACGTAGTTCTATACAAACCATCCAAACCATCAAACTTGAATTGGCTGGATAGGAAGGTAAACCCGTTTGTACTGATTCGGACAGTCGAGTGCCTTCGCCGGCAATCCGGAGGTCAGCGTTTGAAACAGTCAGGTTTGTCGAAATACTTATCTGAACGGTAGGTGTGGAAAATATTGCGGGAGTATGAGAGACATTCACAAACAGCCACACGGCGCGGGCGAGAATAGTCAATTGAATGGTATTTATGGGGAGCGACTGTCGGTCGGGAGACGAGACATCGTGAAGGGGGCCGCACTCATTGCGGCGCTCGGACTGGCGAGTTCTGAACGGGTTCAAGGAGCGGCCACGACTGCTGAATCAGGCAAGACGCGGGCGACCTACTACACGCCGGACCGGGTGCAGAACGCACGCGAGAACATCGAACAATACGACTGGGCGAGAGCGGAGCGAGACGAAGCCGTCGCACAGGCCGACGAGTTCCTCGACAGACTCGGGCTGGAGGGGCTCTGGTCGTGGGTGACCTCACAGAAGCTACCCCGGTCGTGGACGCCGAACGAGGGAAAGAACATCCACTACGGAGCGTGGCAGCCAGTAGACGGTGAGCGATTCAAAGTCACTGACGGAAAATGGACACTGCCCACGAATGACTTCGAATCGTACTACCAATCCGGACTGGATGAGAGAGGGTTCTTCGAACCGGAATTGGCCGACGATTCACTGTTGGTCAACGAAGAACACCCAGAGATGGGCGAAGGCTGGGGCGTCGACGACGGGTACGGTTTCGTCGACGATGCAAACGACCTGGGGGCTGGGGCGGGCACGCAGTGGAAACCGGTTGCGTTCTGGAATCTGGAGACGATGTGGAAACAACTCCGAGGGGTGATGCTGCCAGCGTTCCGAGACGCCTACCTGTTCACGGGTGACAAGCGGTATTCGCGGGCGGGAACCATTCTGCTCGACCGGATGGCCGACATCTATCCGACCCTCGACCTGAGCGCCTACATCTGGCCGGACGGATTTCAGGCGTCGCACGGCTTCACCGGCGAGGGAAAGTGGGCGGGGTCGATTTCCGAGGCCGCCTGGGCGGACGTGTACTGCCAGGCCTACGACGCAGTGTTTGAGGGGCAACCCGACGATACAGAACTCGTACAGTTCCTTTCGGCGAAAGCCGACGAGTACCCCGGCCTCGGCGATAAAAGCACGCTCGGGGTGATTCGCGAGAACATCGAGGAGCGACTCGTAAAGGAGGTACTCCCTGCGGTCAAAGACGCCCAGTTGCGCGGCAACTTCGGCCACCACCAGTCCGCCCTCGCGATGTCTGCCCGTGTCGCGGACGAACCGGACGGCTACACGAAAGAAGCCCTCGAATTCATGTTCCGCGCGGGAGACCTCCATCAGGAAGACGATGGGACGTACTGGGGTGACTGGTACATCACCGGTGGCGACGTTATGTCGGCCCTGGTGGGCCGGTTCGACCGAGACGGAATGGCAGACGAGTCCTCGCCACACTACAACCGCGTCGTGTTCAGCAACGTTCTGAAGGCAGGTCAGTATCTCGAAGGGTACGACGCCTACAGTGGGTCGAATCTCTTTGCCAACCCCAAGTTCAAGCAGATGTTCTACCCGTGGGGCGACCTCGTTATCCTCGACAACTACACGCCGAGCATCGGCGACCACGGACTCGCCGGCCAGAACGGCACGCACCTGCCGAGAAACAATCTCATCGACGGGTACAGCGCCTACGGTGGGACGGAACTCGCACAGACGGCGTACTACGCCAACGGGGGAACGACCGCGGGCATTCAGGGTGATATATTCGACGAGGACCCGGCGCTGGCAGAGCAAATTCAGGCAATCATCGATGCCGAGGGCCCACTCGACTTCGACAGCACGAATCAGCCTGGCTACGGGCTCGCTGTGCTCCGCGACGGTGAGAACTACACCAGTTCTGACTGGGGGACTACGTATGGCTACCACGGGCTTTCGGTGGTCGAACAGACCGCGGAAACCACGTGGTTCTCGGGGAGCGGAACGCTCCAGTTCAACGCCACAGAAGCTGGCGAGCATATCACGTTCGAGTTCCAGGTGCCAGCAGGCGACGAGTATCGGCTGGACTGTTCGCTGTTCAAAGCGTCCTCATACGGGAGATACGACATCGAGGTCGACGGAGCAGTCGTCCACGACGATTTCGATTTCTACTCGGCGCAGACCGGCACACGAGACTTCGATGCACTCTCGTGGGTTTCACTCGACGCCGGGACGCACACGATTACCTTCCGGAACGACGGGAAGAACCCGGAGTCCTCGAACTATAAAATGGGCATCAGAAAGCTCCGTCTCATGACCAAAACAGACGTCGCCGCCAAGCGACGCTCCGAGGAGCAAGGGAATCTGAAACGTGCGGTCTGGCTCTACTACGGGCGAAATTCCGGGGAAACCGGCACCTACCACACACACGGCGACACGCTCAACCTCGGCATCATGGCCCACGAACTCGACCTGGCCCCCGACCTCGGTTACCCACACACGTTCGACGACCAGATCTACAATAGTTGGCTGCGCGGGACCATCAGTCACAACACGGTGATGGTAGACGAACGCCGCCAGCGACCCGAATGGGCAGGCGAACCACATCACTTCGACCACACAGACCGCGTCCAACTCATTGACGTTTCCTCGGACGATGCCTACCCGCAGGTAGACGCCTACCGACGGACCACGGCCCAGATACGGGTCGACGAGGCGGACTCCTACGCCGTCGACTTCTTCCACGTCAACGGGGGAACGGACCACCACTTCAGTTTCCACAGCGCGAAGACGCCGAGTCCGCACCTCGAATTCGAACTGCAAGACGGCGTCTCGGAGTTCGTCGTTCGCGACGGGGCAGGAGAAGTCAAACCGACCAAGCGTGCTGCCTACAGCGACGAGACGGCCATCACGTTTGCCGACCCGAGCGGCGACGCACACGACTGGCGTGGCCTGGCCATAGACCACGGAACGAGCGACGTGACCGTCGAGACGTACATCAAATCCGCCGTCACGGGAGAGAACTTCTACTGGCACCACAACCACTCGGTGTACCTCGGACGCGACGGAGACGGCCGCCACGTCGTCGCCGGCATCGGCAATCAGGCGGCAGGACACGACCCACGAATCGGCATCTACTACCCCGAGGAAAATGCGTGGGGCGATTACACCGCAATCGAACGCTGGGACAAGGACGCCTGGTACGAACTCTCGGTTTCGAAGACTGGAACGGCGGTCGATATCGCGCTCACCAGCGCAGACGGCAGCCAGACGCACGCGAGCGGGACGTTCGAACTCGCGAGCGACACCGACGCCGCCGTCGGCATCTTCGGCGGCATCGGGAAGGGCCAGACCGGGAACCTCTACTTCGACGAGGTAACGGTCGATGGCTCCGTCGTCGAGTTCTTCGAGACGACGTTCGTCACGAATTCCGGAATCGACACGACGGGCCTCGACCTCGTCGAACAGGACGGTGGTACGTACGCAGGGGCGGACGTTCCCTTCGGCGACGCCGCCTACAACGAGGCGAACGCGAACGCATTCAACTATTTAGAGCGAGTCTCCCGCGACGAAAATCCGGAGGAGAGCATCGCCGTCGAGTGGAACGTAGCGGACCACTGGAACGCGAGAGACGACGACGCAGAAGACGTCCGGCTCAGACTGACGGCACTCACTGCATTCGACGACGTGTCGCTCGCAGACGGGCGGCCACCCAACCGCGCGGGCAACCCGGAGACGCTTCGCTACCTGCTCGGCCACCGCACGGGTACCGACCTCGAATCGACGTTCACCTCGGTCATCGAACCGTACGACGGGCCACGATTCGTCGAGTCGGTAGAGCGCGTTCCGGTCGAGGTGGTGCCAGCGGACGACGAGGACGGCGAGCGACCCGAAGAATTCCACGGTGCCGACGCGAGCTCGGCACCGGATGCGGTCCGTGCAGTGAAAGTCACCCTCGCGAACGGGCGCACCGACTACATCGTCCGGACGGACTCGGCTGACCAGTTGTACACGGTCGACCGAGAGTTCCAGGTGAACGGATTCTTCGCCGTCTACTCGCTCGTGGATGGTGAAGCGGAATACGCCTACCTCAACGACGGCACCGTGTTGCGCCCCATTCACGCGAAAGAAGGGGCGAACGAGGACGAGGTGTACGAAGCGAGCAAACCGCTCGTCCAGCAGTCGAACGGCGCGTTCGAGGGCACACTCGTGGACTTCACGAAGTCCCTCGGCCTGGAGAACGAACTGGTCGTGAAGGTGTCGAAACAGCCGAGCGAATACGACCTCGAATCGCTGGCCGAAAAGTGGGTGTACGTCGATGCGGAGACGAATCGAAACGGGGCCTACGAAGTCCTCGGCGTGACAGACATCTCGGGCAATAGAGTGACGCTCGACATCGGCGAGAAGACGACCGTCCGTGAGTTCGTCGACCCACAGGACCCGAGCGCCGGCTACGAGTACATCGTCGCTACGGGCGCGGCAGTTACCTGCCCGACGAGTCTCACCTGGCGCGCAGACTGAGCGGTCGCGGCAAATCCCATTTTTTCGCCACCCAACCCGGTCGCGGTGAGCAATCCATCTTGTTTCCCGAAAGCCCACACTGGTGTTTCGAGTTACAAAACGCCGATAATAGCAGCGAAAACCCACGCACTGGAGCACTGTTGTAGAGAAATCGGTACCGAGTGATTGCCCAATCTGTAACAGCAGTACGGCTGTTATTGGCGACGGGAGACAGTGAGTGAGTGCCGACGAACAGTGTCGGCAACTGCGTCCCCGCTTGTTGTTTTTTCCAGCAGCCGAGTGCGTGTTTGGTGATTGGAAACAACGCGACTTAACGTGGAGAGCGTCGTGGTAAAGACGAGTGAAAACCCGAAAAGCACCGCAGCTTGTGGTCTCGGCTTAAGCCAGCGATGGCCGATACGGTGACGGATACAGACGTGGTGGCGCGAGCTAGCCAAACCGTTCCGAATCGCCAAACGAACTGAGGGAAATTGCCGCCGAGGAAACTACCGGATACGGCCACCAATTCAGGTTGAATTTGACTCATTCCGCGCCGAGCGGCGTTTCGAGGGGTGAAACAGCCGTTTTGAACGGTTGCGGTGAACGGGAGCGGGATACTTATGCTCCGACGGGCAGAAAATTGTGGCGATGACTGACACGAGAACGACACGGCAAGTGAGCGGTGTGCCCGCTCCTGGGACTGATGACAGCCCAACTGTGGACCACCAGCGGAGGTCACGATGAAGGAAATCAGCACCGACGACGCACCGGCGAGCATCGGCCCCTTCTCGCAAGGAATCGTCGATGGCGACCGAATCTACGTCTCCGGTCAGGGGCCGGTGGACCCGAAAAGCGGCGAGATAATCGAGGGAGACATTCGCGACCAGACGGCGCAGACGCTCGAGAACGTCGCGGCAGTGTTGACGGCGGCGGAGGCATCGCTCGACGACGTGGTCAAAGCGACCGTGTTCGTCCGCGATATGGCCGACTACGCCGCTATCAACGAGGTGTACGGCGAGTACATGACCGCGCCGTACCCGGCCCGCAGCGCGGTCGAAGTGGCCGACCTGCCCATCGACATCGGGGTTGAAATCGAAGTCATTGCGAGGGCGTGACCGATGAAAGCAATCGCCGTCCATCGCGGCGAGACCACCCCACGTGTCGTCGACGTTCCGCGGCCGACGCCCAACGTTGGTGAAGTGCTCGTTCGAACGCTCCGCGTCGGCATCGACGGGACCGACCACGAGGTCATCGAAGGCAACCACGGCGGCTATCCAGCGGGGGCAGACCGTCAAATTCTGGGCCACGAAGCGGTTGGCGTAGTCGAAGACCCAGGCGATTCGGCGTTCGCGGAGGGCGACCTCGTGGTGCCGACGGTCCGACGACCGCCGGGCGACTCGAACCCCTACTTCGAACGCGGCGAACCCGACATGGCTCCAGACGGGATGTACGTAGAGCGGGGAATCGCCGGCGCTGACGGTTACATGGCCGCGTACTTCACGAGTCCACCTGAATTCCTCGTCCGCGTCCCCGACTCGTTCGCCGCGTTTGGCTTTCTCGTCGAACCACTGAGCAACGCAGAGAAGGCGCTCGAACACGCCGTCTCCGCCCGGTCTGCGTTCGACTGGCAATCCGAGAGCGCGCTAGTGCTCGGTAACGGCCCGCTCGGCTTGCTAACGGTGGCGTTGTTACAGAACTCGTTCGACCGCGTCTATTGTCTCGGCCGCCGGGACCGGCCGGACGCCACCATCGACATAATCGAGAAACTGGGGGCGACCTACGTCGATTCGCGGGAGACACCGGTTCCAGCGGTTCCGGACGCCCACGAGGGTATGGATTTCGTCTTCGAGGCGACCGGCTACGCAAAACACGCCTTCGAGTGTATCGACGCGCTCGCCCCGAACGGCGTGGCCGCGCTGCTCGGCATCCCCGAAAACTGGACGTTCGAACTCGACGGCGGGCGGCTCCATCGAGAAATTGTCCTCCAGAACAAGGCGCTCATCGGGAGCGTGAACTCTCACGTTCCGCACTTCGAGGCGGCGGCAGATTCGCTCGTGTCGTTTCCCGACTGGTTTGTTGATGCGCTCATCACCGACGTCAACCCGCCAGAACAGGTCGCCCGCGCCTTCGAACGGCGCGACGAGACTATTAAATCCGTCGTCGAGTTCGCCACGAAGTGAACGCGAACCTCACCGATCCCCAACCACGGCGTCGATGACTGCGCCCCACAGCGTCGGCAGGTGGTCCCAATCGAGGAACGCGTCGGGTGCCCAGTGGGGTGCACAATCGGTCGCGTAGGCGAAGGTTCCACCCGCACCGTGGTCGCCGACGACGAGAAACGGATCGTCCCCGACAGTCGCCCAGACGTCCGCCCCGGGGTCAGCGGTGAACCGGTTGTAGCCGAGAATCGTGGGCCACTCTGCAGGCAGCGATTCGACGGGAGTCGCGACGTTTTTCGGCGTGACGCCAGCAGGCGTCTCGACGCGGTCGTCGCCCTGTCCGATGGTGACTGGCAGCGCCTTGCCAACCGGTGTGGTTCCGTAACGAGCCTGCCCACCTTTCCCCGCGAAACTCATGTACCCGCCGACCATCCCGAGCGCACCGCCATCGGCGACCCACGATTCGAGCAGCGCACAGCGGTCTACGTCCGTCTCGCCCCCGGCTACTTGCGGGGTAATCTGGAGCGTGTCCGCGCCGACGTCGCTCAGAATCACGAGGTCGTAGGCGTCGAGTTCGCCCCTCGTTCGGGGAAAGTCAGTGGCCGCGACGTGACACGGCTGGTAGGTCACCGACGCACCGGTGGCTTCGAGCGTCTTGACGAAGCGGCCGGCAGCCTCTTCGTAGGTGCTGTCTCGGAGCACGTTCTGTCCCTTGATTTCGAACTGGAGCGTCACCCACGACTCCCCAGCGAGGAGAACCTCGACCATGGCAGACCGTACAGCAACCGGGCCGATAAGCGTGCCGCCGCCGGCTTACTCGCTGACGAGCTCGAATCCCACCTCGCGGAACGTCGCCATCGCTTCGGGGGAGAACTTGCAAGTCGCCACCTCGTAGCCGCCGTCTGGGAACGCCGTCTGGGTGGGAAAGTAGCCGACGTAATCGTCCGCATAGCCGGCGACGAACAGGGTGTCCGCGGTCGCCGCTGCCTTGAAATCGAGGCCGTGCTGGACGAACGCTTCGCCGGGAATCGTGAGAAACGCGAGCGGGCCGAGTTCGACGTGCGACAGGCGCGTTTCGAAGGCGTCGACACCCCAGTCGTCGAGTCGGAGTTTCTCCTCTGCGTACCAGCGGTCGAGGAGGAGGTCCGCCCGCTCGTCGTCGGCCGACTGGAGTTCCGAGAAATCGGGGCGGTCGCCACCACCACCGAGTCGCTCGATTTCCGCGGTCAGGTCGTCGTATCTGGCCTGCAACTGGTCGCGCGAGTCGAGGTGCTGGATGGCGAGCGACAGTGGTTCGTGGGAAATCGAAATTTCCGGAGTCGAGAGTGGCGTACCCTCTCTGGCGTCATCGAGTGCCGTGAGCGCCGTCTCCGCGATTGCCTCGCCGACGCCCGCCATGTAGTCGTAGAGGTCGTCACCCGACCGCCGACTGCGGCTGTCTCGGGGGTTGATTTCTGCCGCCGCGCCGTTTACGAACAACGTCTCCATGTCCGTCTCCGCGCGAACCCGGTCGTAGAGCGTCCCCGGCCAGTCGGCGCTCACGAGCGTCTCCCGAGCGTTCGTACAGACGGGATGGCAGGCGAAGTTCACGACGAGCACGTCAGGGCCGGACTCCGTCGTGACCGACAGAACCGCGAGCTCGGGATCAATTGGACCGGATTCGTCGCGGCGGTTGTGCTGAACCGTGTCGTTGTGGGCGTGCCCCACGCTGAGCGCCGCCGGTTCCAGTCGGTCGTGTGCCGCCTCGATAGCGGCGACGGTGGCGGATTCGACGGTGGCGACGTAGTCGGTTACCTCCACGTCGTAGGAGAGCAGTGGATTCACTTCGAGGAATTTGCCGGGCATGTACGGTGCGGCGTGAGTGTGCGTCGCCGTGACCAGCACGTAGTCCAGTTCAAGGTGGGCGACGCGCCGCCTGACGGCCGCCGTGAACTCCTCGAAGACGTTCAGAAGGTCGAGGCTCACGAGCGCGAACGAGGTGGTCCCGTCGTCGAAAACGAGCGCCTTCGCCGAGAGCGGCGAGTGAACACCGGTCGAGACGCGCTTTCGGGTGCCGGGACCGTAGCCGCTCAACTGGCGCGGTTCTGCCGGCGTGCAGTCTCGGGCGGCGTAGCCAGCGCGTAATCGAGTCATATGTGCCCATCCACCACGCTCGCTCGCAAAACTCTTTCCCACCGAGTGACAGGCTGTGACACAACGTTTATCGTGTCAGCCCGACGGAGTTCTATCGATGATAGCTATTGGAATCGTCGGCCGTGGACTGATGGCCAGAACCCACGCGCTCAGGTACGCCCGTCTCCCGAACGCGGCGGTGGTCGGCGTAGCCGCCCGCGGGCGACCGACCGACTTCGCCACCGAGGTCACCGACGGCGCGACGGCCTACCCCGACGCCGAGACGATGTTCGCTGACGCGGACCTCGACGCGGTCGACATCTGTACGCCGACGGACACTCACCGCGAACTGGTCGAAGCCGCCGTGGACCACGGCCTCGCGATTCGCTGTGAGAAGCCACTCGCCCGAACCCTGACCGACAGTCGAGCAATCGTCGACGCCGTCACCGCGGCAGACGTGCCGTTCTGCCCCGGTCACGTCGTCCGCTTTTTCCCAGAGTACGAGACGGCGAAACGCCGCATCGACGACGGCGTCATCGGCACCGTCGGAAACGTCCGCGCCTTCCGCGAATCACCCTTCGCCGCGCTGGGAAGCTGGTACCAGAATCGCGCTCGAAGCGGCGGGGCACTGTTCGACCTCGCGCTCCACGACTTCGACTTCCTGCGATGGGTCTGTGGCGACGTCGAGCGCGTGTTCGCCCGGCGTTCGGTGGTGGGCAACGAGGAGTACGCGCTCACGACGCTCCGATTCGCAGACGGCACCGTCGGCCACGTCGATTCCCGGTGGAGCGACCGGGAGGACGGTGAACTCCTCACCCGGTTCGAGTTCTCGGGAACCGACGGTCACATCAACTATGACAGCACGGAATCCAATCCAATCGAAGTGAAACGCGGCGAGGTTCCACCCTTGAGCGACCCGGTAGAGATGCCGCTTGCGACCGACCCCTACACGCGCCAACTCGAACACTTCCTCGCGTGCGTGGAGGGGGATGCGACACCCCGCGTGACCGCCGCGGACGCCCTCGAATCGGTCACGGTTGGGCTCGCCGCGCTCGACTCCGTGGAACGAGGGGAACCAGTTTACGTAGACGAGTTCGACGGTATAGCCGGAGGGACTTCGTGAGCGAACAGTCCACGCTCTCAGTATCTGACGCCACAGGAGACGAACCCACCTGGTCGCTGTTCGTCGCGGGGGATTGCTGTCTCGACGAGCAAGCAACGGACCGCCGATTGCTCACCCCGGCGCTCGAATCCCGGGTGAGGGCGGCAGACTGCGCCGTCGTCAATCTCGAAGCACCGATTCCTACGGACGGCGAACCGATACCGAAGAGTGGTCCGGCGCTCACGACGGCCTCGGAGACGCCCGCCCTGCTTGGAGAGAGTGGCTTCGACGTGGCGACGCTCGCCAACAACCATAGTTTCGATTACGGCCCCGAGGGAGTTTTCGAGACGATTGCCGCCTGTGAGGAGGCGGGCCTCGCGACGGTCGGGGCGGGAGAGGACGCGAGCGATGCACTCGCGCCGGTTCGAACGACCGTCGCAGGCAGTGTGGACCTCGCCGTGTTCAGCGTCTGTGAGCGCGAGTTCGGCGTCGCCGGAGCGGAGACGCCGGGAACCGCGTGGAGCGACCACCCGGCGATAGACGACGCGATTCGAGACGCAGCCGAGACGGCGGACGTCGTGGTGGTACTCGGCCACGGCGGCGTCGAGTACGTCCCCTTCTCGCCGCCCGCCCGCCGCTCGCGGTTGCGCGACTTCGTGGACGCGGGGGCCGACCTCGTCGTCGGCCATCACCCCCACGTCGCCCAGGGGTGGGAGCGATACGAGGACGGCCTCGTCTTCCACAGCCTCGGGAATTTTCTGTTCGACCGGCAAGCAGCGGGTGAGACGACCGGTTGGGGACTCGCACTCGACGTGGAATTCGCCGGTGACGCCATCGCAACCGTCGAACTGGTTCCGACCGAAGTCGAGGATGGAATCGTCGCCGACCTGGGGGCGAACCGGTCGCGTGCGGCCCATCTCGACTACCTGCACCGTCTCGCGGCGTGTACGGCGGACGACGATCGGTTTTCGGCGTACTGGCAGTCGGTCGCCCACAGACTGTTCTACGAACGCTACTGGAACTGGTTGCGACCGGGGTTCGACGAGGACCGACTCCGCGAAATCGACGGGGGACGAGACGGTAGTCGAGACGACGGGGCAGCAACCAACGACCGCGAGGAGTTGCTCGCACTCCTCAACGTGGTCCGCAACGAATCCCACCGGGCGGTGGTGACCACCGCGCTCTCGCTGATGACTGACGAACGCCCGGACCACCGGACGAAGGAGACGACCACGACGGTCGAGGAACTGCTGACGTGGACGATGCGGGACGAGCCGTGACCGAGCGTTCCGTCCTCAAATTTTATATGTCGAGGCGACGCGGTAGTGGCATGGTACGCAGAGTGACACGAACGCCAGCGAATCGACCGGGTCGGCCGCCGAGGTGGGAACGATGACCGTCTCAATCGGCCTGCTCTCGACTGCCCACGTCCACACCGGCGGGTTCGCGACCGTTCTCTCGGAACTCGACGACGTGTCGTTCGTCGGTGTCGCGGACGACGACCAGGACCGTGGGGCCGCGGTCGCAGACCGGTTCGACGTAGACCTGCTCTCGACCGACGCGCTCCTCGACAGAGCGGACGGCGTCGTGGTCTGTTCGACGAACGCGACCCACGGCAAGTGGGTTCGCGCCGCCGCTGAGGCCGGCGTGCACGTCCTCTGTGAGAAACCACTCGCGACGACGCTCGCTGAGGCCCGCGATCTCGTCGAAACCTGTGCGGAGACGGGCGTGACCCTTGGAATGTGCATGCCACTTCCCTTCACCGAACCGGCCCGCCGCGCACGGGAGGCCTATCAGTCGGGCGCAATCGGGGAGTTGGTGCTCGCGACGGGGACGAATCGCGCGAAACTCCGCAATCGCCACAAAACCGGCTGGTCCGCGGACCCGGAGCACGCCGGCGGTGGCGCGGTGATGGACCACACCGTCCACATCGTGAATCTCGTGCGGTGGATTACCGGCGGTGAGGTCACGCGCGTTCACGCCGAACTCGCCACGATGGAGGCGGACCTCGACGTGGAAGACGTGAACGTACTTTCGATGGAGTTAGACGACGGCACGCCCTTCACGCTCGACGGGTCGTGGGACCGGCCCGAATCCTGGGACTACTGGGGAGATGCCACGCTGAACCTCGTCGGCACGGACGGCGAACTCGCCATCGATTGCTTCGACTACACCTTCACCGAAACCCGCGACGGCGGCGAGTCGCCGGGCATCAACTCGGTGTACTGGGGCGACGAACCGAACGCCGGCCTGTTCGCCGACTTCGTCGCGGCGATTCGTGATGGCCGCGAGACGGTCGTGACCGGCCGCGATGGCCTGCGCGAGGCGGCCGTTTGCCTCGCTGCCTACGAGTCAGCGGCGTGCGGGGAACCGGTGTCGGTCGCCGACTGGGAGGACGTCGATGCTTGAGACAGGGGAGACGTATTTAACGATTGCCGCGAGAGAGTACGTGTACGCAGATGACTGAGATTGGCATCGTCGGGTTAGACACGAGTCACGCGGAGGCGTTCGCCTCCGTGCTCGACGAGATGGCGGACGTGACCGTGAGCGGGGTGTGGGACGGCAATGCCGTCCGGAGCGACGAGTACGTGGAGGCGTTCTGTCGCGACAACCGCGCGACCCGGTACGACGACGTGGCCGCCCTCGCCGAGTCCGTGGACGCCGCGATGGTCCTCACCGTCGATTGGGAGTCCCACGTCCCGCTCGCGACGACGTTCCTCGATGCGGGCCTTCCGACGATGGTGGACAAGCCCATCGCCGGAACGGTGGACGACCTCTCACGACTGACGGCTGCGACACAGAACGCGCCCCTGTTCGGCGGTTCTGCCGTTCCGTTTCACCGCTCGTTCGCGGATTTCCCCCGCGGCGGACGCGGCCGCACACTGTACGCCGCCGGGTTCAACGATTACTTCTACTATCGCGTCCATCTCACCGACACGATTCGCTTCCTCGCGGGGCAAAACTGGACGCGGGTGAAACGCGCCGCGGAACCGGGGACGACGGTCGATGTCGAATTCGAAAATCACACCCACGCGACGCTCCGCTTCGACGGCAGTCCCGACGATGGGATGTTCAGCGTCCTCGATGTGGGTGAAACGACCAACGCTGTAGCCATCGAAAGCAATCGCGATTCGCTCGCGGCGATGTATCACCCGTTCATTGAGTCGTTCCTGGACGTGGTGGCCGGCGAACGCGACGACACCGACCGACTGCTCGACGCGGCGACGCTGCAACTCGCCGTCGAAGCGACCATCGACACCGGCGACGCGATTACGCCTGAAAGCGAGGCGCTGGCCGCGATATCGGTGGACAGCGCGCCGTTCCTCGCAGACTACAATCCGTACTACTGAGCGCAGTCACACACGCCGTTTTCGCCCCCTCGTTTTATGCTACCAGAACCCACATTCGGACTGTGACCCGTGTCGGAATCGCGGGGACGGGTTTCATGGCCCGAACCCACCTACAGCAGTACCGTGAACTGGGCGCGAACGTCGTCGCCGTCGCCGCGACGAGCGACCCGACCCCGTTCGTCGAACGCCACGACCTCGAAGCAACCGCCCACACGAGCGTCGCTGACCTCTGTGAATCGAGCGAGGTGGATTGTCTCTCCATCTGCACCCCAACCGACACCCACCGCGAACTCGTCGAATGCGCCGCAGACCACGGCATCGACGTGCTCCTCGAAAAACCGATTGCGGGAACCCTCGCGGACGCCGCCGCAATCGAACGCGCCGTGAGCGAGAGCGAGATTTCGCTGCTCGTCGGCCACGTCCTCCGGTTCGACCCCGGCTACGAGCGGGCCAGAGACGTGGTCGAAACCGACGGAATCGGTGCGCCCGGCGTCGCTCGCGCTCGACGACTGTCGCCGTTTCCCGACTGGGGATCAGGCGACTGGTACGCAGACCGCGAACGAAGCGGCGGGCTGTTCCTCGACCTCTCGATTCACGACCTCGACTATCTGCGGTCGTTGTGGGGGCCGGTCGAGCGCGTGTTCGCCCGGCGAACCGCCGGCGAGAAATTCGAGCATGGATTCGCGACGCTCCGCTTCGAGAACGGCGCGGTTGGCTACGTCGAGGCGTCGTGGGCACAACCAGAAGCTCGGAAACTCACGAGCGAACTCGAACTCGCCGGAGATGGTGGCGTCGTCGAACTTTCGAGCGACGACCACCGGCCTGTTCGAGAGTTCACCGACGACGAAGTCCGGGTCGAACGGCCGGTTTCGGCTGACGGCTACCGCCGGGAGGTCGAACACTTCCTCGCGTGCGTCGAATCGGGTGAACGACCGGCTGTGACAGTGGACGAGGCGACGACCGCGCTCAGACTGGCACTCGCGGCGAGGGAATCCGCAGCTAGCGGGCGACCAGTCGCGCCCGAGGAGGTGGACAAATGACGACGCCGCTCGGCATCCTCTCTGCGGCTCACGTCCACACCGACAGTTACGCACGCCTGCTCTCTAAGATGGACACAGTCGAACTCGTCGGCGTGGCCGACACCGACGACGAACGCGGACG
Organism: Haladaptatus sp. QDMS2; assembly: GCF_029338295.1. Lineage (NCBI taxonomy): Archaea > Methanobacteriati > Methanobacteriota > Halobacteria > Halobacteriales > Haladaptataceae > Haladaptatus > Haladaptatus sp. QDMS2. Next base: position 354,257 of record NZ_CP119792.1, read on the forward strand.
GGAGTTCGCGACCCACCACGGCATCGAATCCCTGCCAACTGACACGCTACTGGACCGCGTGGACGGCGTCGTCGTCTGCTCGCCGAACGCCATGCACGACCGGTGGATTCGCGCCGCTGCCGAGGCCGGCGTGCACGTCCTCTGTGAAAAACCGCTCGCGACGAACGTCGAGACGGCCACCGACGTCGTGAGAATCTGCGAGGAGGCGGGGGTCCACCTTGGGCTCGCCATGCCGCTTCGATTTTGCGACGCGGCGCAGGCGGCGAAGGCCAGACTCGACACCGGCGACCTCGGCGCGGTGCGGGCGGTGTCGGGGACGAATCGCGGGCAGATGCCCGGTGGCTGGTTCGCCGACCCCGACCTCGCCGGCGGCGGGGCGGTGATGGACCACACCGTCCACATCGTGGACCTCGTCTACCACCTGACCGGCCAGCGCGTGACCGAGGTGTACGCCGAGGTGGACACGCGATTCCACGAGATTCCGGTCGACGACGTGAACGTCTTGTCGATGGAACTCGAAGACGGCACGCAGTTCCTGCTCGACGGATCGTGGAGCAGACCCGAACACTGGCACACCTGGGGAGACGCGACGGTCGAACTACTCTGTGCCGACGGCGTGCTGTCGGTGGACTGCTTCGACCAGTCGCTCGCCCACACCGCAGACGACGGCGACGAGCCGGGCCGGCGCACCCAGTTCGTCGGCACCGACCCGAACCGTGGCCTGCTCGAAGACTTCGCCACAGCGGTCGCCGAGAACCGTCCGCCTGCCATCCCAGGAGCAGACGGCGCAATGGCCACGGCGGTCGTCGCGGCCGCCTACCGCTCGGCGGAACGCGGCGAGCCGGTCGCCGTGGAGTACTGACGTCGCGGCGACGACTCGTTTTTGCGGGCACCAAGAACTATACACTGCGTGGTCGTCGTCTGCCCATGGAGTCAGTTAGACTCGGTTCGACCGGTATCAAGACCGCACCGCTCTCTCTCGGGACGTGGCGCTTCGGCCTCGAACGCGACGGCGTCCTCGAAACCTCCCGGGAGGAGGCCCACGAACTCCTGGACGCCGCCTACGATCGCGGCATCGATTTTATTGACACGGCGAACTCCTACGGCGGCGGCCGCAGCGAACAGTGGATTGGTGAGTGGCTCGAAGACGTGGACCGCGAAGACGTGGTCCTCGCTTCGAAGGTGTACTGGGCGATGCAAGGCGGTGAGAGTCGGAACCTCTCGCGGAAGAACATTCGCGCGGAAATCGAGGGCAGTCTCGACCGCCTCGGCACCGACTACCTCGACATCTACTACATCCACGCGTGGGACCCTGAAACCCCGATAGCAGAGACGCTGTCGGTCCTCTCTGACCTCGTTCGCGAGGGGCGCGTCCACTACCTCGCGGCGAGCAACACCGCCGCCTGGCAGTTGACGAAGGCGCTCTGGCAGAGCGACGTGCACGGCTGGGACCGCTTCGAAATCGTCCAGCCGAAGTTCAACGTCGCGTATCAAGAATCACCCGACGAGGTGCTCTCTGTGTGCGCAGACCAGGACCTCGCGGTCTGTCCGTACTCGCCGCTCGAAGGCGGCTTCCTCACCGGAAAGTACGAACGCGACGGCGACGCTCCGTCCGACTCACGCGGGGCGCGAGAATCCTGGGAGAGGCGCTTCGAGGACCGCCAGTGGCGGGTGCTCGACGAGGTTCGCGACATCGCGGACGTGAAAGAAGTGACGCCCGCACAGGTGGCGCTGCGCTGGCTCATCGACCAGGAGGCGTACACCTGCGTCCCCATCGTCGGGGCGCGAAGCGTGTCGCAACTCGACGAGAACGTCGGAGCCACGGCGTTCGAACTCTCAGGAGAGGAACGCACTCGCCTCACGGACGCCTACGAGGGGGAGTCGGCGTAGCAAAAAAGCGGGAAACAGAGATTCAGAGCGAGGTCGCGTTGATTTCGATGACGTTGACGGTGTGGTAGATTAGCTCCGAGATTTCCTCGAGTCGGTCGTCCGACATTCGACTCGTCGGGCCGATGACGCTGATGGCCCCGTAAACGCCACCGTCCTGATTGCGGATGGGCGCGCCGACGCCGACGAGACCCGGAATCGTCTCCTCGCGGTTGTAGGCGAACCCGGTCTCTCGGACCTGTTCGAGTTCGTCGCGCAGTGCCTGTTCGTCGGTTATCGTCTCGTTGGTGAGCGACTCGAAGTCGGTCGCTTCGAGGATGGCGTTCAGTTCGGACTGGGGTTTGTACGCGAGAATTGCCTTGCCCACGGCGGTGTGATAGAGATTGTTGCGATAACCGACGTAGAGTTGCGTGCGCACGGCCTGCTCGCCGCTCGCCTTGTAGAGACAGATACCCTTGTGCTGTTCTTCGACGGTGAACAGCGCCAGTTCGCCGCTTTTTTTGGCCAGTTCGTCCACCTCGTCGGTGACGAGGTCGTAGAGGGCGTGGCGGTCTCTCACGCGGTGGGCGACGTCGATAAAACGCAGGCCGAGGCGGTACTTGCCTGCGTCTTTCACGACGTAGCCGTTTTGTCTGAGCGTCGCCAGGTGACAGTGAACCGTCCCCTTCGAGATGCCAAGTTCGTTCGCCAACGCCGTCACACCCACCCGGTCGTGTTCCTGGAGCGCGTCGATGATATCGAGGGACGTCTGGACCCCCTTCACCGGATTGCGCGCTTCGTTCGTCATCATTGTTTGCTAGCATCTCACGATTCGAGCATAAATGTTTGGGATTAACAAACACCTTGATTCGAACGACCATCCTCGTGGAGTTGAGAAATGCTGGCAGAGCGCGAACCGCGCGGCGTCGCCGGCCGTTTTGGACGGAGAAACGAGGCCGGTGCGTGGTGGTTTCGATGGCCGGAGGCACAAACTATAATTAACCAGTTATCCAACGATTCCCATGGCTCATCTCACGAGACAGTGTCTAGCACGAACCGGCCGACGCGCCACGGGAGACCGGTGGACCACGGTGGTCGCCCGATGAAGTTCGGCGTCTTCCTCAATCAGTACTACACGGAAGCCGGTGAGTTCACCGAAGCGGACCTGTTCGAGCAGGCCGACCTGATGGAAGCGGTCGGCTTCGACTCTGCCACCGTCGGCGAACGCCACGTTCACGAGGAGGGGTTCGTCGAACCGATTACGGCCCTCGCCGCCCTCGCCGCCCGAACCGAGTCGCTCGAACTCGGAACCGCGGCGATGCTGCCCGCCCTCTACAACCCGCTTCACCTCGCAGAGCAGGTGGCGATGATAGACGAGTTCTCCGGCGGCCGGATGAACTTCGGAGCGGCGCTTGGCTACCGCGAGCGCGAACTCGCCCCCTTCGACGTGGAGATGGACGAGCGCGTGGGGATGTTCCTCGAATCGCTGTCCGTGCTGCGACGGCTCTGGACCGAGGATTCGATCACCCACGACGGCGACTACTGGTCGTTCGACGACGTGTTCATCAACCCGCGACCCGACGACCTGCCAATCTGGATTGGTGGCCACGCCGACATCGCCATCAAGCGAGCGGCCTACCGGGGCGACGCCTGGATTGCAAGCGCCTCCTCGACTACCGAGGACCTGCGACACCAGATTGGCGTCTACGAGGACTCGCTGGAAGAATTCGGCATGTCCCGCGAGGACAACGACGTCATCCTGATGCGCGATTGTTTCGTCGCCGATTCGGTCGAAGACGCTCGCGAGACCATCGAACCGTACCTGCTCAATCTCTACGAACTGTACGCCCGCTGGGGGCAGACGTACATGGACGAACACGAGGTGTCGGTCGATTACGACGAACTGAACGAGAAGTTCGTCATCGGGTCGCCGGAAGCGTGTATCGAGCAACTGCGCGAATACGAGGACCTCGGGGTGGACCACGTCCTCATCCGGTGTCAGTTCCCCGGCCAGCCACAGGATACGACTCTCGCCTGCCTCGAACGGTTCGGCGACGAAGTCATCCCGGCGTTCAGGTGACCACATGACCAAACGCATCGGTTACGTCGGCCTCGACCACCACCACCGCGCGCCCTACATCGAGAGCATCCAACACTTGGACGCCGAGGTGACTGCCGTGGCAGACCCGGACACCCACCCCGAGGACGTGGAGGCAGATTCACTCACGGAGGTTCCCTACTACCGCGATGTCCCGTCACTGCTCGACGGGGCGGACGTGGACCTGCTCTGGGTGACCCTCTCGAATCGCGAGACCCCCGCCGCCATCGAAGCGGCGGTCGAACGCGGCGTGGACGTGTTCACCGAAAAACCAGCGGCCCGCTCTGCGAGCGAGTTCGAACCGGTTGCCGAGGCTGTCGCCGCGAGCGACGCGACGGTCGGTTTCTCCTACGCCTGGCGAGGCCACCCCTTCTCGAAACGGCTGGCCGACCTCGTGGCGCGAGGGCACTTCGGAGACGTGAAGTCGTTCGACGTTCGGTTCGTCGCCTCGCAGTTAGCCACCCGAAACACGGACCACTACCTCTTCGACCGGGCGGCGAGCAGGGGCGGCATCGTCCAGTGGCTCGGCGTCCACTGGATCGACCTCGTGCCCTGGGTTCTCGACGACCCCATCGTCCGCGTCAACGCCCGAATGCGGGCCGACACGCCCGCCGTGGACGTCGAAGACGGAGCCGTTCTCCAGTTCGAAACCGCCTCGGGCATCCTCGGTTCGCACACCTGTGGCTACTACCTCGGCGAGGGACGCTACGACACGGAAGTGAAACTCTACGGAGAACAAGGAAGCGCCTCGTGGGACCCAATGGGTCCGACCTTTGGTTTCGATGGAGAAACCGAACTCCACCTGTCGAAGACCGACGAAACGGGCCGCCACCATGAGGAACAACTCGTCCACGACTACCGACCCGTCTCCGGCTACGGCGGCGAGTGGGGCCTCGCGTTCATGGACCAGTTCCTCGCCGCCTGCGACGGCCGCGCGTCCAACCCGGCTGACGTGACCGACGCGATGCGCGTCCTGCGCGTCCTCGACGCCGCCTACGAATCAGACCGGACCGGCGAGTGGGTAGCCGTCGAGAGGGAGTAGGCGGAGTTACGACGGTTCAGGACTGGACGACTGTTTTTCGTTCGCCGGTTCGGTACAACGCTTCGACCACTCGCTGGACCGAGAGGGCTTCTTCGAGCGTGCCGTTGGCAGGCGGGACATTTCGTTCGACGGCAGCGAGAAATGCCTCGTCCTCGGGAGCCAGCCAGTCTGAGGTCTCAGTTGAAACTGTCTCCGCCGCAGCCCCGTCGCCGGGGAAGACGCGAAGCGTCTGAGTGGCGATATCGAGGTGTGCGCCGCCCTCGTCGCCGCGGACGACGAGCGACTGGGCAGATTCGCAGTGGGCCGCCCAGGAGACTTCGAGCGCGAGGCTCTGTCCGCTTTCGAACCGGACGAGGCCGCTCGCGCTATCCTCTACGGGCAGTGGGTCGCGCTCGGTGCGGACACAGCCGAACGTCTCGGTGACCGCCGGAAAGTCGAGGACGGCCATCGCGAGGTCGAGGACGTGAATGCCCACGTCGAGCAGCGCACCGCCGCCGGCAAGGTCGGGGTCGGTGAACCAGCCGCGTTTTGGCGCACCCTGGCGCCGAAGGTAGTTCGCTTCGACGTGGTGTACCGTCCCGAACTCGCCGCGTGCTGCTCGGTCGAGCAACTCGGTGACGGCGTCGTAGTAGCGCATGACCAGCCCCACCGTGCAAAAGGCGTCGCTGTCTCGGGCAGCGTCGGCAATTCGCTCTGCGCTTTCGAGCGTGTGCGCGAGCGGTTTTTCGACGAGCACGGGGATGTCACGGGTGAGGGCTGAAACGGTAAACTCCTCGTGGAAGGCGTTCGGGACGGTGACGACGACGCCGTCAAGGCCGTCTTCGTACATCGCTTCGTGGTCGGCGTACACTTGCGTCTCGAACCGGTCTGCGAAGGCGGCGCGAGCGTCGGCGTTGATGTCCGTGCCCACGACCATCGCTCCGGCGTTAGTGAGGCGGCTAGCGTGATTCGACCCCATCGTTCCGAGTCCAACGACTCCGATGCGTGGCGGCATACACGACAAAACAGGAGCGGAGGGTATAACGATTATGTGCCGGCAGCTTCGATGAGCGCGGTGAGGCGTTCGTACTCTTCGCGCGCGATTTCCTCGTCCGTGAGCGACGCGGAGGGCGGGATGTGGCACTCGTTGGTGAGGTAGCCGTCGTAACCCATCTCGGCGAGCGTTTCGACGACCGCGTCGTGGTCTGTGTCACCCTCGCCGAGCAGGGTCGGTTCGTACCAACCCATCCCCTTTCGCGTGTCGATTTCGAATCTGCCCTCCCCGTCGCCGTCCGGGACGGCGCGTTCGTCTTTGACGTGGACGTGACAGAGACGGTCGCCGAGTTTCTGGACGGATTCTGCCCCGCTCGGGACGTGTGAGATGTACATGTTCCCGGCGTCGTGGATGGCACCCACATTGTCGCAGTCGACCATGTCGAGGAAGCGAAGCGCGTCCTCGCTCGATTCGACCAGCGTATTGCTGTGAATCTCGATACCGAGTGCTTTGCCGTGGTCGGCAGCCACGTCCGCAGCCTTCTGATACCACTCGGCGGCCGTCTCGTAGTCGGCGTCAGTGGCCTTGTACGACCCCGGCCCGCCAGGCCCGTGGCGGATGAGACTCACGTCGAGCACGTCGGCCAGTTCGCAATAATGTTCGAGTTCGTCGAGTTCTGCCTGCCGTTCCGCGTCCGACTTCCCGACGTAGCCGCCCGTGTAGGTGGCGATACACGGGACGGTGAGGCCGAGGTCGTCCAGGTGTTCGCGCAGGTCGCGAGCCTCGTCGAGCGTGGTTTCCGGGCCGAGGTGGTTCGCAGACCCCGTCAGTTCGACGCCGTCGTAGCCGATGTCCGCGGCGAGTCGGCAGGCGTCCTGCAGGGACTGGTCGCTAAACACCTTCGTGAGGATGGCTGTCTGCATCCCGTGTACGTCTCGTGGCAACCGTCTTGTATCTTCGGGAGGCGTCGAGAACCCTCTCGACGGCCGCGCTACTCCCCGAAATCGAGCGTGGTCGTCGTCTCGCCCCGTAATTCGTCGCGGGTCTCACCGAACTCCGTGGTGCAAAATCGATTGTCGATGCGTGGGTAGTCCGCCAGACCGATTTCCCTGCCGTCGACCGTGAGCGGGCCGTCCCACGAGAATTCGACCGTTCCGACGGTCGGGGACTCGTAGGTTACGTTCGTGCCCGACCCCGCCACCGAACTCCCGGTGATTGCTTCGACGAATTCGTCGAACGAACCGTGTTCGGTGGCCGACCCGAGTTCGCACAGCCACGCCGTTTCGGTCCCGTCGGCGACGAGTTCGTAGGGCTCGTTGGTCGCCCCGGCATCGATGGGAAGCAGGTCGGTGACCGCCGGGTCCGGGTCGCGCCAGCGAGTCGGCGTGGTCGCGGCGATGGCGACGTACCCGTCGTCAGCGCGGCCGAACTGCCAGTCGTCGCCCGACACGAACTCGTCGAAGGCGTATCGCGGGACGAACGCGTGGGTGTACGGCGTCTCCGCGAAGGATGCGTCGAAGCCCGGAATGTCGGGCACCGGGTGGGGAGGCGTGCCGACGCGAAATAGGCAGCAGAGGACGTTTTCGTATGCTGCTGCACGCGGGTGCAGGCCGTTTCCGCACCAGTAGCCGTCGGGGCCGACCGATTCGAGCGGCCCTTTCGGGTGGTTCGCGAACACAGGTGCCCGACCCGCGAGCGTCGCCTGCCAGACGTGCTGCTGGAAGCCGAACTTCCCCTTGCGGAAGTCCTGGGCGCAACTCAGCATGTACTCGGGGCGACGAGAGGTGTACACGTCGGCTTGCGTCATGGCCGTGTTGTTCGGGTCGGGGTCGTAGTCTGGATGATTCGCGAAGGTCTCGTGGTACGCCGCAGCCCCGGAAATTTCCGGCAGGCGCTTCTCGTATGTGGGTGAGACGCGGGCGAGCGCCGCGTCCACGACGTCCCGGTGGCCCATCGCGAGTGCGCCCCAGAAGAACAGTTGGTCCTCGCGCGAATCCGGGTCGAGGCCGTAGGCTGTGGCGTCCTCTACGTCGAGGCTGTGGCGTTCGCGCGTTTCGACCCTCGGTGTGAGTGCCGCTTCCTGGACGACCGGCGGGACGCGATAGTCGTCAGAAGCGAGGGCAACCGCTGCGAGGCTCAGCGATTGCTCGACCGTGCCCGCACCCCAACAGAGGTACTGAAGCGCACTCGTCGGTTCGCGCAGGGGGTCGAGGACGTACCGGGCGTAGGTTCGCCCATGCGTGCTCCCGAAAACGCCGCGATGGGAATTGCACGCCACGTCGAACAGGGTGAGGTCGATGAGCGTTCGACTCCGTTCGCGGAGGGCGGAGTCGGCCGCGAAGACAGCGAGGTTCGCGAGCGCGACGAGGTCCTCGTCGTAGTAGGCGTTCGAGAGCCACTCGCTGAACCCGAATCTGGCCCGCCAGTCCAGCCAGCGGTCGATGGCGGTTCGTGCCCGGTCACGATGCCACGACCCCGGCTTTCCCGTCACCGCGAAGGTCGTGTCTGGAAACAACTGGCCAGCGAGCAGTTCCGCCGTGTGAAACAGAATCTGGTGGTTCTCCGTGCTGAACCACATCTCCGTCGCCGCGTCGTCGAACCAGTAGACGAACCCGCAAACTGCCTCCTGAATGGCGGTGCGAAGTGCGGGCGAGAGACGCGGTGAGTCGGCGTACCGGTAAAGGAATCTGAGAAGCGCGTTCAGGCCGAAATCGGCGCAGTCGGCGCGTCGCTCCACCACCGAGAGCGTCGCCTCGATGTTCGACTCGTCGACTGGCGGCGGGTCGTGACCCCGGCGGGCCAGTTCGAACTTCGGCAGTTCGAGATACGCCGCCGAGTGGTCGGGCACGTCAGAAATCGTGTGGTCTCCGGATTCGTGGGCGTAGAAGCGGAGCAGTCGCTTGCGGAGTGGCTCGGGGTCGACCGAATGTGGCGAAGGGGCCATCGGACACGAGAGACAACCGATTCGGAGGGACATAGTTCTGCCCCCGACAGGCGAGAGGTGTTACCACCGGACAAACGCTTAATACTTGGAGAAGAAACAGGTGAGGCGATGAGCGAGTTAGCATTGCACGGTGGACCGAAGGCAGCCGACGCCCTCGAAATTCCGACGTGGCCCCAGACCCGTGAACAGGACAGAGAGAACGTACTCGACGCGCTCGAATCGGGCGCGTGGTGTCGCAACAACGGCAACGCCCAGTGGGTCGAACGATTCGAAGACGAGTGGGCCGAGTACCACGAGGCAGAACACGCCATCGCGGTGGCGAACGGGACTGTCGCGATTCAGGTCGCCCTCCGGATGTGCGACGTCCGGCCCGGCGACGAGGTGCTGTTGCCTCCGTACACCTTCATCGCGACGGGGAGCGCAATCACCGCCCTCGGCGCGGTGCCGAAGTTCGTGGACGTGGACCCGGAGACGTACAACGTGGACCCGGCGTCGGTCGAAGAGCAAATCACGGACAAGACCGTCGGCATGGTCGGCGTCCACATCGCTGGCTACCCGATGAATTTCGACGAACTACTTCCCGTCCTCGACGAACACGACCTGTTTCTCGTCGAGGACGCGGCCCACGCCCAGGGCACCGAGTGGCGCGGCAAGAAAATCGGAACCTTCGGCGACGTCGGGACGTTTTCGTTCCAGGAGACGAAATCCCTCTCCGCCGGCGAGGGCGGCGTCGTCATCACCGACGACGAACTGCTCGCAGAGCGCGGCCACCTGATTCACAACATCGGCCGCGTGAGCGGGAAGGCGTACCGCCACTACGAACTTGCGGGCAACTGTCGCATGACCGAATTCCAGGGGGCGTTGCTCTGCTCGCAACTCGAACAGCTCGAAGCGCAGAACGAAACGCGCAGGGAGAACGAGCGCATCCTCCGCGAGGAACTCGAGACCATAGACGGCGTCTCGGCGAAACCCGACGACGACCGCATCACCGCACGGGGCTACTGTCTGTTCGACCTCAAGTACGACCCGGCTGCCTTCGGCGGCCTCTCGCGCGACGATTTCCTCGAAGCACTCAACGCCGAGGGCGTTCCGGGGGGCACTGGCTACACCTACCCGATGTACAAGCAGCCGACGTTCTCGCGGGAGAAGGTGAAGGCGCTCGTGCCGGACGACGTCGACGTGCCCGCGTATCGCAGTCTCCATCTGCCGGGCGTCGAGGAAGTCGTCGCCACGAACATCACCTTCTCGCACGTGATATTGCTGGCGGAACCGGAGGGGATTCGGGCCATCGGCGACGCCATCCGAAAGATTCAGCGCAACGTCGACGAGCTGCTGTAAGTCCCGAGTCGTCTCCTATCGACCGACTCAAAGCGTCGCTCGATAGGAGACGAACTCGATGTCCGGTTCGAAGCCGAGTTGGGCGTAGTATCCCCGCAATCCGTCGGCCACCCCGTCGATGACCATGTGCTGGTAGCCCCGCTCGCGGAAGGCCGCCATCACGTTCGCGATGAGGAGGAGTCCGTGGCCCTCGCGCCGACGCGATTCAGCGACACCGATTGGCCCCAGCCCGCAGGTCCGTGGGCCCCACTTTTCGACCCAGTTGAGGCACGCAGAGAGGACCGGCGAGTCTGCCGTGCCGGTGCGTGCGAACGCCACGACTTCGCCCTCGTCTCTCACGACCCAGTAGTCGTCCACGCCTCCGGGGTGAGTGCAGTTTGCCTCGACCTGAAACTGCCAGCGACCGGGGAACTCGCGTGCCATAAAGTCGTGGAGGGCCGGCTCCGTCGCCGGCTCGACAGGTCCGACGTCGACGCTCGCGGACGGCGAGCGGTGCTCGCTGAGTCGCTCGTCTGTCCCTGGTGCGCGCAGGTCGCAGTAGAGGTCGGCGACTGTCCCGCCGGCCTCGAAGTCGACGGCTTCGAGCAGGTCCGCGTAGTGGTCGTGGACAGGTCGCGGCAACGCAGGCATGAACTTGCGGATGTCGCTCCCGAGGATGACGGTGGTGACGCCCCGGTCACGCAGGTGGGAGAGCGCGGTTTCGAGCAGGTCAGCGCCGTCGTCAGCCACGTCGCAGGCGACGGGGTCGAGCGCGAACAGACTGAGCCACCCCGTCGTCGCGTCCTCGTATCCGGGGACGGGCCGTGAGAGATGTTTCGTGATGGCAAAACCAACCGGGGCGTCGCCGGATTCGGGGACAACGCCCCAGACGGTCACGGAGACGCCGGGCGCGGGCACGAAAATTCGCTGTGCGGCGAGTCTGCGGGCGAACGGAACGGATGGGTGAATCGCGTTCCAGCGGTCGATACAGTCGAGAATCGTCCGTCTGGTGGTGAGTCGCGTTATCTCCATTCGAAAAGCCACAGCGCGCGGTGTAAAGAGCGTTACCCCGGTGGAGGGCGAAGGGGTGTTGAGTGAGGGCCGAAGCGGGTTTTCAGTGGAGTGCCGAAGCGAATTTTCGCGAAGTCGGTGCGAGGCTACTGGTAGATTGACTCGACGCGCCAGTTTTCGATCGGCGTGAAGCGAGTCGCGGAGAGGTCAACGTCGTGGCCGAAGGGTGCGGCGAGTACCGAGTCGATGCGGATGCGACCATCGCGGATGTCGAGGGTCGGGAAGCCGTCTTCGTGGCGGCGATAGAGGTCGTCGTGTGCATCGAGGACGTTGTCCTGAACCTCCGTTGGAAGCATGCTCAACCCTCGGTAATAATGGTGTCCATTGCGCTCTACGTGGTCCATCCCGAGCGTCGCCATCACGGCGAGGTCCTCCTGTAGTTCGACGGGACCGAGCGTCGTGAGGTCCTCGCCGCTCATCAGATACTCGCGGTTGCCGTCGGTGCGTCGCCGGTGTTCGATGAGACAGCGATTCGCGATGCCCTTGAACACGCCCTTGCAGTTTTTGTGACTCGTTCCCGCGTAGCCACAGTCGAGCGCCGTCGCGAGACTGGTGACGTGGTCGTCGGATTCGTCGATGATGACCGGCGGGTGGTCTGCCCACTCGGCGAACACCCGTCGCGTCTCGTCGCTAAAGGCCTCGTCGCGCGAGAGTGGTTGTTCGACGTAGAGCAAGTTGTCGAGGAACGAATCGAGGTTTGCATCTGCTTGCATCGTCTCCCACTGCTCGCGAAATTCACCCACACTTCCGTATTGTTCGTTCGCGTCGAGCGTGAAGGCGTAGTGTGAGAGCGAGCTGTCGGAGAGAAGCGTGTGAATCCGTCGAAGGCGGTCTGCATCGCCCTCGTCCGCGGCGAGTTTAATCTTGAAGTGGGCGACGCCCTGTTGTTCGACGTACTCGGAGAGGGTCTGTGGAAGGCCATCGTCGAGGCGGTCGGCTGGTTCGACGTCGGCGGGGACAAGCGGGTCGCTCAAACCGACGGTGTGGCGGACGGCAATCGACCGGGTGGGTGAGTCGGGCAAGAGGTCGGTCGGTTCCACCCCGTCGAGGTCGTCGTAGATTCGCCCGAGGTCGATGCCGAGTGTGTTCTCGTGAACGGCATCGGGAAAGGCGGTGTCGGTGGCTCGACAGAACGCGTCGATGAGTGCCTGTTCGACCAGGCTCACTCCGTAACTCCAGAGCAATGGCGGGTGAGGGGTGTCCGCCGCCCAGTCACCGACGGCGTCGTAGAGCGACCACCACGCGTCGAAGACTGTCGGTTCTGCGTCCGCAGATTCCGCATGGTCACAGGCGGCCTCGAAGACGGTTACCATGTCAGCGACGCCTTCTTCCATACCCATGTCGGGATTCTTGTGGAACCACATCGGCGCGAGGGCACCCATGCTCAGGCCGGTTTCGCGCACACCGTCTACGTCGGCGGTGAGTTCGAGCAGTATCTGTGGCCCCTCCGCGACGTGGACGTTCCCAAAGTGAAACGTCATCCGTCGCGTCATGTTCAGGACATACAGGTTCGTATCCGTGATGGAGACTCCCATACCTGCACCTCACCTCGCGCCGGTATAAATGTCCCTCATCCTGGAGGTTCTGGAGGCACTCGCGTCCACAGCATGTCGCAGTGACCACCCGACCACGCCCCCGTGTGTGACCGGGCGACACACTTAGTTAGGTACAGCCGTTTGGTAAGGTGTGATAGATATCGCCCCGCTCTCTCCGAGTGACGTAGACCAGGCCCTCCGCCTCTCGACGCAGGCGGGGTGGAATCAAACCGCGGCCGACTGGAACCGCGTTCTCTCGTTCGACCCAGACGGCTGTTTCGGCGGGTGGGTGGACGACGAACTCGTGGCGACGACGTGCGTGGCCACGTACGACGACGCGGTGCGCTGGGTCGGCATGGTACTCGTGGACGAAGCTCACCGCCGGCAGGGCTACGGGACGGCCCTGTTTGAACGGGGATTAACCTACGCCACCGACCGGGAAGACGTGGCTATCGGCCTCGACGCCACCGAGTACGGAGCGCCACTGTATCGCGAGTTCGGATTTCGCAGCGAGACCCCAATCGAACGCTGGACGGGGCTGCTCGCTCCGGTTTCGACGTCGCTCGACGCCGCAGTCGTCCAACCACAGTACGTCGAAGCGCTCTGCAAACTCGACCGCGAAACCCTCGGCGTGGACCGCTCTGCGCTGTTGACCCGCCTGCTCTCCGAGGTGGGAACTACGGCCATCGGCGTCCGCGATGGTGAGGACCTCCGTGCGTACGCGGTGGTTCGGCCGGGACTCGAACGCCCACAGGTCGGCCCCATCGTCGCCCACAGCGGCCCCGAACTGTCGGCGCTCCTCAACCGAATCGAAGACATGCTCACAGACCCCCGCGTCATCGTAGACGCGCTGCCGACCGACGATACTGTGGACCGACTTCGTGAACACGGCCTTCGCCGGAAACGGAGTCTCGTCCGGATGACACACGAGTCGGCCGACCCGCTGTTGGCCGCGCCGTCGGTTCGCGCAGCCGTCGGCTTCGCCTGGGGCTAGCGGTCACACAAAGGTTTACTGCCCCGCTCCCCGTCGGTGCACGCAGATGAACCGAACCTTTCTGCAGAACGTCGATGGGTTCTACGACGTCGAAGACCAGCTTCCGCAATACCTGCGGCGACTGGCCGCGACGCACTTCGAGCGAGCGAACCGCGAACGAGACGCGGTCGATTCGCGACGGGCAGCGCGGCGGCACGGGGAGACGGCACGTGCCAACTTCTTCGACGCACTCGGCGGCCTGCCGACCGAACGCACGCCACTAAATCCGACGATAACCGACACGCTGGACCGTGACGGTTATCGCGTCGAACTGGTCGTGTTCGAGAGTCTCCCGGACGTCCACGTCACGGCGAACCTGTACCTCCCGGACGACGCCGACGAACCGGTCCCCGGTGTCCTGTTTTTCTGTGGTCACTCGGACGCCGGCAAGGCGGCCGCAGTCTACCAGAAGGCGTGTATCGAACTCGTTCAAAATGGGTTCGCGGTACTCGCCGTGGACCCAATCGGGCAGGGCGAACGCCACCAGTTTTTCGACCCGGAGACCGGCGAGATTCCGCGCCGGAACGTCATCGAACACTCCTACCTCGGCCACCAGTGTATGCTCGCAGGGACGAACCTCGCGCGTTACTTCGTCTGGGACGCGATGCGAGCGATGGACTACTTGCGCGAGCGGCCCGAAGTCGACCCGGACCGCATCGGCGCGACGGGCAACTCGGGAGGCGGGATGCAGACGGGTTACCTCATGCTCGCAGACGACCGCCTCGCTGCGGCCGCTCCCTGCTGTTTCGTCACCTCGAAAGAAGCCTACATGAAGACTGGTCAGGCCCAGGATGGCGAGCAAATCATCTGGCGAGCAATCGAACGCGGGCCGCGCTACGACGACTTCCTCACCGGATTCGCGCCGAAACCAGTGTGCATCGGTGCGTCGCAATCAGACTTCCTCTGTATCGAGGGTGCCCACCAGACCTACGAACGGGCGAAACGCGCCTACGAACTGTACGCTGCGCCCGCCGCTATCGATCTCGTCGTCTCGCCGACGACTCACGGCCTCGACCCAGTGCTCCGGGAGGCGGTCATCAACTGGTTCCAGTCGCACCTGCAGGGGATTGCGCCGGATTTCGAGGCTGGCGACCCGGAAACCGAAACTGAATCCGCGCTCACCTGCCTCGAATCGGGCGAGGTGAACGCCGCGTTTCCAGCGGAGCGACACGTCGTGAACCTCACGCGAGAATACCTCGACGGGAGTAATCCAACTGAACCGCGAGCGGTGGCCGACGCAGACGGAACGCCGATGCGCAAACTCGTGAGAGAGCGATTCGACTTAGACCGGATCGCACCACCACGCTTCCCCCGAGTCATCAAGACGGAAGACGACGGCGACCTCGTCTGGGAGAAAGTGTTCTTCAGGAGCGAATCCGACATCGTGACGACCGGCGTGCTGGTTCGCGACGAGCGGGTTTCCTCCGCAGAGAGCGTGCCAACCGTCGTCCTGTTGAATCGCGGAACCGACGACCTCCCCGAGTACGAGCAGGCGGTCCGCACGCTCGCCACAGAGCGCGGGGCGGTGTTCGTCTTCGACGTCAGAGGGGAGGGCGGCGTCCGCGCTCGTGACGTAAACACACCGCTCGCAAACGGTGGAGAGTACTACGACACCCACGGAACGGCGTACAAACTCACGTCCGACGCGCTCATGTGTGGCACGTCGCTCGTGGCGCTCCGCGTCTTCGACGTGCTGCAAGCGGGCGATTACCTCGCAAACCGTTTCGGAACCGACAACCTCGGCGTCATCGGGGTCGGAACCGGCACCTTCCACGCGCTGTACGCCGCCGTCGCAGACCAGCGATTCGGCACTGTCCTCGTCGAGGACGTCCCCACCTACTACGAACGGGCCACGAACCGAGAGGTTCCAATCGACCACGACCTGCTCCAGTTCGGCGTTGTGGGAGAACTGGACATTCCGCAGTTGCTCCCGGCACTCTCCGAGCGCGAGGTGACGGTTACGAACATTTCGACAGACCACTTCGGCTAACTAGGCAACTGTTTTATCCCATGCGCGGGAGGTACACCCATGCGATTCGGACTGTGTACCATCTCGAATCAGGAACGGTCGGTTTTCGACGTGCTCGCGAGCGCGGCCGATGCGGGCTACGACGGCGTCGAAATCTGGGGCCGTGACCACGTCGGCGACGGAACCGCCGCCACCTGCCGCGAAATCGCCGAAGCGGCCGAAAAACGAGGGCTCGAAATCCCAGTGTACGGGTCGTATCTTCGGCCCGGAACCGTCTCGTTCGCGGAAAAATTGTCCCACGAACTGGCAGTGGCCGAGCGACTCGGCGCGTCGCTCATCCGCGTCTGGCCGGGCGAACAGGAGTACGGCGACCACAGCGAAGCCCACTTCGAGCAGGCGGTAGCCGACCTCGAAACGCTGACCCGACGAGCGACGAAACGCGGCTTCGGCGTCACCGTCGAGAAGCACGAGGGAACGCTCTCGAACACCCGTGAAGGCGCAGAACGACTCATTACGGCTGTGGACGACCCGAACTGCGGATTGAACTGGCAGCCGCTGTTCTCGATGCACCCAGACGATTTGCGCGCCGAGGCCGAGGCTCTGGCACCGCTCTCGAACAACGTCCACATGCAGGCCGTTGGCGAGCGCGGGACCCGCGACCGCTGTGCGCTCTCCGAGTCGTTTTTCGACGTCGAGGCGGTTCTCGAACCGTTCGAACGGGCGGGATTCGAGGGCTACGTCAACGTGGAGTTCGTGCGCGGGGATTGTGAATACGACGCGGCTATCGAAGCCGATCTCGACTTTCTCGACGCAATTGTCTGAGTGCATAAGTTCCCGGTAAACTGAGAGTCAAAATTCCCGGTGATTGTTGCAGCATGACATATACTTAAACGATACGTTGGTGTTGGCTGAAACGATGTCGAGCCATGATGACACACCGCAAGGTAAAACTATCGACTGGGCTGACGCGGCCACGGGCGACGGGTTACTCGACCCGGACAGATTGTTACCGGACACCGACCGACGACGATTCCTGAAGGCGTCCGGCGTCGCCGCGCTGGGTTCGCTCTTCGCAGGTGGGGCGAGCGGCGCAACACCGACCACGAACACCGCGGGGAAGACGAGAGTGACGTACTTTACAGAAGCAGACAGACAGGCGGCGAGAGAGAACGTAGAGAACTACGAGTGGGCGAAAGCAGAGCGCGACGACGCCGTCTCGCAGGCGGACACCGTACTCTCTACATTCACGCTGGACGACCTCTGGCGGTACGTTGGCTCTCAGGACATCCCACGGGCCGCGTTTCTGGCGAATGGGAACGCTGGGTACTACCCGTGGGAGAGCGAGTGGGGGCCGAAAGAACCACTTCCCGATGTCAGCTACGCGACGAAGCCCGGAGAGCAGTGGAAGATTACGAACGGCGAGTACACCCTGCCGACCAACGATTTCGAGGCCTACCGCGAGAGCGGAATGGACGACGAAGGGAAGTTCGACCCGACGCTCGCCGACGACTCGCTGCTCGTGAACGAAGAACACCCCGAGATGGGCGAGGGCTGGGGCGTCGACGATGGAACGGGCTGGGTGGACGAGGATGGCGACCTGGGCACGGCCGGGGTTCGTTGGGTCCCGGTCGCGTGGGCGCACCACTGGAACACCATCTACGGCTATCGCTCGATGCTGAACGCGCTGTACCAGGCGTATCTGTTCACCGAAGAGCAGCGATACGCGCGGGCCGCGACGGTCGTCCTCGACCGGGTTGGGGACGTGTACCCCGAGTTCAACCTCCTCGACACCGTACAGTTCGAATCCGGTGGCTATTCGTATCTGAACGGGTTGCCGATTAGCTCACACGGCGGGACGGGCCGCGGGAAGCAGGTCGGGTCCATCTGGGAGTCGTTCTGGGTGAAAGCCGTCCTGAAAGCCTACGATGCCGTGTTCCCCGGTCAGGACGGGGACGCGGAGCTCGTCGAGTTCCTCTCAGGAAAGGCTGCGCAGTATCCCGGGCTGGGGCCGAAAGACTCGCTTGCCGACGTGCGGCGGAACATCGAAGAAGGATTGCTCCAGCAGATTCTCCCCGCGATGAAGAACGCGCAGATTCGCGGGAACTTCGGGAGTCACCAGACAACGCTCGCGCTCTCTGCGATTATCCAGGATATGCCAAACGGGTACACCGCAGACGCCCTCGACTTCCTGTTCCAGGCCGGCGGCCTCGAATACGAGGACGACGGAACGCCGTGGGGCAACTGGTACATCTCCGGCGGTGACGTGCTCTCCTCGATTCTGACGAAGTTCGACCGCGACGGCCATCCCTACGAGGGGAGCATCCACTACAACAGTCTCGTCGCGAGCGCGCTGCAGGGGACCGCGGATGCGCTGAACGGCTACGACGCCTACGAGGGGGCAGACCTGTATCAGAACCCTATCTTCAAGCAGTCGTTCCAGACCCAACACCAGGTCACGTTCCTCAACAAGTTCGTCCCGAAGTACGGGGACAACGCCGGGGCCGGCGAACCCGGCTTCGAGAACATGATCGGCGTTGACAACCTCGTGCGTGCCTACGACGTCTACGGTGGCGACGACCTCGCTCGCTGGATTTACCTCCGGAATCGCGAGTCCATGGACGGTCTTCGGCAGGGCATCTACAACGAGAACCCGAATTCGGTGAAAGCAGACATCGAGGCGATTCTGGAGGCGAAGGGACCGCTCGACATCGGTAGTACACAACTAGCCGGACAGGGACTCACCGCGCTTCGGAGCGGTGAACCGGACGTTGGCCGCGCCGTCTGGACGTACTACGGACGCAACGGCTTTGGCCCCGACGCTGGCTACGGTGCGGGTCACACACACCGAGACACGCTCAACATCGGATTGTTCGGTCACGGACTAAATCTCTCACCCGACCTTGGCTATCCAGAGGAGACGGGTAATTGGCCAAAGCGATGGAACTGGACAGGGAACACCATCAGCCACAACACGGTTCTCGTGGACGAACAACGCCAGGACAAACAGTGGGTCTCGACACCCCGCCACTTCGACCACACAGACCGCGTCCAGTTGTTCGAAATCGACGCCGCGAACGTCTACCCACAGTGCGAGCAGTACGAGCGGACGACGGCGCAGGTGACCATCGACGACGAGAACTCCTACGTCGTGGACTTCTTCCGGGTCGATGGCGGCGACGACCACATTTTCAGTTTCCACGGCGGGACGGTTCCCACCGACCAATTCACCTACGAACTGAACGAGGGCGTCTCCGAGTTCGTGGTTCGAAACGGTGGCGGGTCGCTCGAAGCCTCCCGCGAGAAATCGTACTCGGGGATGTGGTCCACTCGCGTCCGCGACCCCTCGGGGGACGTTCACGACTGGCGCGGCCTCTCTGTCGACACAGGGACGAGCGACGTGGACGTGTCCGTGAAAATCAACACAAGCGTCACCGGCTACAACGACTACTGGCACCACAACCACTCGGTGTACCTCGGACGCGACGGAGACGGCCGCCACGTCGTCGTCGGCGTCGGCAATCAGGCGGCAGACGACGACCCGCGAATGGGACTCTACTATCCCGAGGACAACACGTGGGGCGACCACAAATCGATTGCCGATTGGGAGAAAGCGACGTGGTACACGCTCAACGTGTCGAAGACCGGCACCAGCGTCGAGGTGTCGCTCGGAGACGAGAGCGGGACGACTCACGACGCGGGAGCCTTCACACTCCCGAGCGACACCGACGGCGCCGTCGGCGTCTTCGGCGGCATCGGGAAGGGACAGACTGGAGCGCTCTACTTCGACGACTTCGTCGCGAACGGGTCGGCCTACGACTTCTTCTCGACGAACTACACGGAGCAGGCGGGCATCGAGACAGCCGGCCTCGACCTCGTGGCGCAGAACGGCGGGACCTACGCCGGAACGTCCGTTCCAAAGCCGGGATACGGCGAAGACACCACGTACAACGACGAGGTTGGAAACGGCTTCAACTACCTCTATAACGTCGAGCGCGACGACGCGCCGGGCGAGTCGTTCGCCGTCGATTGGGACCTCGAAGACTACTGGGACGTGCTGGACGAACCGGCGGACGTCCATCTCCGGATGACCATGCTGACCGACGTCGACGAGGTGGCCATCTGCAACGGTGACCCGCCACAGCGGTGGGGCAATCCGGAGACGTTCAAGTACGTGCTCGCCCGTCGGATGGGGAATGACCTCTCGACGCAGTTCACCTCCGTCTTCGAGTCCTACGACGGTGAGCGACAGGTCGAATCCATCACCGAAGTTCCGGTTGCGAGCGACGACCCGACCGCACGGGCGGTGAAAGTCGAACTCACGACCGGTCAGACCGACTACGTGGTGAGCGCGTCGAACCACGAACTGGAACACGCCGTCGGCGACGTGTTTAGCTTCGTCGGCGCGTTCGCTGTCTACTCGACCGACGTGGACGGAAGTCACGAACACGCCTACGTCCACGACGGGAAACTCCTCATCGCGGGCGGTGACCAGCTTATTAACGAGTCACAAGGTCGAATCGAAGGCACAGTCGAGGACTTCACGCGCGATCTCTCGATGGAGAACGTCATCGACATCAAGACCACGTCCGGAAATAGTCGCCTCGCTGAGGCCGACGGCATGTGGATTTACGCGGACGCAGTCGAGATGCGAAACGGTGCATACGCGATTCGTGGCATCGAATCGGGCGACGCAAACCGCGCCACCGTCGATATCGGCGAGCGAACGACGGTAAAGGAGTTTATCGACCCGAAAAATCCCGACGCTGGCTACGAGTACATACTCGAAGCGGGCGGTGAGTTCGTCATTCCACTCAGCGCCAGCTGGTCGGCCTGAGAACTGCGAATTCACCCTGTCGGCGTTTTTCGGACGAATCTTCAAGACCCGTGCCTGCGAGGTACAAATTGACATGGCGAGCAAGCGCGAGCAGTATCTAGCGAACGCGGTGTACGACAAGGACGAACAGCCAGTCTCTACGCTCATCGACGCCCATACCCACATCGGGCAGGTGCGCCAGTACGACCTCGGGGTGACGCCAGAGCGAATGATAGAGTACATGGACTCCCACGGCATCGACAAGGCGGTCCTGTTCCCGCTCGAATCGCCCGAGGGCTCTGCCTACCTTATCACCACGCGAGAGGTGCTCGCGGCCGCCTCCCGGTTCCCAGACCGATTCATCCCGTTCTGTTCTATCGACCCCCGGTCGCACCCCTACTACGACGAGTCGCGATTCGAGGACGCCATCGCGGAGTACGTGGACCTCGGCGCGCGCGGGTTCGGGGAACTCAAGTGTGGTCTCCCGGTTGACGACGAACGGATGCAGACGCTCTATCGAATTTGTGGCGAGCAGGACTTGCCCATCCTGATGCACATCGACGACCAGTGCTGTACGGACGAACCCGGCCTTCCCGGCTTAGAGCGGATGGTCCAGCAGTATCCCGAGACCAATTTCATCCTGCACGCACCCGGCTGGTGGGTCCACATCTCTGCGGACGTCGAAGCGGGCGACCTCGGACGGTATCCAAAAGACCCCGTCGTGCGCGGGGGTCGGTGTGACGAACTGCTCTCCGAGTACGACAACCTGTACGCTGATTTCTCGATGGGGTCCGGGTTCAACGCGCTCACCCGTGACGAAGCGTACGGTCAGGAGTTCCTCTCACGCCACCACGAGAGCCTCATCTTCGGCTCTGATTACCTCTATCCCGGCCAGCCGGTGATGCAGTTTGGCTTCTTCGCCGAGTTCGACCTCTCGACCGACCAGTGGGAGAACATCTGCCATCGAAACATCGAATCACTCCTCCTGTAGGGCAATTCGACCGCGAATTTTTCCGAACGACGGTCACACGCACCGACCACCGGAGAGCCAACGGTTTGACGGTACGAAACGGCTGCAGAGTTCCGAATGGGGCGGAAGATAAGCGGATCAGAGCTGCTCCCAGCTGCCGTGGCGCGTCGAAAAACAGCTTGCGAAAATGTCGGCGGTCAAACGACGGTGAGGAGCGTTCGTTTGGGGTAGCTAAACGGAATCGAAATTGGGCGCGAAGCTCGATGCCCTTCGGCCTCGTCGAGTGAGCGTCAAATCGAAGGGCAGGTGACCTGCTGCTATCGGTTTTTCGAGGGTGTCAAGACTCTGATTTTACATCTGTACGTTTGTAATGTTAATGTCGAGGTAAGAGCCATACATAGGGGCAGATATTGACTGGTAAACACCCACATACGTTCCCAATTTGCCCGTCTAAGAGGGTTTGAAGGGTAGATACAACCGTTTCGAATATTGTTTAGTAATTCAAAACAGCATATCGTTCACCCGGATGGGTTCGAGGCGGCTGGCGACCAGCGCGATAGTCACAGACGAATAAATGGAGGTCGCGCCCGATTTATAATGATTAATGGCATCGTTTGTGTGGGGGAATCGAGAGGCTGTGTGCGTTTCGCGTTTCCAAACGATTATTGGAACGAGAGCGGTGAGTTGCCCGAATCGAGGGGAGCGGTCAGGACGGCAAAACGCGGCGCATGACACGTGGCACCAAAATACATATATCGCCTTCTGTGAATTGTGCGTATAGCTGATGAGGTACTACATCACCCGCATTGGGCAGGCAGTGTTCACCCTGTTCGCGGTCTTCACCATCTCGTTTTTCATGTACCGGCTGCTCCCCGGAGGGCCGGTCGAGGCGATGCGCCAGCAGATGGTATTGGAGGCCATGTCAACAGGCGGCGAGGTCGATATGCAGCGCATCAATCGACTCGTCGAGATATACACGGGCATCCAACCCACGGAACCGCTTTACGTACAATACTTCAACTACATCCGGGACATCGTGCTGTATCAGGACTTCGGGAAGTCCATCTGGAAAAACCAGCCGGTGTTCCAGATTCTGTTCACCGCGATGCCGTGGTCCGTGTTCGTGAGCATCTACGGGCTCCTGCTCGGCTTTACCACGAACATCCTGCTCGGGTCGCTGATGGCCTACAGAGAGGGGGGCCGATTCGACAAGACGATGTCAATCGTGGCCACGATTTCCACCTCTGTTCCCTACTACGTCGCGGCAATCTTGATGCTCTCGTATCTCGCCTTCGAACTGGGCTGGTTCCCGACCGGCGGGCGATACGACTCGCAACTCACCTCACCGGGATTCAACGTGCCGTTCATCGTGAGCGTCATCAGGCACGCCGCGTTGCCCATCCTCACCGGGTTCGTCGTCGGCTTTGGCGGCGGTGCACTCGCCATGCGCGGCAACAGCCTTCGCGTGATGGGTGAAGATTACATCCGTGTCGCCCAGTTGCGCGGACTGAGCGAGACGCGCATCGCGACGCGGTACGTGACGCGCAACGCCATCCTCCCGATGTACACCAGTCTGATGATTGGAATCGCGAGCATCTTCAGCAGTTCCATCATCATGGAACAGATCTTCAACTACCCCGGTGTCGGCTGGTACACCTTCGGGGCAATCGAAAACCGCGACTACCCACTGCTGATGGGCGTGTTCATCTTCTTCACTGTCATCACGCTCATCGGAGTGTTGATAGCAGAGTTCACCTACGGGTTCATCGACCCACGGGCAAGCACCGGCGACAAGGAGACGTACTGACCGATGAGCAAAGACCCACAGCAACAAAGCAACAGAACGCAAACGAGCATCTTCGACCACGGTGGAGACTTCACCGGACAGACGAGCACTCGGTCAGAGCGCGCCTACCGGCACGCAGACCAGTACGTCCTCGCGCCGATTCGCGTCGGCCTCACCGACTGGCGAATGCCCGTTGGCGGCATCATCGTCTGCTTTTTCATCCTGCTCGGGACGATCGGCGTCGACTACGTGCCTGCGCCGAAGACGAGCGACGGTGTGCCGAAAACTCCCGCGTTCGTCGATTGGGCCGTCCCGCTCGGCACGGACAATCTGGGGCAGGGCGTGGCCAAACAACTGGTCCACGCGACGCCGGCCATGCTCAAGATGGCGCTCGCCGGGGCAATCGTCGCGACCGGCCTCGCCGTCATCATCGGCACGGTTGCGGGGTACAAAGGCGGAACCGTCGATTCGGTGCTGATGACCCTCACTGACGTGGTGATGACCATTCCCGCACTCCCGCTAGTCATCGTACTCGCGGCCATCTACCAGCCAAAAGACCCCTTCGTGGTGGGGATGATTCTCGCCATCGACAACTGGCCGGGCCTCGCCCGGGCGCTCCGGTCGCAGGTGCTCACCATCCGCGAGGAGTCCTACATCGAAGCGGCGCGGACGATGGGGATTTCCTCGCCGACGGTGCTCGGACGTGACATCGTCCCGCAGATGATGCCGTACATCCTCATCAACGCAGCAAACGCCGCCCGGACTGTCATCTTCGAGTCCGTCGCACTCTACTTCCTCGGCTTCCTGCCGTTCTCGACGTTCAACTGGGGCGTGATGCTGAACCTCGCCTACCAGGCCGGTGCGATGTCGAACATCGACCTGTTCGGCCACTGGCTAATCGCGCCGATGGTCACGCTCGCGGTGTTCTCGTTCGGACTCATCCTGTTCTCACAGGGCCTCGATCGCGTGTTCAACCCGCGACTGCGAGCGCGACACGCGAAAACGGTTTCGAGCGACGACCGAACCGACATCAGCAGCGATTAGTCGGTTCGGGTTTTCCGTTCCGTCGCACCCTCCACCGGAAAGGAATTAATTTTCACATCCCAATGTCGTCAAAATAATAGAGTATATATACGTTAACATTGAACAATGCGGTGTATATGGACAGTGCTAGTAATACGACTCCGAGCGGACGGAAGCGAGACGTTTCTCGACGCACCTGGCTCCGTGGCCTCGGCGTCGCGGGAATCGGGGCAATCGCCGGCTGTAACGACACGGGACGGTCGGGTACCACAAACACTCAGACCGGTGACCCACCAACTAACGCGAATGGCGAACCGATGGAACCGGTCATCGACGAAATCATGGGTACCTCCGCGATTCCCGCCGACATCCAGTGGAATCCGTGGGCGACGCCGTGGTCCGGAAATCTCGCTGGATTCGCGATGGAGTACGGCGGGCTGTTAAGCGCGAAGGGCGAACTGATTCTCTCCGGGTTCGACGATTGGAGTTTCGACGGTGACGAGAACGCACTCACAATCGTCCTCGACGAAGAGCTGAAAAACTGGAATGGTGACCGGTGGACAGCCTCCGACATGATGGCCTACTGGGGCGTCGTCCACCACCAGGCCCCCGAGTCGAGCCAGTGGGAGCAACTGGAAGTCGTGGACAAATCGACCGCGCGGTTCTACTACAAGGAACCGCAAAATCCCGACCTGCTCAAGAACGTCGCGATTCACGGCTCAATCATCGGCTGGAACGAGGACATCTGGGGGCCGTGGGTCGACCGCTACAAGGACGCCGCAGACCAGGACGAACGCGACCAAATTAGCAAGGAACTGGTCGAGACCATCATCCCACACAGCGAGTTCCAGGAGAAAGGGCTTGGCACGAGTCCGTACAAATTGGACGCCATCACCGAACAGGAGGTCATCTTCAAGCGGTGGGACGGCCACCGCCTCGCGGACGACATCGAAATCGAAACCATCCGACGGCCGTACGCGGCGAATCAGGCCCGCGAGGACGAACTCATCACGAGCGACCAGGTGGACTTCGAGAACGGGCCGCTCAACCAGCGCTTCGAGGGGCAGGTGCCCGACTACATCCAGAACCTTACGACCTGGCAGGGCAAGTGGCTCATCAAGATGCTCATCAACTGGCGCAACCGCGAGTACCTCCAGGACGTGAACGTCCGCCGGGCGATGGCCGCCGTCATCGACACGGAGGCCGTCGCGACGAGCGTCGGATCGGGGAACCCCGTCAAGGTCCACTCCGGGATGGACTACGGGTTCACCGAGAAGTACGCTGGCAACCAGATGGACAAGTACATCGACTACGGTTCGAAGGCGGACTACGAACTCGCAGACGAGTACCTCGCGAAGTCGGGCTACTCGCGCGAAAACGGGACCGTCGTGGACGAGAACGGGGACGAACTCGAAAAGCTTCGCTTCGTCGCGGGAACCGCGAAGTCGTGGTTCCTGCCGGCACAGGTCGCCTCCGCACAACTCAAGGAGTACGGGTTCAACGTCGAGTTCAACTCCGTCGAACGGGGGACGAAACTCGACATCGTCGAGAACAAGATGGGTGACTGGGACCTGAGCACCGAAAGCCACTACGCAGGCAGCACCTACCACCCAATCTCCTACTTCAACTGGGGGTCGTTCTGGGGCTGGCGACTGGCGAAAGGTCGGTTCGGCGCGGCCGCCGGGTCGAAACAACAACTTAGCGAGTGGCTCGACCAGGGTGAGGAGTTCTCGCCGTACAACGGCAAACCGCTCACGCCCGAGGTACCGACCGAAATCGGCGCACAGGACCTTTCCGGGGAGACCAAGCGGGTCAACGTCTTCGAACTCTACGAGGAAGCCCACACGCCGATTTCACAGGAGCGAACGAACGAGATTATTCAGGACCTGAGCTGGGCGTGGAACTTCTACGTTCCGGACATCGACCTGTACAACGCCCAGCAGGGCTGTTGGGCAGACACGAAGAACTTCGATTGGCCGGACGACGAGACGGTTCTCCAGATCGTCAACGGCGGCGGGCCCGGCTACTGCGTCCAACACGGACTCACGAAGTACAACTACAAATGACAGTCTCCCCGCCTTGACGGGCGAGGAGTCCCACGTTGGGATGTTCTGGTATACGACGTGTCGCACTCGAATACCTGCTCGGGATTGCTGCTACCGACTTCGGCTTTGTATGTGAGCAGCCAGGTGAAGTGGTCGAACACTCACCTGCCGAGGCCCAAACCGCACAATCAAGTTCTACTGCCAAGGACTATCAGAACCCGGAGAATGAGTGTCGCAATCCCGAGAACTCCGAGAGACGGGTCAAACGGTAGCGATCTGCGTTCTGCTGGTCGCATTATTTAATACGGTGCTGGGACGAAATTCCCCATGACTCGGTACTATCGCCACGAGGAGGGAGCATCGGGAACCGCCGTCGTGGAGCTGCAACCTGAGATCCGAAGCGAGGCGACTATCGACCCGAACCTGTACGGAAAGTTCGCCGAGCACCTCGGCTGGAACATCGACCATGGGATGGAGGCACAGCTTCTCTACAACCCGACGTTCGGTCGGTGGCGATTCCGGACGAAGAACGCGACCGAAGACGGTGGCTACGTCGGCACGACTGACCCGAAACACCGTCGCGCGATGATCGAAAGTCACGCCGCTCACCTCGACTTTCCAGCAGCGGAGGAACTCGAATCAGCTGTCGCCGACGGACTTGCTTTCTGGTGGATGCGGTTAACTGGGGGCACGGACGAGGTGGTGGTCAGCCCTGACGTTGGCCCTCACGGGAACCGAGCCCAGCGGGTCGAGATTCGAAACGCTTCACCGGAGGCGGCACGTGGAATCTTCCAGTGGCTGTATCTCCCCCTGCAACGTACCACCGTGTACGAATACTCGATCACGGCACGCGCCAGAACAGGCACGAAAGCGACGCTGACACTCGGGCTCTCTCTGGTCGACGAGGACGGAGTGCCGACGACTAAGCTCGCATCCGACGCGGTCACCGTTCGTGACGAGTGGTCGACCGTCGATGGCCGACTCGGGGTGCCGCCAGCTAAAGAGCCCGAACCGGACGGCCTCCTCGCAGTCACCATCTCGGCCACGGCTGACTGCAACGTCGTGATAGACCGCGCACTCCTCTATCCAGACGATCACGTTGGTGGTGCCGACCCGGACGTCGTCGGGTTCTTGCGTGAGTCGAAACTCCCGTTGTTACGCTGGCCGGGCGGGAATTTCGTCTCCGACTATGATTGGCGGGACGGTATCGGTCCGAAGGCCGAACGGCCGACGACCGCCAACCCCGCATGGGGCGGTGTCGAGCCGAACCTCTTCGGCACCGACGAGTTCGTCGCGTTTTGCGATGCAGTTGGCTGTGAACCGCTCATTTGCCTCAACGCTGGGACTGGCACAGCCGCTGAAGCGGCCGCGTGGGTGACTTACTGCAACAGTGACGCCGACGAGACAGCATTGGGTGCACTCCGGGCCGCCCACGGATACGAGGAGCCGTTCGACGTGAAATACTGGGAAATCGGAAACGAACTCTACGGCAGATGGCAGCCCCATTGGACGACCCCGGACGGGTACGTGGACAGGTACCAGCGGTTTCGGGAGGCGATCCTCGCAGCCGACCCGGGGGTTACGGTGCTCACCTGCGGCGCAGACCCCGACTGGAACGAGCACCTGATCGCGGAAGGGGGGACGGATATCCGAACGATCGCGACCCACATCCTCGCGGGGCCGACCGTGCCGGACGACGTTGACAGAAACGACTTCTACCACGCGCTGATGGGGTACACTGAACAACTGCGCGAGAGACATGCCGAGCTGGTAGCCGAAATGCGCGCAGCCGGAATCGAAGACCCACACTACGCCATCACGGAACTCCAGCTTATCCCCTTCCTCGAGTCGGACCGCGGGACGCACGTGCTCCCACCGCCGTGGCGGGGAAGTCGACATCACCCAGCTACCGCGGAACTCCCGGGAAAAAAGACCATCGCGGAGGCAATCTTCGATGCGTGCATCATCCACGACTGCATACGCAGCGAAGGCGTCGCGGAACTGGTGACCCACTCCGCAACGGTCAATCACGGCGGCGGCCTTCAGAAACACAGAGAACGCGTCTGGGCGGACCCGTGTCACTACGGTCACGCGATGGGAGCCGTCCTGTTCGAAAAGCAGCCACTCGGTGTGACGGTGACCTGCGAAACCGTCTCTACCGATCGGCCCTTCGACGCCATCGAGTCCGTCTCCGACCTCCCTGTTCTCGACGCGCTCGCGGCAGTCGACGAGGACGAACTGGCCGTGATGCTCGTCCATCGTGGCAGCGGCGTCGGCGACGTGGAGACGACGCTCGACCTCGCCGGACTCGTCCAGGACGGGACAGCGGCCGTAACGACAATCGACGCGGAGACGATGCACGCGGAGAACACGCTCGAGAATCCCACTCGGATCGCTCCCCGGACGACGACCCGGCCTGTTCGAGGGGATGAGGTTGTGGTCACGGTTCCCGAATATGGGCTCGTCCAGGTCGTCGTCACAGGGAAAGAGTGAGAGACGGTGTCCGCCGGAGACGACCGATGGTCGTTCGTCACAGTCACTTCGGCTGGCATCGCCGCAACAAGCCGCCAGTGACCGCGCCGACGACGGCGACGGAGATGAGGTCGAGAATCACGATGACGTAGGTTGCAGAATCGGGTTCGACGACGGTGAGCGAGATGAGCAAAAGCGGGAGCATGACCCCACAGAGGCCAAAGACGGCCCAGAGCGCGGATTCGTGGGCGCAGAGATTGTCGAACACCACCGCGCGGAAGCCTCGGTTCATGCTCATCGACTACACGGCTGGGCATGTAAAACGTGCTGTCGACTGGCGCAGACGGGAGTTAGGCTTCGAAGTCGTCGGGAAGCGTCCCCTTCCCGTCCCAGATGGCCTGCAGAAGCGAGGCGAAGAACGTAGTTCGCTCGGGATACTCGCCCTGTGGGGGCGTCGTCATGGGTTTCGCCGCGAGCGCCTCGACGAATTCGCCGGGGTAGTCCATCGAGGCGAGCGTCTCAGCGACGTCGAAGCGCATCGTGTTGTCCTCGTCTAAGTCGAGCCACGACGCGACGTTCGCTCGTTCGTCGTAGGTGACGGCGTACGTCTCGCCGCCGAGCAGCGTCTCGATGTCAGCGAGGTCGCCGACCCGAAGTTTGCCATCGTCTCGTTCGACGTACACCGTTCCGTCCTCGAGTACCGTGTCGTATCGATCCATCGTGGCTACACTGGAGGGGCGGACGCCATAAGCGTACTGTCCTGCGCTAGCACAACACTTAGATGGGAGTTTCTCGTTAGTAATGACATGGCATGGAATACGACACCCGCCGGACGCAGTGAAAGCGCCGGGTTGGTAGAGCGAGTCGTGGTGGCGCTCAGGCGCTCGTTTTTTCTCTCGTTCGCGACCTTCGGGGCGTTCCTCCTCGCACTCGGCTACACGTTCGAGTTGCTGTGGATGGTCGGCTACCCGGTCGAGGACGGCATCATCGCGGGAATGTTGGCCATCTGGGGAGCCACCGCGCTCTTCATCGGTGGCATCGGGTACGGCGTGTTGCGCTACTTGCGAAATTACTGATGACGGGACAACAATTATTGACACAGACGAAGAAACCAACACCCGAAGCAATGAGTGATGTTGTCAGTGGCCATGGGTGCCGACCCGCCGCCACAGTCGAATCCGTCCGAGGTGAATCGAGTGGCGCATAACCAGCGGTCGCGGACGGCGAGTCGCACGTCAGGGGATACCATCCTCGAACTGCGCGATGTGACGGTGCAGTTCGACATGGACCGTGGGCAATCGCGCGTCCTCGACAGCGTGAGCATGGACATCTATCGGGAGGAGATTCTCGGTATCGTCGGCGAGTCGGGGTCGGGGAAGTCGATGCTCGCCGCCGCCCTGTTAGACGCCGTCGTCGCACCCGGGATGGTGGAGGGAGACATCACCTACTACCCGCGAAACGGCGACCCGGTGGACGTGCTCAACCTTCGCAAAGACGAGTTGAAGAAGCTCCGATGGAACGAAATCTCGATGGTGTTCCAGGGGGCGATGAGTTCGTTCAATCCGACGATGAAGATTCGCGGCCACTTTGAGGAGACGATTCACGCCCATCGGGCGAGCTACGGAGAGCGGATGGAACACGCCTATCAGCTCCTCTCAGACCTCTATCTCGACCCGGAGCGCGTGATGGACGCCTACCCACACGAACTCTCGGGTGGGATGAAACAGCGGGCGCTCATCGCCCTCAGCCTGCTGCTCGAACCTGAGGTGCTGGTGATGGACGAACCCACCGCCGCTCTCGACCTGCTCATGCAGCGGTCGATTCTCACCCTGCTCGCAGACCTCCAGGAGAACTACGACCTCACCGTCGTGTTCATCACCCACGACCTGCCGCTTGTCGCGGGGCTGGCAGACCGCCTCGGCGTGATGTACGCCTTCGACTTCGTGGAGTACGGACCTTCCGCAGACGTCGTCGAGAAGGCGGCCCATCCCTACACCCGGGCACTGCTCCGATCGGTGCCGAGCGTTGACTCCTCGCTCGACGAGATGCGCCCCATCGAGGGGGAGGCCCCCGACCCGGTGAACGTCCCGTCGGGATGTTCGTACCATCCCAGGTGTCCGCTCGCGGACGACCACTGCGTCCAGAACGACCCACCCTTCGGCGACGTTGGGGCCGACCACGAGGCGGCGTGCTTCTATCCGACGGAGTCGCGTGAATCCATCGAGTACAGCCTGCTCACCGACGTAGAGGGGGTGCAAAATCCGTGAGTCGGAAGCCACTCGTCTCCCTCGACGACGTCGAGGTTCACTTCCAGACCGACAGCATTCTGGACCGGGTATTCAAACACGAGCAGTCAGTCGTGAAGGCAGTCGACGGCGTCTCCCTCGACATTTACGAGGAGGACGTGGTCGCGCTCGTCGGCGAATCCGGCTGTGGGAAAACCACGCTCGGGAAGACGGCGATTGGCCTTCAGCGCCCGACCGGCGGGGCAGTCAAATATCGCGGCCAGGACGTCTGGCAGGCCAAAGACGGAGCCGACCCAGACATCGAATACGAGGAGATTCGTCGGTCGTTGCAAATCATCCACCAGGACCCCGGGAGTTCGCTGAACTCGAATCGCACCGTCCTCTCCTGTTTGTCGGACCCACTCAAACGGTGGCAACCCGACATGGCCGCGGACGAACGCGAGTACCACATCCACCGCCTCTTAGAACGCGTGGGCATGAAGCCAGCAGAGGACTACGCAGGACGCTTCCCGCATCAGCTCTCGGGCGGGGAGAAACAGCGCGTCGTGCTCATCCGTTCCATGCTGATGGAACCGGACCTCATCCTCGCAGACGAGGCCGTCTCCGCGCTCGACGTGAGTCTTCGCGTCGAGATGATGGACCTCATGCTCGAACTGCAAGACATCGTGCAAACGTCGTTCCTGTTCATCGCCCACGACCTCTCGAACGCACGGTATCTGGCGGCGAAAGCAGACGGGCGTATCGGCATCATGTATCTCGGTAAACTCGTCGAGATTGGCCCGGCAGACGAGGTGCTCGCGAACCCACAGCACCCCTACACGAAGGTGCTCATGTGGGCGACGCCGCCGCTCGACCCCGAACTAGCGCGGAAGGCCCAGCGCACGAACCCACCGGTCAGAGAAATCGATATCCCGGACCCGAAGAATCCGCCGAGTGGCTGTCGGTTCCACAACCGCTGTCCGGAAGCCAGAGAGGCCTGTAAACGGCAGACACCGACGCTCATCGCGACCGACGAAGCGACGCAGGCGGCGTGTTTCAGACTCGACGAACACCACGAGTACTGGCAAAGCGCGCCACTCGACAGCGAGTCCGCGTCGGAGTTCGAGGCACTCGACGACGCGGACGGGACGGCCGTCGGCGGCGACGACTGAGGCTGGCACGGCCCTTCGAAGATTGCTCCTTTCCATACAGCTAATATCGAATCGTTCACAGGTTCACGGGTGGAGTGCCCTATCCGAGATGTATCACATACAGCAGCCGAGCCGACCCGACCTGCCCTCCCCGAACTGTAACCGTCGAACCGGCGCGGTGACGCGCCAGAGAGGAGCGGTGTTGCCCGATGGCGGCTAGAAGCAGAGAGGAGTTGCTCGTCGCGGAGCGCGAGGAGGTTGATTGGCCGATGCTTCGGTTGTTCCGGGAGTACGGGCGGCGATTTCCCGTCCCCATGGGCGTCGCCCTCGCTTCGAACCTCGTCTCTCCTGTGCTGGTGCTCGTGCCCGCTTACCTGCTCAAGGTGGCCATCGACTCGCTGTTCACGCAGGAAGCGCCGTTCGCCCTCCCGCTCGTTCCTGATGTGTGGCTGCCAACGACCACGGCCGACCAGCTCGTGTTGTTGTTCGGCCTGCTGGTCGCAACGTACGGCCTTCGCGCCATGCTCACGTGGACGGGCAGTTGGGGCTGGGCGCTGTTCGCAGAAAACGTCCAGCACGCGCTTCGGACGGACGTATATGACAACATCCAGTACCTCGGGCTCGAATTCTACGCCGACAAACAGACCGGCGAACTCATGGCCATTCTCGCGAGCGACGTGAATCGCCTCGAAGGGTTCCTGAACGGCTGGGTCGGGCGCATCATGAACATCGTCGTGCAGGTGGTGGCCATCGCCATCGTCATGACGGCTATCAACTGGGAACTCGCGCTCGTCGCGCTGTTTCCCGCGCCCATCCTCCTCGTGGTAAGTTACAAGTTCATCGAGAAGGTGCGCCCGAAGTACCGAGACGCCCGCGAGACGTTCGGCGAACTCGCCTCTCGGCTAGAGAACAACGTGAGTGGCATCGAGGTGGTGAAATCGTTCACGACCGAACCGTTCGAGTCAGAACGCGTTCGAGAATCGTCGGCGAATCACCGCGACGCCCGCTGGAACGCGCGGCGCTGGGGAGTGCGCTTTGGCCCGACGCTCACCTTCATCAACGGGTTTGGCTTCGCCTCCGTCCTCCTCGTCGGTGGCTGGTGGCTCCTCATCGGCCCGCCGCTGGTGTTCTCCGGGGCGGTCACCGTCGGCGTCATCGTCATGTTCTTAGACTACACGCGCCAGATTCAGGCGCCCATGTCCGAGGCGGGCGTGTTGCTCAACAACTTCGAGCGAGTGAAAGCCTCTGCAGAACGCGTCTACGTCCTCCGAGACTACCCCTCGCACATCGAAGAACGCGCCGACGCGATGGAGCTGGCGGGCGTCTCCGGCGGCGTGACCTACAAGGACGTGACCTTCACCTACCCCGACGGCGAGCAGGCACTGACGGACGTGTCGTTCGCCGTGAAACCCGGTGAAATGGTCGGCCTCGTCGGCCCGACCGGTTCGGGTAAATCGACGGTGATGAAACTCCTGTTGCGCTTTTACGACGTGGACACGGGGGCAATTCGTGTGGACGGCCACGACGTGCGCGACGTCTCGCTCACCAGCCTGCGTCGCTCCATCGGCTATGTCAGTCAAGAACCGTTCCTGTTTCCGGGGACGATTCGCGAAAATTTGGCCTACGGGATGGCCGCCACAGACGCGGAAATCGTCGCCGCGGCGAAGCGAGCGAACGCACATGAATTCATCAGCAAACTCGAAGACGGGTACGAAACGGAAGTCGGCCAGCGCGGGGCGAATCTCTCCGGGGGCCAGCGCCAGCGCATCGCCATCGCCCGCGTTATCCTGAAAGACCCCGAAATCATCGTCCTCGACGAGGCGACGAGCCACGTAGACAACGAGACGGAACTGCTGATTCAAAACAGCCTCGCCGAACTCATCGCAGACAAAACGACGTTCTCGATTGCCCATCGCCTCTCGACGGTTCGCCGGGCGGATCGCATCCTCGTCCTCGAAGATGGACAAATCGTCGAACGCGGCAGCCACGAACACCTGCTCGCCGCGGACGGCCTCTACGCGAACCTCTGGCGGGTGCAGGTGGGCGAGCTCGAGTCGTTGCCCGACGCGTTTCTGGAGGCCGCCCAGAAGCGAGACGCTCGCTGAGTGCGTGAGCACGCACCAGCAGAGAGGGAAGGGTCAGTTGGGAATGTCGAGGCCGAGTCTGCGATACTGATTTTCCGGCACGTTCAGTTCCGCGAGTGCCTCGTTCAGTAACGACCGCATCCGTGATTCGGTCGCGCTGTCCGTGCCCACGAGATCGGTGGTCTGTTCGGGGTCACGCTGCGTGTCGAACAGCATGGGCGTGTCCTGTCGGGCAAAGGATGGCCCCGAATACCGCCAGACGGGACAGTCGGTGAACGAGAGGAACTGGCCCGATTCTGCGTCCTGTTTGGGGTCGAGCGGTTTGAAGTTGCCTCGTGGGTTCATCATCGACGTCGAGTGGCAGACGGCGTCGACCGACTCGTCGCATGGGTGGAAGTAGGTGTACCGGCCGTCGGTGACGTTGACGCTCGACCCCCAGTAGCCGTAAAGCGCCCAGTCGCGGTGGGCATCGCGAGCGCCGGTGAGCAACGGGTGAAAACTTCGACTGTGGGCGTGGGCTCGAATCGGTGCGTCGAGGGCGTCGAGAATCGTCGCGTAGAGGTCGACCGCGGTGGTGAGCGCATCGACCCGCTCGCCGTTGTGCGCACCGTCGGGATACCACACCAGCAGGGGCGTCCGCGCGATGACGTCGTAAAGCGGCGCGCGCGGTTTCCCAATCCAGCCGTGTTCGCCGAGATAGTGGCCGTGGTCGGCCGTCACGACGACCATCGTGTCGTCCCACGCCTCAATTTCGTCGAGTGCATCGAGAACGCGTCCGAACCAGCGGTCGACCATCGTCACCTTGCCGGCGAACTGCGAGCGGACGAACGCGAGTTCGCGGCCGGACAGTTCTGCGAGTCCTTCGTCGACACGACCGTAGTGGGGCCAGAAGGTCAGCTCCGGGTCGCGTGGGTCCTCCTCCGTGTACATTGAGGCGTAGGGTTCGGGGCAGTGGAACGGTTCGTGAACGTCGAAGCTATCGACGTAGGTGAACCACGAGTCCCAGTCGCGGTTCTCGCGGAGCCATCGGGCCGTGAAGTCGAACACCTTCGGCGCGAAAAAGTCGGCCTCGTCGGTCTGGTCGAAGCGGGAGACGTTGCGGGCGTACTGCGCCCGGTTGATGTATTCGAGGCCGTCGGCCGGCCAGCGGTCGGGGTCGGTGGTCTGACGGAGGAGGGCCTCGTCTTCGGGAATTCGAGGGGCCGTCCGCCAGGCGTCCGCCTCGTGGCCGCGGATGAACTCGAAGCCGTGGAAGTCCTCGTAGTAGCCGTGGGCCCCGTGCTGGAAGTAATGGTAGTGGTCGGTGACGAGTTGGGTCAGCACGTCCGCCTCGCGGGCCGCCCGCGGAAGGGTGACGTCGTAGGCTTCGACCGGTCCCCACGGCCGCCAGAGGAAGTCTTTGACCCCTGTGAGCCACTCCCGGCGGGCCGGCATGCACGCGAGACTGCCGACGTAGTGGCTGTCGAAGACGGCCGCGCGCTCGGCGAATCGGTCGAGATTGTCCGTTTGGACGTCGAATTCGACCGACCGGCCTCCATAGCAGGTGAGGAAGTGTCGCGAGAGGCTATCGATGGAGATGAACAGGACGTTCATGGCTCCGTCACTCCGACCGACCGCAGGATTTCGGCGTGCGTTTCCCCCGTATAGAGCGTTCCGTCGACCGCCAACATCGCCGACTCGTAACAGCGTCCACATTCCCAGAGACAGGGCCGCGCTTCGCACACCGTGGGCAACGAACCGCGCACCGCACGCGGGACGTTGTCGATGCAGTACTCGATGAGGTCTGGCATGTGAACGGCTACCAGTGCAAGGTGCATATAGCTGTGCGTCAGGGTCCGGGCGACCGGGAGATTGATTGAAGTATCTTCAATCCGTTGACTGGTTATGGATTGGTCGAACGAAGAGGCGGCGACCGGTCGGTGGACCCGGCTGGCGACCCGCCTCGAACAGCTCGGGCCGGCGCTCGTCCTCGCCGCCGTCGTCGTCGGGCCCGGGAGTATCGCACTGAGTACCATCGCCGGCAGCCTCTACGGCTACCAGTTACTCTGGGTGCCCGTCGTCGCGACGACGTTCATGATCGTGTACACCTGGATGGCCGCCCGAATCGGGCTGGTCACCGGCAAGACGCTGTTTCAGGCGACGCGCGAGCGGTTCGGAGCCACAGTTGCCACCCTCGGCGGCCTCGCGGGCTTCCTCACGATTCTGGCGTTTCAGGCCGGAAACACGGCGGGAATCGCCTTCGCCGCGAACGCGCTGTTTGGCTTTGACGTCCGCCTCTGGGCGTTGCTGTTCACCGCCGTCGCCTTCGGCTTCGTGCTGTTACCGAACCTCTACGACAAACTCGAACTGCTCGTCAAGGTCGTCGTCAGCGTCATGCTCGTCTCGTTCGTCGGCACGCTCGCGCTCGTGGGCATCGACTTGCAGGCGGCGGCCGCCGGCCTCGTTCCCGGCTTTCCCGACCGGGCGAGCATCTTCCTGACACTCGGGATGGCAGCCACGACGTTCTCCATCGCGGCGGCGGTCTACCAAACCCACCTCATGCGCGAAAAGGAGTGGGGTCCAGAGCGTCTCGGCGTCGAGGGTGCAGACACCGTCATTGGCATCGCCCTCCTCGGCGGCATCGCGATGGTCGTCCTGCTCACGAGCGCGAGCGTCATCCACGGGACGGGCGACGCCGTATTCTCGGCACAGGCGATGGCGAGTCAACTCGAACCACTCGCCGGGCCGGGCGCGTTCTACCTGTTCACGATTGGCTTTTTCTTCGCGAGTCTCTCCTCGCTCGTGGTGAACGCGCTCATCGGGGCGACGCTCCTCGTGGACGGCCTCGGCAAATCGCCAGCGATGGACGGCCGCCCGGTCAAACAGTGGACGGGCGTGGCGATGGCGGTGGGACTCGCCGTCGTGGTGCTGTTCGGTGGGTCCCCCGTCGAACTCCTCCGCGTCGCCCAGGGGCTCGCAATCGTCGCGTTCCCAATCCTCGGCTTTCTGGTCCTCGCGCTCGCCAACAGCGAGCGCCTCATGGGCGACCACACGAACGGAACAGTCGTCAACGCTCTCGGCGCGCTCGGCTATCTCGTCATCGTCGCCATCGTGGGGAACTACCTGCGTGAAGTGGTCACCGCACTCTGAACACGGCGATAGCTCGGTGACGGAGGTTGTCAACGAGAATTGATTGGATAAATATAAGGTATCGGGGCAGTTCATTGTTTGTGAATGTCACGCAATAGCAATGGTGATTTCGACACTGACCAGCCCGCCGAACCGACGACCGACACCAGGCCGCCGTCGTCTATTCATCGACGCTCGTTTCTCGCGGCGACAGGG
This sequence comes from Haladaptatus sp. QDMS2, assembly GCF_029338295.1. NCBI lineage: Archaea > Methanobacteriati > Methanobacteriota > Halobacteria > Halobacteriales > Haladaptataceae > Haladaptatus > Haladaptatus sp. QDMS2. Next base: position 391,998 of record NZ_CP119792.1, read on the forward strand.
GTGCTTTCGCTCGGCGCGCTCGTGCCAGCTGCTTCGTCCGTGGGTGCGGCGGAACCCGCGGACACGCTGAACGCGAAGACGCGAACCACCATCTGGACCGCGGCGATGCGCGAGAACGCCCGCCGCAACATCGACCGTTACGAGTGGGCGCGCGGGGAGCGAGACAGCGCCGTGGCGCTCGCAGACGATTATTTGGACCGATACAGTTTGGACGACCTCTGGAGCCTCGTCACTTCCCAGAAGATTCCGCGCTCGGGCGGGACGCGCGGGGAGCGAAGCGCCCTTGGGGGCATCTCCGACCCGGGGACGACCCGAGCGTGGAAGATGATTTCCGCAGACGGCTACACCCTGCCGACCAACGACTTCGCCGCCTACCGCGAGAGCGGCCTCGACGACCGTGGGATGTTCGACCCGACGCTCGCCGACGACTCGTTGCTTGTGAACGAAGAACACCCCGAGATGGGCGAGGGCTGGGGCGTCGACGACGGGTACGGCTGGATTGACGAAGCCGGCGACATCATGGGCCCAGGGACGCGACTGAACCTCGTCGCCTATTACAATCACTGGCACGTCTGGCGGCCCGGGGGGATATTGCGCATCGTCCGCGCACTTTCCCGGGCCTACCTGTTCACCGGCGAGCAGCGCTACGCGCGGGCCGGGACAGTCCTGCTCGACCGCATCGCCGACGTGTACCCCGAAATGACCATCGCGGACTACCAGCAACCAGACTACTGGAACAACCACGGCGGCCGACAGACCGGGAAGGTCATCGGCGGTGGGTGGGAACCGAATCTGGTTCGGGACATCCTGCGGGCGTACGACGCCTTCTTCCCCGGACAGGAGGGAGATGCTGAACTCGTCACCTTCCTCCAGTCGAAAGTCGAGCAGTATCCCGGACTCTCCGCGAAAGATTCGGTCGAGAAGATTCGTTCGAATATCGAGGACGGCTTCGTCAGGCAGATGCTCCCGGCGGCGAAGAACTCACAACTCGTCCTCACCCGGGGTCAACTCAGCACGGTTGCCATCTCCGCCCGCGTCCTCGACGAGCCAGACGGCTACACGAGAGACGCCCTCGACTACATCTATCGCCCCGGCGAGGAGAAGTTCGTCGGCGACGTGTGGAACGAGGAACCGGAAAACTGGATTACGACGGGCGGCAACATTCTCGCGCCGCTCGTCGATTCGGTGGACAGAGACGGATACTTCAACGAGACGGCTCCGCTCTACAACAGTATCCGACAGAGTTCCATCCGGCAGGTCGCAGACGTGCTCAAGGGCTACGATGCCTTCTCGGGGTCCGACCTCTACCAGCACCCGAAGTTCAGACAGACGCTGCTCCAGAACGCCCACCTCATCCTGCTCGACCAGCACACGCCGGAACTCGGCGATACCCACGTCCAGGAGTCGGGCAACTATCTGAACAAGGCGAGCATCACGAACGGCTTCGACCTGACCGGAGACGACATCTACGCCCAACTCTGGTACTACCTGAATGGAGATACGACGACCGGCATCCGCGGCGGCATCTTCGAGTCGGAACCGGAAACTGTCGGTGACCAGGTGCAGGAAATCATCGACGCCGATGGGCCACTCGACCTCCCGAGCGTGAACCTCGCGGGATACGGCTTTGCCGCACTGCGCGACGGGAAAAACTACCTCATGCGGGACATCGGCGCGGTGCAGTACGACTTCCTCTCGGTGCCCATCGTCGAGAGTTCAGTCGGGACGAAACGTTTCGAAGGCAGCGGCGTGATTCAACTGGAAGCCTACGACGCAGGCGAGCACATCACCTTCGAGGTGGAGGTGGCTGACGCAGACAGCTACGCCCTCGAATTCACCTATTTCGAGGCGACGAGTTACGGCATCTACGACGTGCTCGTCGATGGGGAAGTCGTGGGCCGCCACGACTTCTACTCCCCGCAATCGGGGATGCACGGCGAGTTCGACCGGTTCGCAGCCGACGTGAACCTCTCCACAGGAACCCACACCATCACCTTCCGAAACGTCGGCAAGCATCCCGACTCCTCGAACTACAAGTTCGCGGTCGGCAAACTGCGCCTGCTCGACCCTGCGGCACAGGAGGCGCTCGCCGAAGTCGAGGAGAAGGGCAACGCGAAACGCGCCGTCTGGCTCTACTACGGCCGAAACAGCCTCGGCGCGGGTGGCACGTTCCACTCTCACCGCGACACGCTGAACCTCGGCGTCGCGGCCCACCAACTCGAAGTCTCCCCCGACCTCGGCTACCCGGAGGAGACGGGCCACTGGCCGAAACGACTCAACTGGACGGCGAACACGGTGAGCCACAACACCGTCACTGTAGACGAAGAAACGCAGCACTCTGCCTGGTCCGGCCTGCCCCGACACTTCGACGGGGGCGACGAACGCGTCCAACTCGTCGACGTCGAAGCGCCCGAAGTGTACCCGCAGACCGACGAATACCGCCGAACGACGGCGCTCGTGAACGTGGACGACCAGCGGTCATACGCGGTCGATTTCTTCCGCATCGTCGGCGGCGACGACCACGTGTTCAGCTTCCACGGCTGGGTCGGCGACGTGGAGACGACGGGTCTCAGCCTCACCCAGCAAGCAGGCGGATCCTACGCGGGCGAAACCGTTCCATTCGCAGACCCCACCTACAACGAGACGGTTGGAAGCGGCTTCAACTACCTCGACAACGTCGCTCGCGACGACGATCCAGCCACGAAGGTGAGCGTAGACTGGGACATCGAAGACTACTGGGGCGTCCGAGCAACCGACGCGGATATTCGCCTTCGCCTCACCTCATTCGGCCCGTTCGACGAGGTGGCGCTCGCGGACGGCCACCCGCCACAGCGCGAAGGGAACCCTGACCACCTTCGCTACGCCCTGCTCAGGCGGTCTGGAACCGCGCTCGAAAGCACGTTCGCGTCACTCATCGAACCCTACGAAGGCGAGCGATTCGTCCAGTCGGTCGAGGAAGTCCCCGCCGTCCCCGAAGACGAGACGAACGGGACGGCGCGAGCTCTCAAAGTCACATTGACGACGGGGCGAACCGACTACGTCGTCTTCACGACGGCTCCGCAAACGACTCACACGGTGGACGAGACGTTCGACTTCCGCGGATTCTTCGGCCTGTACTCGACGGAAAACGGTGAGTCCGAGTACGCCTACGTCAACGACGGCACCCACCTCGAACCGCTCGGGGAGAAGCCACTCATCAACCAGCCCGCGGGCCGCGTCCGCGGGTTCGTCGAGGAGTTCACGAAGGGAATGAAATTCGACAACGAACTCGTCGTCCGCGTGGCCGACCGCTACCAGAACAGAATCGACGACATCTCGGGGTGGGCGTTCGTCGATAACGACGGCAGCGGCGGGTGGCGAGGCGACGACGACCCCGAGACGCCCATCTGGGGGCGCGGCAAGCGCGGCCTCGGAAACGGGGCGTACGAAATCAAAGGCGTGAGCGAGCGAGCGGAGAATCTCGTCACCCTCGACGTGGGCGACCAGACATTCGTCCGGCAGTTCGAAGACCCGGACCAGCTCGAAGCCGGCGGCTACGAGTACATCGTCGAAGCGGGCGACGACGTGCTCATCCCACTCACCGCTGTCTGGAGTCGGGACTGAGGGCGGAGGCGTCCCCACCTTCCGAACGACCGCGACGCAAGCATACAAGTACCAGTTGTGAGTATGACAACATATGACAGCTGTTACTGTCGCCTTCATCGGTACCGGACCGAATCCAGAGAATCCGCAGTGGGGAACCAGTGCGGCGATGGCCTACCGCCACGCCCGCGCCTACGACCACCTCGACCAGTGTACACTCGTCGCCTGCGCCGACCTCGTCCGCGACCACGCCGAAGCTTTCGCCGAGGAGTTCGGCTTCGACGCCGTCTACGAGGACTACGGCGAGATGCTCCGCAAGGTACAGCCGGACATCGTAAGCGTCTGTACGCCGGTGCCGACCCACGCGCCCATCGTCACCGACGTCGCGGCGAGCGGCCACGTCCGCGCCATCCACTGCGAAAAACCGATGGCGAGTGTCTGGAAGGACTGCGAGGAGATGGCCGCCGTGTGCGACGAACACGACGTACAGCTCTCGTTCAACCACCAGCGCCGATACGCAGAAGAGACGGAGACGACGAAACGACTGCTCGACGACGGCGAACTCGGGGACATCGAACGGTTCGAAATCGGCGGCCTCAACCTCTTCGACTTCGGCAGCCACCTCATCGACCTCTGTAACTACTTCAACGGCGAACGCCCCGCCGAGTGGGCGCTTTGCCAAATCGACTACACGGAGGAGAATGTCCGCTACGGGACGCACAACGAGAACCGCGCGCTCGCGAGTTGGGCGTACGAAAACGGCGTCAACGCACTGCTCGCGAGTGGAAGCGACGCGGACCTCGTCGACTGCCTCGTCCGCGTGTGCTGTACCGGCGGAACGGTCGAACTGTGGCCGGACGACGGCGAGGCGACCATGCGCGTCCGCCGAACCGGCGAGGAAGCGTTCGAGGAGTACGAGTGCGACGAGCGCCAAATGATTCTCGGCGCAATCGAAGACGTGGTCACCAGCCTGCAGGACGGCACAGAACCCCTCGTCTCCGCGGCGAACGTGCTGAACGCGAACGAGATTATCTTCGGCTGCTGGGAGTCGGTCAGACAGCACGGGCGCGTCGAATTCCCGATCGACATCGACGACAACCCGCTCGAATCGATGGTCGAAGACGGGACTTTCACGCCTGCTCCCAAGAAGTGAGTTGCGAGCTGAGGTGAATCGACGGTCAGCGAGAGTGCGACGGTGACTGAAGTTGGCGCTCGCCCGATTCGACGAGTTCGGCGAGTGCATTGCCCTCGGTTTCGAGCGGAAGGTCGATGCGACCCCGTCGCTTCGCAGACTCCCAGACGGCGAAGACGAGTTCCGTCGCTCGCATCCCATTTTCGGCGCGAAGGGACGACGGCGTCCCCGAGCGATACGATTCGACCACGTCCCGCAGGGCGACTTGCTGGCCGTTCATTGGCGGGACGTCGAGGGCCTTCCAGCCGCCGTTGTCACAGTGGAGGACGCGCACCGTCGGGTCCTCCCAGAAGCGAATTTCGACGCGCGCCTCGCTCGTGAGCAGGCGCAGTTGCGGGCCGAGCACCTCGCTCGCGTGCTCGCCGGTCGCCGCGAGACCCGACACGCCCGAGTCGTACATCCAGAGGGCGAGGCCCTGGTCTTCGCTGTGCATGTCGGTGTACCACACGTTTTCGGTGCGGTAATCGACCTGTCCGAGCACCCACGAGACGGGCGTGTCGCCCGCGAAGTAGTTCGCGAGGTCGATGTTGTGGATGCCGGTTTGCATCAAGTCCGCACGCGAGACTTCGACGCGTTCGAGGCGGCCGAGGTCGCCGCTGTCGAGGAGGTTTTTGACGGCTTTGACCGCCGGACGGCCGCGATTCTGGAAGTTGAACGTGAGCGCGACGTCCGCCTGCCGACAGGCCTCGACGATGCGCTTGCAGGCACCCCACGTCGGGGCGATGGGTTTCTCGCAGTGAATCGCGCCGACAGCATCGCTCGCAAGGCAGTCTTCGACGAGCGGTTCGTGGGTCTGGGGCGGCGTGCAGATGCTCACGAGGTCTACGTCCATCGACGCGAGCAGTTCCGCGTGGTCGGTGAACACGGCCGATTCGGGGAGGTCGAATTCGTCAGCGAAGGCAGCCGCGTTCTCGGCGTCGATGTCGGCACATCCGACGACGTGACAACCTTCGACGGCTCGGTAGGCGTGAGCGTGGCGGTAGCCCATCGAATAGCCCTTGTCGTCTCGCGTCTCGTCCGGAGCGGGGCCGGTCCCGATAATTCCGACTCTGGTGGAAGGCATCGTTATCGACTGGTCGTCGTCCAGCGTGAAATAACCCCCTGAAGGCACTAGCCGGGAAGGCAGTCGATTAGAGCCGGCGAATCAACGTGTAGGTTCCCACGAGCGAGAGCGCGAGGCTACCGATGATGACGGCGAGCGCACCGATGAGGCCGGCGACGTGTCTGAGCCCGGTCTCGCCGGGGGGAGCGGGGCCGGCAATCGTGCCGATGACGAAGCCAGTCACCAGCAACACGAGTTCGAAGACGAGGAACGCCGAGAGCAGTTTGTGCTCGGCCAGTGTGGCGAGCAGGCCGCTCGAACGTGGCGCGTTCGTGGCCGTCTGCGTAGAGTTCGACATACTTGCATATCCAGCCGGGAGAGCATAAGTACTGTGTTACCGTGGACCACCACACAGCCAAAAAAAGGAAGCGCGACCGGGCCGGTCAGTGCTCTGCGACCGTGTCTGGGGTCGTCTTCATGTGCCGCGCCCTGATGCGCGGGTTGAAGATGCGGTCCATGCCTTGACCGAACAGGATGAGCCCGAGCGAGAACACCACGATGGTCAGGATTGGGACCAGAATCCAGTGGACGGCGTTCATGTTGTACCACGTCGCAGACGAGTAGGCGCTCTGAAGCATCACGCCCCAATTCGCCGTCGAGTAGGGCAGAATGCCGAGGAAGTAGAGTGCCACCGAGGAGATGATGACGCTGCGAGCACGGCCCACGAAGTTCACCATCACGAGCGGCATCAGGTTCGGGATGATGTCGATGAACAGGATGCGCGGCGTGGACAGTTGCATCGTCCGAGAGGCTTCGACGTAGGACTTGTTGCGAAGCGTCAACACCTGCGAGCGAAGCGCCCGGGCGAAGCCAGCCCAGCCGTTGATGGTGAGGATGATACCGACGACGAACGGATCGCGCGGCTGGAGCAGCGTCGAGATGACGATGATGAGCGGCAGGCCGGGAATCGTCATCAGGATGTCTGCAATCGTCATCATCGCCCGGTCGATGGACCCACCGGCGTAGCCAGCGAACACGCCCCAAATGAGGGACATTCCGGTGGCGAACACGGCTCCACCGACGACCATCTTGAGCATCGCGGGCGTCGCGTGAACCGTCTGGGCGAACAGGCTCTCGCCGAGGTCAGAGGTGCCAAGCGGATACTCCATGGTCTGGAACGGCTGGAGCAACACCGGCCCCTTGCCCGCTTCTGGCGGGGCGACGACGAGGACGCCGACGGTGCCCATCAACACGAACACCGTGATGATGCTGAGCCCGACGAGCGCCCGCCAGTCCTTGCTGATGACGCGGAAGGTGGTGAGCACTTTCTCGTCGAACGCCCGCCAGTACTGCTCCCGGCGGGAAAGCGACGTTCCCGAAACTGCGGTGAACGGCGACCCGGCGTCCGGCGTTTCGATGCCGCCATTCGACGCCTTGCGCGAGTCAGGTTCGTCCGCGCTGGTGGAGACCGCCGACACGAGACCGTCGCGAATCCCGCGGACGAATCGAACGAGTGATTCGAGCGAGATGCCGCCGCCGTAGGACTCGCGGGTGGAGCTGCTGCCCGCCCGTGGGTCGACGAACCCGTACGTGAGGTCCGCGATGTAGACACCGACGATGACGCCGATCGTGATGAACAGGAACGACCCCATCATGAGGGGATAGTCGCGAGCGCTCACCGCCTCGAACATGTAGTAGCCGATGCCGGGGTAGTTAAACAGCGTCTCCAGGATAATCGACCCACCGAACAGCGACCCGATGGAAATCATCATGCTCGTGTACATCGGGAGGATGGCGTTGCGGCCGACGTATCGCGTCGAGATGATGCCGTCTGGCAACCCGCGCAGGCGGGCGACGCGGAGGTAATCCTCCCCGAGGACGCTGATGCTGTTCCCGCGCATTCCGAGGGCGATGCCGCCGATACCGGTGATGACCAGCGAGAGAATCGGCAGCGCGCTGTGCTCGATGATGGTCAGGATGAACGGGAGGGTGAATCCCGGTTCCGCGTGCGCGCCGACCCGGCCGCCGATGGGGAACCAGTCGGTCGAGTACGAGAAAATCCAGAGCATCACCACCGCAAAGACGTAGTAGGGAACCGATTCGATGAGAATCCAGGAGATGGAGGAGGCCACGTCGAAGCGCCCGCCTTCCTTGTACGCCATCGCCGCGCCGTAGGCGATGCCGATGGAGAAGATGATGACCATCGACACTGCAGAGAGGTAGATGGTCCATGGCAACGCCTGGATGATGATATCGAGTACTGGTTCCTGATACCAGATGGAGATGCCGAGGTCACCCTGAAGCATCGAGGACATGTACGAGATGTACTGGACGTGGAGTGGCTGGTCGGGCCGCAGATTCGTGTAGGACTCCATCATCACGTTGAGTTGCTGGGGGTCGATGTCCTGGTTCATCATCTTCGCCATGAAGTAGTCCTCTGGTCCCCCGGGCATCCACCGAACCATCACGAAGGTGAAGGAGATGACGCTGAACAGCGTCACGATGGCTTGGACCGTCCGACTGAGTAGATATCTATTCGAAGGCATGTGGGTATCGTTGGGTTAGGTTGAATCGTTCGGGAACCGATAAATACGTGCGGGGTAGCTGGGTTACTTCGACTTCGCCTGTAACTTCCCTTCGCGAATCATCTCGCGAGTCATCACGCCGTAGCGCGTGCCATTGTATTCGTCCTTGTTCGGGTAGTTCCAGGCGTCGCTGGTGACGACCTGCTGGCGCGTCTCGTGGGAGACGGGGATGACGAACATATTCTGGTTGAACACCCAGCCCAGTTCCGTGATGAGTTCGGCCTCTTTGTCGCCGCTCGCCTTCTGCAGGGCGGAAATCTTCTCACGATAATCGACGGTCTGGAGGTCGCCGTTCGGGTCGCCAATCGGGTACGGCGCTTGCACTTCAACCTCAGAGAGGCGGTTCCAGGCCGGGCCGCTCGTCTCGCCGCTGTAGAGGAACTTGTAGTCGTAGTACGGAAGCGGATTCCACCGCTCACCGAACGCCCAGCTCGCGATGGTCCAGTCGCCCTCGCGGTAGCGCTTCCAGTAGGTGGAGGCATCAGAGACTTTCATCTCCGCGTTGATGCCGAAGTCGTTCAGTTGCTGGACCGCGATGGTCGATTCTTTGATGCGGTCCTGTGAGTTCGAGTCGACTGGCAAGACGAGGTTCCACTCGTCGCCGTTTGGCATGTACACGGAGTCGTCTTCGACAGAAAAGCCAGCATTCTCTAAGTGTTGAGTCGCCTTCTCTGTGTCTGGTTCGTAGGTGGAGAATTTGTCGAGCGTGTCAGCAGGAATATAGCTTTCCGTGACTGAATCTGGCATTCCAGTGAAATGAGTGACGGGCGTTGCAACGAAGTTAGACGCCTTCGCCATCTGCTGTTGGTCCAGGATGTAGTTGAGCGCCATCCGGACGTCGCGGTTGCCGTAGACGTCGTCGTTCATCATGAACATGATGGCGTTGCCGCCGAACTTCGGCGTAATCCAGGCGTCGTGGTGGTCCGGCAGTCCCTCTAAGAACTCGTTGGACATCGCCCACACCTCGGCGTCGAGTTTGTCTGCCTTGAGCAGCGACATGAGGGCGTTCGCGTCACGGACGATCTGGTACTCGAGTGAGTAGTTCAGGTTGTCCGCGTTCGGGTAGTGTTCGTTCGGCTCCATGAGGACGAACTGGTTGTTGAACTCCGACATCTTGAACGGCCCACTCGTCTTCGCGTGGAGGTCCTCCATCGAACTGTCCCACGGATTGATGGTGAGTTCCTGGAGTTCCTTCTGGATGGCCTTCGTCTCGTCTTCGGAACTCGCTTCGTCGAAGCGTTTCGCGTAGTCGCCGTAGAGCGACTCGGGCGTGCTCGCGGCCGAAATCAGGAACTCCATGCCGAGGATGTTCCTGCTCGTATCGGGGGCAGTGAGTGAGATTTCGACGGTCCGGTCGTCAGTCGCCTCGATGGAGTCGAACAGTTCGCCGACACCATACTCCATGCCTTTGAGAATCTTGTAGTGGGTGGCGAAGTCGTGTGCCGTAATCGGGTCACCGCTCGCCCACCCGTAGGAATCCGACATCGTGACCGTCAAGATACCGTCAGCGACGGAGAACTCCTCTGCGATACGCGGGAGGAACTCGCCAGTTTGGGGGTTAAACTGCATGTACCGGTCGATGGCGATGGCCGAAATCTCCCCACCCTTTCGCTGCGGATTGTAGCCGTTCATCCCCCACGAATTCTTCTCGAAAGGCATGTTCGGATTCGACGCCATGGTGAGTTTGTTGTCCATGACACTATCACCACCACCACCAGTGCCAGTGCCAGTGGTGTTACCGGGGTCATCCGTGCTGGTACACCCCGCGACCGCCCCGGCAAGGCCAGTGGCTGCCGTCAGCCTGAGCAGTCGGCGGCGGGAGATAGCATCGTCGCTCGTACGGAGAGTTCGCTCGTGCGCCATGCATGATAGTTATTGACCAACATATTAACCATTTCCCAAAGTGAAATAATTCAAGAAGTAAATATATGAGTAAAAGGAACCTGTTGGAGGTGCGGACAGTCACCTGGCTACAGGGAGGCCGGATCGCTGACCTGTTCGAGCGACGTTCCGTCGCTAAATCCCTCCGGACGGTCTTCGAGCCGTGAGACCAGCCGACTGCGCCAGCGTTCGAGGGTCTCCGCGTTCTCCGGTTGCGTTGAGAGGTCTATCTCTTCACCGGGGTCTTCGGCCAAGTCGAACAGCAACTCCTCGCCGGTGACGGGGTTCCAGACGTACTTCGTGGTCGCATCGACGAGGTAGTGCATCGCGTTGTCGTCGTGGTAGATAGGCCCGTGTTCGCCGTGGTAGAACTCGCGCCACGGGGCATCGGGGTCGGTCGAAAGTGCTCCAAGGTCGCGACCCTCCACGGACGGCGGGATATCGGCACCGGCGGCGGACAGCAGCGTCGGCATGACGTCTTCGAGGCCGACGGGTTCCTCGACGAATCGCCGCTGGGAGGTTGCCATCGACTCGGGAAATCGAAGGATGAGCGGGACCCGAGCGGAGCCCTCGTATGCGTAGGTCTTTCGCCAGAGGAGGTGGTCGCCGAGCATGTCACCGTGGTCTGAGAAGAAGACGACGACGGTATTCTGGAGTTCGCCACGCACTTCGAGGTCCCTGAGGAGTCGGTTTATCTGGTGGTCGACGTGCGTAATCGAGCCGTAGTAGCCAGCCCGGGCGCGCTGTTCGACCGTCGCGGGCAGGTCGGCACACCACGCGCTCGGTTTGGGATGGTCGGGAACGTACCCCCCGTAGACGCGCTCCGCCCAGTCGCCCCGGTAGGGGCCGGGCAGGTTCCGGTCTGCGTACATGTCCCAGTAGGGCTGGGGCGCGTCGAACGGCTGGTGGGGTCGAACGTACGAAACGGTGTGGAAGAACGGGCGCGTCGGGTCGCGTTTCTCGAAAAATTCGAGCGCGCGGTTCGTCGTCCACGTCGTCGGATGGAGCGATTCGTCGAGGTGCCACGGGCGGGGGTCCCACGAGTTACGGCCGATTCCGTGGGCGGTTTCACTCGAATTACCGCCGGTTTGCCGGTCGAGCCACGCCGAGTAATCGTCCGCCTCGCCCGCCAATCCCGCGTGGAGGACGATATGTTCGAAGCCGAAGTGGTTGCGCTGTGGCAGCGAGTGGGTCTTGCCGGTCAGTCGCGTCTGGTAGCCAGCGGCGGTGAGTAATTCCGGCAGCGTGTTCGCGAACGACCACGGTTCTGTCGTCCAGTTCGGACACCCGTTCGTCGCGGGCGTCTGGCCGGTCCAGAGACATCGCCGTGCTGGAATCGACGACGGTGCGGGGGTGTACGCGCGACTGAACAACGTCCCCGTCGCCGCGAGGTGGTTCAGGTTCGGGGTGTGAACGACCGGTTCCCCGGCCCCGTCGTGGGGTGTTGCGGGGTCCGCACCGATGGTGTCGCCTCGCTGCTGGTCGGTCATCAGCAACAGGATGTTCGGACGGTCAGGCATACTTCACTGCTCACAGGTGGGCGTAATAATTCTTTACCGGAAGCCGAGGGTTACTGGTGCTCGATGGCCAGTCGAACGCGCGCTTGGCCATCGGTTGCTGACGTGGTGAATCGAGCACGCCACACGTCCGGGAAGTCCGCGGGCGGGAATCGACGCTCCGTCTTGTCGATGTTTCCCTCCAGTCGCTCGACCGACCGCTCGACCGCGTTAGCACTCGTCACGGTCGCCGACCTGGTTTCGCCGACGATGCGAACACCGCCGTCGAATGGTTCGATGGGGAAGTAGGAGACGAGCACCGACGTCAGGGTTGCGTCCGATTCGTCGAATCTCGCCGTGTCTTCGAGGGTCAACAGACCCGGCTCCGTGCGGGAAAGCGAAAAGCGACGGCGGAGCGCCGCGAGGCCGGCCGCACGCGGGTAACAGGCAGTAAGGTCGAGTTCGAACACCGACTCGCTGTCGGTCGTCGCACATCGCTCGACGGTCGCGGCGTGTTCCTCCCCGACCATCTGCTCGTGGCCGTTTACGTACGGAACCGAGTGCCCGAGTGACCGAGCGGCGAGGTACTCGTATCGCCGGTCGGTGAAGTAGTAGTTGTCGTAAGTGTGCGCGCCGAGGTCCGTGAGCAGCGACTCGCCTCCAACGTGGTACACGAACGACCCGCAGTCGTTGTGGTTGTGCGATTCGCCGTTGTGTCCGCCCTTCGCGGCGACGACGAGCGCGGACTCGTCGGCCGGGTCACACCGGGCGAACCACCACCCGTGCCCGGACAGCAATCTGCTGGTCAGGTGGTTCGACGGCGGAACCTCCGGTTCACTGTCGGGACACCAACAGAGCGTTCTAATGGATTTCGAGAACGGACGAATCGTCTCTGCGAGCGGCGGTGTGCGGTCCGCAGCCTGAAACGCCCGCCAGCCCAGCGCCGCGAGGCGTGGGAGGTCGAATCGGTCGCCAAGCCAACATGCGAGATACGGTTCGACGGCGTGAGTTTCGTCCGCGTCCGAGAACGCCGGGTAGCGGCCCGGGCGCAGCGCGATGCGAACGGGATACTGCGCGATTTCGCGCACCACCGGCGGTGTGAGCAGCGATAGTTCCCCGGCCGTCCGGGTCTCCAGCGTCGCCGCGAGTTGGACGTAGTTCTCGAAGCCGTAATTCCAGTAGCCGATTCCTTCGGGCGTACAGCCATCTGCGTCGAACGACTGGATGTAGTGGTCCAGATTCGCCACCGCACGCGAGACGAGGCTGGCACGGCGGTCGAGGTCACTTTCGAGGTACATCGCGGCCATCCCGACGCCGGCGTTGCAGACGGCGTTCCAGTTGTTCGCCGGGGGACGCATCCACCACATTTCGCGCCGTTCGAAGGGCTGGAACACACGCCGGTCTACTTCGGTGCGGATTCGAGACCGGAGCGCGGGGTGGAGCTCGTCACCCAGGACGTAATCGACCTCGCCAAGGAGTTTCGCGATTTCGGCCGGTCGCAGGGCGACGTTTCGCGAGGCAGGCGGGGCATCGACCGGGAGACCGTCACAACGCTCGCCTTCAGCGAGATTCGCGGGGTGGAGCCAGGTCGTCTGTTCGCAGAGCGCCCACGCATAGTCGAGAATCGTCGCGGTAAATCGGCCGTCCCGTTCTAAACACGCCGCGAGCACCAGCGTCGAGAGGGCTTGCATGCGGTCGAGCATCGGTCGCATCACCGCCTTCTGTGAGACTCGCTCGTCCTCGTGATAGGCGAGGTACTGACTGGCCGGATACGCGGGAACGGGTTCGCCCACGAAGTCCGCCGCCGCATCGATGTGGGAGTCCGCGAGCGACCGGGTGTGCTGGCCGGTACGAAGCGACTCCCAGACGCTAGCCGCTTCGTACTGAGGAACGGAGAATACGCGATCGGCCGACTCGAACGCTCGGCGAATGACGGCTGCGTTCCAGTCGCGGGGTGGATACGCGTGGTCAGTCATAGTGCGACGATGCGTCCGGGTCTGTGATGCGCTCGATTCGCGGGGCGATGCTGTAGTTGTAGTAGAAGACCCAGAACACGGAGACGACAGCGGCGGGAGCGACGATGAGCGCGGGCGACAGGTCGGTGAACAGTTTCTCTACGTACACCCCGGAGATGACCGCACCGAGGGTGTACATGTACCGAACGAAGTCACTTCGGGTGACGTCCATGTTCCGAACGTTTGCGAACGAGTGACAAAGTTCTTTGCCCAGCGACCGTCGGCCATCGGGCGATTCGCCCGGCGGAAGTGGTCGAGACGTGAATTCTGACCAACTGTTTTGTATCACAAAATTCTCGATGAGGATGCCACAGACAAGCGTCTCAGCGTCTCTCTGGGTCGGCGCGTCAGACAACCACCCATGCAGATTCATGTACGATTACAGCCCTATGTCTGTAACGGACGACCGCACAGCCACAGCGGGTAGTGTTTTGTATTATCAAACGATTTTGCCTGGTAGGCAGTCGTCCCTCGCAGCACGTCGCTACGACGCTCGGTGTGAACGCGGCAGCCGGGGGTCGAATAGGGTGTGGCCGAGAACCGACCGACACGGGCCTGTGATTCGGCGTGACGAAACGCGCCGACCGTCAGTCGAACCAACACTTATGGCGATAGCCCGCCCCACCACGGCCATGGTGACAGTTGAGGGGCCGCGACTCGCGACGGCGGACGACTTCCCCGGTATCCACGACCTCGTAGACCGGGCGTTTCACAAGGAGCGCGGGGGAATGGCCGCCCGCATCCCGACGTGTTACGACGAGCAGTTTCCAGAACACCACGCCGTCATCTGTGAGGAGGGTGCAGTCGTCGCGCACGCGGCGGCCGTCCCGGAAACGCTGGTCGTCGGCGACGGCGATCTCGCCTGTCGCGGCATCGGCGGGGTCTCTACGGAGCCGGACTGTCGCGGCAAGGGCTACATGAGCGACCTCATGGAGTTCTGGCTGGACCGCGCCGACGCGGCGCTCTTCGAACTCGGAGGCGACCGCCAACGGTACGGTCGGTTCGGCTGGGAAGACGGCGGGCGAGAACTCCGGTATCGCATCACCGAACGGTCGCTGTCCGCCGCTGAAACCGCCGCTGAGACCGCCGCCGAGGGTCGTGCCTACACCGCGGGCACCGACCTCGAAACCCTTCGTGGGGTCCACGAGGCAGAACCGCTCCGCGTGAAGCGAACCCGACGAACGAGCGAGCGGTTGTTCGGCAAACGCGGCGTCGAGACACTTGTGGTCGATGCTGACGACCCATCCTACCTCTGCGTGGACCGCGAGCGTCGCGAGGCAAACGTCGTGGAGTTCGGCGGAACCGAAGCGGGAGTCCGCGCCCTCTTACAGACCGTGTTCGCGCAATTCGACATCGACTCGCTGACCGTTCGAACGCCGCCGACCCACCGGTTGAATCCACTGTTCCACGAGGTGTCTTCGGTGTGGACCACTGCCCCGCTCCGAAAGGTGAACGTCCGTGACCTCGGGGCGGTGCTCGCGGCATTTCAGCCACAGATGACAGCTCGCCTCTCCCGTCACGACGTCGAACCGGAGACCGTGAGCCTCGCCATCGAGGGCGAAGAGGGCGTCGAGTTGCAGTACGAGGGTGCGCTTTCTATCTCGCAGACTGACGACCCCGACATCACGCTCGGGCGGCGCAAACTGACGACGGTGCTGTTCGGCGAACCGTCACAGGGTGCGACAGTGCGGCGGCGGTCTCCGCTGCTCGAAGCGGCGTGCCCGCTCACCTATTTCGTCTGGCCGAGCGAACGGGTTTGAGCGTCGATAGTTTTAGTTACTATCGCGGAGAAGTGAACCTATGTTAGAGATTACCAGGCTTCGGAGCGCCGATATTCAGGCCAGCCATCGGCTCTCTGCGAGTGCTGGCTGGAATCAGGTACAAACGGACTGGGAACGATTGTTGGCGCTCTCCCCCGATGGATGTTTCTGTGGGCGGACGGACGGGGAATTGGTCGGTACGACCTGCGTCGTCACCTACGCCGACGAACTCAGTTGGATTGGGATGGTTCTGGTTGACGAATCCCACCAGGCGAACGGCTACGGCACGGCGCTATTCGAACGCGGCCTCGAACACGCCCTCGATAGCGGGACCAACAGCATCGGTCTCGACACGAACGACGCGGGTGCAGATGTGTTCCGGCAGTTTGGCTTTCGAGAGACCGCCACAATCGAACGCTGGCACGGCAACCTGGGGACGGTAGAGACCCCCCACGACGCGACGATTCTCTCACCGGCACAGATTGCAGACCTCTACGAACTCGACGAGGAACACCTCGGTATCGACCGCAGCGCACTGCTCTCCTCGCTGCTCTCTGGAATCGGCGTCTCGGGAATCGGCGTGTACGACCAACCGGGTGAGTTGGCCGCCTACGCCATTCTTCGCCCCGGCAAGGTCCATCCGCAGGTCGGTCCCGTCGTCGCACCGGACGCAGATTCCTTCTCTGCGCTGTTGAATCAGGTCACGTCGATTCTCGCGGACCCGCGAATCATCATCGATACGCTTCCCGAAGCCACGATTCGGTCCCGACTCGATGCCCACGGACTCGCCCCAATACGGGAGTTCTCCCGGATGACCTATGAATCAGACCAGTCGCTGCTCGCAGACGGCGACGTTCGTGCGGTGGCTGGCGTGGAGTGGGGGTAACCGTGTCGGGTGAAAACCTATATACAATCCCGGTTGAATTTCCGTATCATCACGAACTCACTCCCCGCACCTACTGCCCATGAATCTGAATGACCAAACCCACGCGACACACGACCGCACGCGAGACACAATCCTCGAAGTGCGCAACGCGAGCGTCTCGTTCGATATGGACCGCGGCAAATCCAAAGTTCTGGACGACGTCTCGTTCGACATCCACAGAGAGGAAATCCTCGGCATCGTCGGCGAGTCGGGATCGGGAAAATCGATGTTCGCCGCCGCCCTGTTAGACGCCGTCGTCGAACCCGGCGTGCTGACCGGCGAAATTACGTACTACCCCGAATCCGGCGACCCGATTGACGTGCTCAACTTCTCCCCGAAAGAGCTGAAGAAGTTCCGCTGGGAACAAGTCTCGATGGTGTTCCAGGGGGCGATGAGTTCGTTCAACCCCACCATCAGCATTCGGGCGCACTTCAAAGAGACGCTCAAAGCCCACAACGCAGACCAGAGCGAGGGGATGGAGCGGGCCCACGACCTGCTCGCTGACCTCTATCTCGACCCGGAGCGCGTCCTCGATTCGTATCCCCACGAACTCTCGGGTGGGATGCAACAGCGAACTCTCATCGCCCTGAGTCTCGTCCTCGACCCCGAGGTGCTGGTGATGGACGAACCCACCGCCGCCCTCGACCTGCTCATGCAGCGGTCGATTCTGAAACTGCTCCAGGAAGTCCAGCAGAAGTACGAATTGACCATCATCTTCATCACCCACGACCTGCCGTTGGTCGCAGAACTCGCGGACCGTCTCGCGGTGATGTACGCCTTCGAGTTCTGTGAAGCCGGACCGACCGACGATATCGTCCGTAACGCGGCCCACCCCTACACGCGGGCGCTGCTGAATTCGACGCCGAATCTCGACGCGCCAATCGACCAGATGCGCGCCATCGAGGGGTCGAGTCCGGACCCGGTAAACGTCCCCGTCGGGTGTTCGTACAACCCGCGGTGTGAACTCGCAACCGCGAAGTGCCGCGAACAGAACCCGTCGTACCAGTCGGTGACTTCTGACCACGTCGCCACCTGCTTCTACTGGGAGGAAGCACGCGAAGAGATTCCACTGAGTCTTGCAGCGAATCCGGAGGGAAGCAAATGAGCACCGACCAACCTGTCCTCTCGCTCGAAGACGTCGAAGTCCACTTCGAGAAAGAACGCGGCTTCCTGAGCGCGTTCACCGACCCGGCGACGGTGAAGGCCGTCGATGGCGTCTCACTGGACATTTACGAGGAGGACGTGGTCGCGCTCGTCGGCGAATCCGGCTGTGGGAAAACCACGCTCGGGAAGACGGCGATTGGCCTTCAGCGACCGACTGGCGGGGCGGTCAAATATCGCGGCCAGGACGTCTGGCAGGCCAAAGACCGCACGGGCGACGTGGAGATTCCGCACGTGGACATCCGCAGAGCCCTGCAAATCGTCCATCAGGACCCGGGAAGTTCGCTCAACCCCTACCGGAAGGTCAAGAAAAGTCTCGAAGAACCGCTGAAGCGGTGGCACCGGGACCTGAACCACGAGGACCGTGAAGTGCGCATCCTCGGGATGCTCGAAACCGTCGGCATGAGCCCGCCACAGGACTACGCGAACCGCTACCCACACCAGCTCTCGGGCGGGGAGAAACAGCGCGTCGCACTCATCCGAGCACTGCTCATGAATCCCGACGTGATTCTCGCGGACGAGGCCGTCTCAGCGCTCGACGTGTCCCTCCGGGTGGACATGATGAACCTCATGCTCGACCTCCAACTCCACTTCAACACGTCGTTCCTGTTCATCGCCCACGACCTCTCGAACGCCCGCTACATCGTGGAGAAAGCCGGCGGGCGCATCGGCATCATGTACCTCGGACGACTCGTCGAAATCGGGCCGCCCGAACAAATTCTGAACAACCCACAACACCCGTACACCAAGGCGCTGCGGTGGGCTTCGCCGACGCTCGACCCGGACAACGTCGCCACGGGCGAGCTGCCGATGCGGAAAATCGACATTCCTGACCCGGTGAACCCGCCGAGTGGCTGTCGGTTCCACACGCGGTGTCCGGAAGCGCGGGAGATTTGCACCCGCCAGTCGCCGGCGCTCAGCGACAGCCCCGACGCGCCGAACCAGCAGGCGGCGTGCTTCCGGGTCGAAGATGACCACGAGTACTGGAATAGCGAACCACTCCCAGCGGAGACGGAACTCGACGCGCCCGCAGAAACGCAGTCCGATTGAGGGCGGGCGTTTCGAACGCGGTCAGAATTCGCGACTTCGACACCGGCGCAGCATGTAGCCCGACACCGCCACCAGCGGCACGACGAGCGCGACGTTCAGCATGCTGACGTAGTAACTCGCAGAGTCGGGTTCGACGAGGGCGAGCGAGACGGCGAGCAAGACGAGTAAGACGACGCTTATCGTGAAGGCAACCTGCCAGAGCGCAGGATTCCCACAGACGAAATCCCAGAATTCCTCGCGCATGTCCCACCAGTCGGGGCATCCCGAGTTAAACGTTGGCGTGTCGGATGCGTGAACACCGTTGTGAAAAACGACCGTCTATTGTGGACACGCACCCGGACCCTCGGTCGAGGAACCCGACGCGATGCCCGTCTCGCCGTCGGGCGCGGTCGTGACGAATTCGATTGTACAGCCAGCTTCGTGAGCGTCGTCCCCGGTGTAGTCTGCCGTCAAAGTCGCGTCGCCGGTTGAAACGCTAACGAGGTACGTCGCCGGGTCTGCGGACCAGGCGGGTTCGACAACCTGCTTCGTCTCTGCATCGAGCGTTAACGATTCGGTGGCGACCTGCTCGTCGTCGCGCTCGACGACGAGGCGGTAGTCGTGGGCCTCGTCGTCCATGTTCTGGACGTGCAGTTCGCCGAGCGTCGCGCCCTGCGAACTGGTGGTCAGGCTACCGAGACAACCTGCCGTGCAGGCGAGCGACCCGGCGGCGAGCAGCGTCCGGCGCGTGAGTCGGGAGGGGACCATATCACCGCGTTCTCAGCAGCAGTTTGTAACGGTTCGCATCGCGGAAGGTTGGACGGAGTAACACTTACTACCACGGCACATGATTCTCACCCATGCGAGATGGTCCTGTTAGTGACACGCAGCCTGAGCGCGCCGACCGGCGAGCGCGCCAAGACCCGAAGAGTTCTGCCAACCGATTGGTCGCCCGGCGCGACCCGGTCCCACAATCAGAGAGCGGGTTGCTCTCCCGGGATTACCAGCCCCGACACGGCGGTCCGGAACTCATCACCTCCTGGCCCCTCGGCCCCGCGCCGGGGCAGACCGAACCGGGGAACGTCGATTGGGAGGTTACAGAATCGTCGTGGGTGCAACTCCAGCGCAACCTCACGGTGAATCACTTTCTCGGCCCCATCGAGTACACCAAGATTTACGCCGGTGTCAGGGGGCGAGCGCGGGTCGAAGGTGGAGGGACGCTCTCGCTGCGACTCGAACCGCTCCACCTCGAAGGCGACGAGTACGAGACGACGATTACGCTCACGAACGTCGCGGACGAACCGTTCATGACGCCGATGGTGGAGTTCACGCCGGATCGCCGCGATTACAGAGAGCACTCGTTCATCGGCCGCGAGATGTACGGCGGGTACGTCCTCTCGGCGAAGGTCGAGGACGGAATCGGCTACCTCGACCAGGGAACCGGCGTCCACCTCTGGAGTGAGTGACGATGCAGACGATTGGCCTCCTCTACGACCTGCACATCTGTATCGGGCGGTACGAGTACGAAGACGAGCGCGTCCAACACGCCGCCATCGAGAAACTGAACGAGGTGGGCGTCGACTGGACGCTTGCCGGTGGCGACCTGCGACTGCTCTCGCCATGGGAGGAAGAGACCGAGTGGGGCGAGTGGCACGGCGACCCCGACGACGCCTTCTACCCCAGTGAGTTCGGGCGGGCGAAGGAACTGTTGGACGACAAACTGGAGAGCGACTACTACGTCATCCGCGGGAACAACGAGCGACCGATGAGCGCCTACCGAAAACACTTCCCCGAAGACGAGTTCCCGCTCTGGTTCCACTTCGAGGCGGATGGGGCGCGATACGTCTTCCTCGATTCCAACCCCCACGAGGGCTACCACCCACTCACGGAGATTCAGAACTTCGTGACGGCCCCGCAAATCTCCATGCTCGAACGGCTCATGGACGAAGACCCCGAGATTCCGACGTTCGTGTTCTGCCACGCGCCGCTGTGTAAGCACACCGAACTGGACGACAACTGGGAGACGAAATCGAAGCCGTACTTCTTCGTCCTCAACTACCAGGCGGTCCAGAGCGTGCTCGCCCGGGGCAACACCGTGCTTGTCAACACCGGCCACTACTACTACGACCACGGCCGCGGGAGCAAGGTCGAAAACGGCATCGAATTCGTCCTCGCACGCCACCTGAGCCACATGTCCGAGGAAGCCGATTACGGCGGCGACGTGCGCTGGATGAACGTCGATACCGAGAACCGAACCGCCGAGGTCTGGTACTACGACGTCGGCGCGGACGAGGAAGGCATCCTGACCGAGACGAGCTGGTAATTCGGCCACGCGAATTTTTCCAGCCCACCCAAAGAGTATTGACCGTCCTACGTGATACTCAGTTGAGATGCGAACAGTGAGATTTCGTGACCACACCGGTCACGTTCGGACTGGCGAGTGGACCGACCACGGCATTCGAACCGCGAGCAGAGAGTACGACCCCGAGTCGGTAGACATTCTGCCCCCCTGTGAACCGACGAAAATCGTCTGTCAGGCAGGCGGCTATCAGGACCACCGCGACGAGAGTGGCCGCGATATGCCAGCGCGCCCTGACTTCTTCCTCAAGGGGCCGAACACCGTCGCCGGCCACGAGGACGTCGTCGAACTGCCGCCCGGCAAGGAGACGGTTCACTTCGAGGCGGAGTTCGCCGTCGTCATCGACAAACAGTGCAAGGCCGTGAGCGAAGACGAGGCGATGGACTACGTGCGGGGCTTTACCTGCGTAAACGACATCTCGAATCGCGACGACCAGCGGGCGGAGCAAAACTGGGTGCGCGGGAAGGCGTTCGATTCCTCGCTGCCGATGGGGCCGGTGCTCGCCACGCCCGACGAGGTGCCCGCGGACGCCCGCCTCCAGTTGCGACAGAACGGTGAAGTGAAACAGGAGACGACCCGCGACATGCTCATCTTCACCGTCCCGGAACTCATCGCGGAGATAACCAAACTCATCACGCTCGAACCCGGCGACGTCATCGCGACAGGGACGCCGTTTGGCCCCGGCCCGCTCGCAGACGGTGACGTGGTCGAAGTCGAGTTCGAGGGCGTCGGCACGCTCACGAACTACGTCGAATCCCAGAACTGAACGGTCGAAAGCGGACGTACGGGGACGATTGTACCCGGTCAGTACGTCGCTTCGATCAAGCCTTTCATGTAGCCGATGGCGAACAGCCGACCCTTCGACTCGTAGCCAGCGGACTCGTTCTTTTCACCGGACATCGTTGGGACGTGGTCCGGACGAGCTGGGCCGTCGAATCCGATGTCGCGGTAGGCCTCCATCGCCGCGTGCATGTTCGTCGGGCCGTCGTCCTGCCAGACCTCGACGAGGGTCTCTGCGTCGCCCTTGATGTCGCGGAAGTGGACGAACGAGATGTCGTCGCCGAAGTGGCGAATCGTCTCTGGGATGTCCGCGCCCATGGCGACGAAGTTCCCCTGACAGAAGTTCACGCTGTTCGCCTCGCTCGGGTAGATGTCGAGCATGCGGTCGTACGCCTCGACGCTCGTCATGATGCGGGGCATCCCACGGACGGGGCTGAGCGGCGGGTCGTCGGGGTGCATCGAGAGACGCACGCCCGCGTCCTCCGCGACGGGGACGGCACGTTCGAGGAAGTATTCGAGGTTCTCCCAGAGGTCCTCCTCGGTGACGCCGTCGTAGGGAACCGGCGGGCCACGTTGCATCTGTTCGTGATCGTAGGCGGTGGTCCACGACCCGCCGCGGGTCGGGAAGGTCGTCGTCGTGCGAAGCCACCAGAAGTGGGTCATCCAACTGTAACAGAGAATGGGAATGTCGAGTTGCCCCATCGTCTCGACGAACTCACAGAAGCGGTCGATTTCCTCGTCGCGCCCGTCGAGGCCGAGCCGCGTCGTGTCCGTGAGCGGCGTCCCCGCCTCGATGACGCCCACGTCGAGGCCGGTCTCCTCGAACGAATTTTTCAGCCGGAGGAGGTCGTCGAACTCCCACGGCGTGTCGCCGCGTCGTCCGTTTTCGACCTGACTCATGTAGGGATGGATGACTGCCTGTTCGACGCCGATTTCTGCGGCGAGGTCCCACCGCTCGTCACGCTTCGCTGGAAGCGCCAGTGCTGTCTTGATAGTCCTTCAACTCCACTGACACCGACGGGAGTGTGGTAGATTATTGTTTCGGCGAGCGAGGCGGAACAACGCTTAATACGCCGTTGGGTGATGCAAACGCATGCACCTGTTAGCGATAGTTGCGCATCCAGACGATGCGGACATCTTCTGTGGAGGAACCCTCGCGAAACACGCTGCCCGCGGCGACGAGGTTACCATCGCCTACATGACGCGGGGAGAGTACGGCGGGTTCGACACGACGGAGGCTGAAGTTGCGGAAACGCGCGAAGCGGAGGCGCTCGCGGCCGCGGAGACGCTCGGCGCAAGCGCAACCTTCCTCGGATTCGAAGACGGGCGGGTGACCTACTCGCTCGAAAATCGACTTCGCATGGTCGAGACGATTCGCGAGCACCGCCCGGACCTCGTCCTCACCCACTTTCGCGACGACATGCACCCAGACCACCGCGCGACGTCGCGCCTCGTCACCGACGCCTACTACATGGCGGCGTTACCATTGGTCGAGACGGACCACGACCCGTGGGAACCGGACAACGTCTACTACTTCGGCAAGCCAACCTCGTCGTTCGAACCCGACGTCGCCGTGGACATCACCGAGTTTCAATCCCAGAAGGAAGAGGCGATTCTCGAGCACGAATCGCAGGTCGAGTGGCTCGCCGCCCACGGTGGCATCGACGCCGAGTTCGAGGGGCTCGTAGAGGACACACGGGCAAGTGCACGGACCTTTGGCCGCGTTCACGGCGCGGGGTACGCAGAGGGGTTCTCGTCGCTGCACAAATCGGCCAGACAGTTCCTCGGCGAGTAGCATAGAATATGGCCAACAACACACAACAGAGTTGTCGTTGTTGACACGGACTGATTGTCAGTTCAGAAAATGAGGAGAACGTGAAAGACCAGTTTTCGTCGTGTTGACGTTGAGCCAAACTTAGACATGACGGAGGTTTTTCGAAGAATCGAGAACAGAAGCGAATGAAAATTATTTAACATGCGGATAGTGTGTCACTCTTGCCTGGTTCGAGAATTGATGTGAAAACACGAGAGGAGTGTATTAATAGCACAATTCTCGAAGGTAGTGAAGGGTCCATGCCAGTGAGAACCTTCGGGGTGTCAAACCGGATGGTCACCACCCCGAGAGGGCAGTCCTCGCGCGACCGGAATCGAATGCGTCGGTGTGCGTCGCCAGATTGACTCTCAGAGGTGGTGAGAGAGGCGGTCTGCGACGTATTCGGCCTCCTCGTCCGTGAGACACATCGGATTGATGGTGAACGCGGCGTCGGCAAGGGAGTCAGCGCCGACGAAAATTCGCGGCGTTTCACGACGGAGCGCGCTTACAAGGTCTGTGGCGTCCGTTTCCGCACTCGAGGCATCGACAGTAACGAGAATTTCGGGGGCGACGGCCACTTTCTGCCCGCCAGTCACCTCGTAGGTAACACCGTCGAGGGTGTCGAGGGTCTCGGTGAAGATGTCGATGCGGGCGTTCCACTCCCGTTGGAGTTCGGCCGTGTCCTCCTCCATGAACAGCTCTAGCGCCCGAATGAGTCCGACGAGTTCCTCCTTCCCAACTTTGAGCGAGCGCCCGATTCCCTGGCGTGGGACTCCGTATAGTTTCATACGGTTTATCAAGTCAGTTGGCGGTTCCCAGACTTCGGCTGCGGCATGCATGTCCAGGTGTTGGAGGGCAGCCGATTCGATGAGGGCTGCCCGACCAGCGAGGATGCCTGTCGACTGCGGGCCGCGAATCGCCTTCCCCCCACTGAAGACGACCAGGTCCGCCCCGAGGTCGACGAACCGCGAGAGGTTGCGCTTTGGCGGGAGTTCGGCCGCTGCGTCCACGATGACCGGCACATCGTGGTCGTGAGCGATTTCGACCACCGTTTCGAGGTCTGGCGTGGTGTACTCCTTCTGGACGTAGGCGACCGCAGCAGTGTCCTCACCGATGGCGGCTTCGATTTCCCACGGTTCGGTATTCGCAGCCCCCGTCCCCAGGTAGTGGTCGTTCGTCCCGACGTCCACGATGGTCGCCCCAGCAGCCCGGAGCGCGTGGTCGTAGCCGGTTCGATGGGTGCGCGGCATCACGATTTCGTCGGCAACACCCGTCGTGTCCGGGAGCTGGGCCATGACGCCGAGGTCGTCGCCTGCGATACAGGCCGCCGCGCCGAGCAACATCGCCGCAGACGCGCCGCTCGCGACGTATCCCGCCTCCGCATTCGTACACTCCTGGATGAGCGTACTCGCTCGGGCTTGCAAATCCGAGATGCGAACGAAGTCTTCGGCGGCACGGGCCATCGCCTCAACTGCCTCCGGGCGAATTCGGCTGCCGCCGATGCGCGTTTTCGTGCCAGTGGCGTTTACGACACGGGGGACGCCGAGGTCGTCGTAGATAGAAGTTCCTGACATGGAGTTCACATCTTACGGTCACGGGCGGTCCCGATAAGTTCGGGGGTCGTGGGCGATCCCGACCATCAATGAGTGGTGGTGTCTACGAGCCCACGGGACAGTTCACAAATGTATCAGTCCGAACCGGCAACCGGTGCCGCCTCATTCGCCAAACCAGCATATTGCGGCGACGGCCACTGGACTTATGCATACCATAGTAAAATAAGTAGAATCAGTACTGAACTCCAATGGATATGGAACGCGTCGAAAAACTGGGAAGGGCTTTCCGCCAGAGGGGCGGCGGAAAAACGTCTGTTTTGAGACATATTCTCGGTGGGAACTGATGACGGGCAACGTAGATGTCCTGTTGATCGGTATCGATGCTGGATGTCTCCCCGTATTCGAGCGGTTGTACGAGGATGACGTCATTCCGAACATACAATCTATCTGTGAGGAAGGGGCCGCAGCACCGCTCGAATCACAGATTCCACCCTGGACTCCGAGCGCCTGGCCGTCGATGTACACCGGCGTCAACCCCGGAAAGCACGGCGTCTGTGGCTTCGTCACCTACGACGGTTACGACTTCCGCGTGGTCAGCGGAACAGATGTAGAAGAGCTGTCACTCTGGTCGCTCCTCGACCAGCACGAAAAGAGCAGCGTCGTGGTCAACGTTCCGGTGACCCACCCGCCAGAGGAATTCGACGGGGCGCTCATTCCTGGATTCATCGGGCCGGAGAACCCGAAGTGTCACCCAGAGGGACTGCTCGACGAGGTACGAGACGCCATCGGCGAGTACAAAGTCTATCCATCCTACGCGCGCGACGATTCTACCTTTAGCGACGCGCAGAAGATGGAAGAGTACACTTCACTCGTCCGGATGCGCGGCGAGGCGTTTCGCTACCTCGCAGACAAGCACGAACCCGACTTTGGCTTCGTCCAGTTCCAGAAACCGGACACCGTCTTCCACGAATTCGAAGGCGACTGGGACAAGGTCCGAACCGTCTACGAGGAGACCGACCGCCAGATTGGCAAGGTTCTCGAGGCGTGTGAACCGAACACTGTGTTCATCGCGAGCGACCACGGGATGGGTCCCTACGACAAGTACGAGTTCCGCGTAAACGAGTTCCTGCGCGACGAGGGCTACGTGAAATCGCGGAAGGGCGGCAAGGGGATGCCGTCGTGGAATCCGATTCAGGAGGAACTGCGCTCTGGCAAAGACACCCGGACGTGGGAGCCAAACACCCTTGAACGCGCCGCGGCGACCGTCGCGAGATTCGGCCTCACCGCCTCGAAGATTCGTGCCGGCCTTGAAAAGGTCGGCCTCGCGGAAATCGCAAAACAGTACGCCCCGAAGAACGTCGCCCGGACCGCGAACGAACAGGTCGACTTCCCGAAATCGACTGCATACATGCGCGCTCGCACCGAGCTTGGCGTCCGCATCAACCTGGAAGGCAGGGACCCAGCCGGCGTCGTCCCACAGGAAAACTACGACGAGGTGCGCGAAGAGTTAATCGAGAAACTCAGTGCGGTCAGAACCCCAGACGACGAACCTGTCTTCGGCGAAGTCGCGCCCCGAGAGAAGTACTTCCACGGGAAGAACGCGGACAACGCCCCCGACATCGTGACGATTCCGAACGACATGGGTCATTTCCTGTCCGCCCAGTTGCTCGGAGACTACTTCGCTCCGCCGACCGAACCGTGGAATCACAAGATGGACGGTATCGTCGCCGCGAAAGGTGCGGGAATCGACGTCGACGCCATGCCCGCCCGGGCCCACCTCTTCGACGTGGCTCCGACCATCATGTCCGCGCTGGGCGTCCCCTACAGCGACCGAATGGACGGCACCGTAATTCCCGTCGTCCCCGACGTCGGTTCGGAGACGTATCCGGAGTACGACGAACAGGCCGAAGCCGCGGTGAGCGACCAGGAGGAAGCCGACGTAGAAGAGCGGTTGGCTGACCTCGGCTACATGCAGTGAGCCGATCTCAACGTTTTTCGAACAGGCGGTAGAATTCTTCGAGCCGATTTAGAGGTCTTCGAGCAGCGCCTTGATATCTGCCGCAGACGCCCCATCGAGCGTCTCGATGCCATACTGGATAAGCAGCGGGAAGAAATGGCGGTTCTTCTCGAAGTCCGCATCGAACTCGTATTCGTACTGCGCCTTCGCTACTGTGTACACCCGTTCGAGTTCCTTCTTCTGACTCTCTGGAAGGTACATGTAGGTCCCAACCTGTTCTTCCTTCACCGAACTCTGTTCGGGGACAGCCGTCTCGTCCGGTTTTGACGGTTCGGCCGGTTCGGACTGATTTGCGGCGTCGTCCGTTTCGCCCTCTTCGTCCGGTTCGACCGTCTGAACTCGCTCTTTGGCCGCTCTGCGCCGCGTCCTGAGTCGGTTCGCCCGGCTGTCATCGCTCATGCTTTGACCTCCACGAAGCCATACTCTTCGTCGAGACCCTCTGCGACGGCGAGGAATGCGTCGAACATGTCGCTCTCAGGGTTGTACTCGATGAGCGAGACACCGGATTCGAGCGCCTTCTGGACGTCTGCCCGCTCGCGGACCTCGTAAACCGGGATGTCCGGGAACGCGGCGTTGATCCACTCGACCATCTCGTTTGCCTGGTTCTTGCGCACGTCGATGCGGTTGATGACGACGCCGCGTTCGACGATGTCGATTTCGTAGTCGAGTTCGAGCGCTTCGACGTGGTCGAACAGGAGTTCGAACGCCCGCTTGCTCGTGGACTCTGCGAGCGCCGGGATGAGGACGTTCTGCGTGGCGTAGAGGGCGTTGTCCATCAGGTTGCCGAGGTTCGGCGGGCAGTCGACGATGATGTAGTCGTAGTCCTCCTCTACGGCCTCGAGCAGGAGGTCTAACTGCTCGCCACTTCGTCGCGACAGGGTGAGCTCCGGCTCTGCGGCCGTCATGTCGATGTTCGACGGGATGACGTCCATCTCCGGGTGCTCGCGGATGATGTCGTTGATGACCTCGCGCTGTTCTGGGTTAGTGAGGCAGTCGAAGAGCGTCGGTGGTTCGTCCTCGTAAGCCTCCATCAGGCCGAGATTCTCGGTCGCGTTCCCCTGTGGGTCTAAGTCCACGAACAGGACGTCGTGGCCGCGGTGGTTCAGCGCGCCCGCGACGTTGATAGCCACGGTCGTCTTGCCCACACCGCCTTTTTGATTTGAGACGCAGAGTTTGGCCGGGTTGCTCATACAAACTGGTTTGTATATCCAAATGATATAAAGGTATGTCAGACGGAAGGTGCTGCCCCAAACTCACAAACATGGCGAAAAACCCATTTTGAGCGTCTAAGAGTGGGGAGTACGGCGAAATGATTCGAGGACCGAGTGCCGAAAGTCTGGTTCCAGATATGAGAGTGCCTAAGCTATCACAGACATACAAACTATCCAAGCGGGACAAACAATACAAACTGAGCAAACTATTCGAAAAGGACGAGACAGTACATCGAAGTTGCACATCCTGCAAAGTTCAGCCGCCCAAGCCAACCCAACCAGCCAAGCGAACAAAGCGAGATTGGGCGTTTGATACGCCTCGACTGTGCGAGCGATTTTTTCCTTCTCAGACGCGTTGTACGGTCCAGATTTTCTCAGTGGTCGAGCCGAATACGGTAGGGATGGTTCCAGTGGGCATATCGTATCTTACCAAACAATGATGGGCTGTCGATTCGAAATGTTAGGTAAGATGGCGAACGAACCACCAGACGCACCTGAGGAGATTCCGACCTACATCCGCGAGGGACTCGACCGCCAGGATCGCAACTCTCTCGAAAAGATTGTCGAGTACTGTGAGGCCCGAATCGGGTGGCTTGCAGCGAAGCCCGTCACCGAGACGACACAGTTGGACGCTGCGGACGATGAGTTAGTCGAGGTTTCTCAGGAGCAAAGCGGGACGGTCGTCATCAAGAAGGTCACCTGCGGAAAGTCTGGATGTCGCTGTACGCGCGGTCACCTTCACGGTCCGTACAAGTACGTCGTCACGAGACGCGGAGATTCGCTCCATTGGGACTACAGAGGGGCAGTTTCTTCGGAATAACAGCGGAAACAGTGGTGTTGGCTGTGTGCAAGACAGCGCCTGGTCGTTTGATAAACCATATGTCGAGATATGAAGTGTGGAGCGGGTGTGGAAGAACAGTTTTTGGATTGGTCGCGATAAGTTGAGGTTCGGGCAGGGATAGAGGTTCAGTAGTGGTAAAGGTTCAGGTACCTGGTGGGTGTTCCTCCAGCGCGGACTCGTCTGGTTCACAGCCCCACCCTGGTTCGGTCGAAAGCTGTAGCTTCCCGTCGCGATACGTCGGTGCGGTGGTGAACAGGTCAACGTCCCAGGCGAGGCGGTCGATATCGGTTTCCATGATTCTAAGATTGGGGATGGCGGCCGCGAGGTGCGCGTTCATGAACGTCGCGAGATGGCCGTAGTAGTTGTGGGGTGCGACGTGATACTGGTGAGCGTCGGCCATCGATGCAATTTTCGTGGATTGCTGAATCCCGTTCCAAAGTGCGTCGATGATGACCACGTCCATCGACTGCTCCCGGAAGAACGACACGAACGACTCGTGAGGGACCAGTGCCTCACAGGAACTGATGGGATGTGGACTCGCCCGCCGGACGTCAGCGAGCGCCTTCGCATCCGGCATATCGATTTCGACCCAGAACAAGTCGAAGTCGGCGAGTTCCCGGAGCAGCCGGATGTAGCCCTCTGGTTTCATGTTGTAGTTGAGGTCGAGAAGGATGTCCACGTCGGGACCGGCACCCTCGTGGAGCGCTTCGAGGTAATCTCTCTGGGCTGCCAATTGGTCGGCCTCGATGGTCAGCGACGGATGGAACGGCCCACCGAATCCGGGTCGCCACCCCTGGGGTTCGTCGCCACGGAAGTCGAAGATGTTCGTCTTCAGTGCCGTGAACTGACTGTCGCGCACCTCCTCACCGAGTGCTCGCACGTCCTCAAGGCTCTCTACCGGGTCATAATACTCTGGATAGTTGATGCGGTACGTTCCACAGTGCGACCAATAAACCGGAATTTCGTCGCGAACCGCCCCACCCAGCAGGTCTACACAGGGGACACCGAGTTCTTTCGCCTTCGCGTCTAAGAGCGCGTTCTCAATCGCGCCAAGCGCCATCGCCCCGACGCCGGTATAGGATTGTCGCACTCGAGGGATGAGCTTCGCTCGGATGCGCTCGATTGCCATCACCGATTTGCCGACGACCACGTCGGCCATGTCCTCGATTATCGTGGTGATACCCGTGGCACCCAGATTCTCGTCGTATTCACTCCACCCCACCACCCCCTCTGTGGTGGTTACCCGAACGAAGTGATAGTTGCGCCAGCCGGCGTTGCAATGTCTCGTTTCTACGGACTGGATCGTGCTCATTGTACACAATTAACATGGATGAGGTCGTGGCCCATTATTGTATGCACATTCCACCCTCCTTGCTGGTAGTGAAGGTCCCCGCAAACAGACGGAGTTCCGGGCGACAGGAGTTGTACGGTGACAGCGTACGAGAACAGAGAGTGATGGGATGGAAAACCAGAATACGAAACAACGGAAACACCGGTGTCTGACGCACGAAAGACAACGGAAACAGTGGTGTGGAGTTTACCGAACAAATCAAGAGACTATACTGAAAGATGATGTAGAAATCGGGGGCAGGAATGATGCAAATTTGACCCACTCACACCACCATTTCCGCTGTTTCTGTCGAGACTGAGGAACGGACTCGGGATTGTGGTGGTGGGAGACCCTCCCACCCCACTATTTCCGCTGTCTTTTTGTGAGAGAGTGGGTGGGAAGAGGAAGGGGACTGAAGACGGAAGATCGAGAGGTGAAACGAGACGGCACGGAAAAGAAATCCCCAACAGCTGATCGAACATCACTAGCCAACTAGACGAACCCTAGCTAGTGTCTAGCTTAACTTACTAAACACACAACTAATTTATTAATTAAATAAGTTGTTAGTTCCCTACCACAGTTGTGGTTGGATGTTTTGTGTTATAAAACTATCGCTCTTAGAAAGGTCCCCGCTCACAACCCCCTCTCCCTTCTCCAAGATAACAGCGGAAATAGTGGGGTGGGAGGGTCTTTATATTAAAACAAACATCGGAAACACCACTCCCACAACACCTTATAAAAAACCAATCAAACGAAACAGCGGAAACGGCGGTGTACACGTTCCCTCCTCCCGTCTAACTCGCTTTGTCCGGTGCTAATTCCTTCCTTGTTTCATTTTTCACGCTACTTCAGTTGTTTCTCTGGTTCGACTCCATATTCCAGGTTACCTAGCCACCGTTCTCGACCACGACAGCCCATCGTACTCCGCTCCGAACAATCCGACACCACCATTTCCGTTGTTTTCGAGCGTTGGATTACCATGGCAATACCGGTCAAATCCATCCAACTTCACCCCAACCTCTCCAACCTCAACCAAACTTCACCAATTCCAATTGAACCTCGCTTATCCTCGATTCCACACTCACACATCTCCCATTCGCTATCCTGCACGCTCCCTCATACCGTATCCTGAACCCTCTCTCACTCGTGATTGTCCTGTATTTCGATGTTCACACACCGAGCAACTGTCCTGGAGGTCTTTCAGCTTCCAGTTGTCGACCGAGCGTCTTACCAAACAGATGAGAATATTGACGTTCGAATGTTTGGTAAGACGGGATTGTCGAACCATCAATTTTTGCGCTCCACTCCTCGAACAGCCTTCGTCGACCGAGCGGTTGATTCAATCAATTCGCGTGAAAATACAGGACGCTGACTCGATGAAACAACGGAAATTGTGGTGTTGCTTCACAGAGTTACGCTCGAAAAATCCGCCTCGAACCGTCCGACTCGAACCATCCGGCTGGTCTGAGTACACATTCGCGTCCTGTGGAAATCAAACAGCGGAAACGGTGGGGAGTGAGTTTATAAATAAACAATGACTTCGGAAACGCTGGTCCTCCTCCATATATAAACGAATCCGACAGCGGAAACAACGGACGCCATAGTTTTATGTACGCTGTTATCGAACAGTATGGCAACGTGACATCCTTCAGCTTCGAGCGGGACGATTCCCTCTACAAAAACCGTGACGCGCTGCTTGAGGAGTACACACCCGAAGAGCTGGTCGGTCGTGACGAAGAACTCGAGGAATTCCACGCTGCGCTGCAACCGGTCATCAACGGCGAAGCACCGTCGAACATCTTCCTGTACGGGAAAAGTGGGGTCGGAAAGACTGCGGCAACCCGATTTCTCCTCTCACAGCTCAGAAACGACGTCGAGCGATACGAGGACGTCACGCTCAACGTCATCGAGGTCAATTGCGACGGGCTCAATTCGAGTTACCAGGTCGCCGTCCGACTCGTGAACACGCTTCGCGACCCGGCGAACCACATCAGCAACACTGGCTATCCGCAGGCGCAGGTGTACTCGTACCTCTGGGACGAACTCGACAGCCTCGGTGGAACCATCTTGCTCGTCTTAGACGAGGTAGACCACATCAGAGACAACTCAATCTTATACCAGATTCCGCGCGCGCGAAGTAACGGGTACCTCACGAACTCGCGCATCGGCATCATCGGTATCAGCAACGACCTGTCGTTCCGTGATTCGCTCTCTGCGAAGGTCCGGTCGTCGCTCTGTGAGAAGGAAGTCTCTTTCCCGCCGTACGACGCGAACGAACTCCAGTCAGTGCTCCGTCAGCGCGAAAAAGTCGCCTTCCACCCGGACGTTCTCTCAGACGACGTCATTCCACTCTGTGCGGCCTACGGTGCACAGGACGCGGGTGACGCTCGCCAGGCCCTCGACCTCTTGCTCGAAGCCGGGGACCTCGCTCGAAAAGATGGAGCGGAGAAAATCACCGTCCAACACGTCAAAGACGCCCGCGAGAAATTAGAACGCGACCGTATCGTCGACGGCGTCTCGGAACTCACCCAGCACGCACGACTCATTCTCTATGCGCTTGCTTCGCTCGACGCAGAGGACGAAACCCCAGTTCGGTCGCGTCAGATACGCCCGCGCTACGAACAGCTTTGTGACCAAATTTCGACGGAACCGCTCACCAGCCGTCGGATGCGCGACCACCTCGCCGACCTCTCGATGCTCGGAATCGTCACCTCGATCGAGAAGAACGAGGGGATGTCGGGCGGGAAGTATCGTGAACACTCGCTGAAACAGGACCTGCAGGTGGTGCTCTCTGCGCTCACCGATACCATCGAATTCGTTGGTACCCACGAGAGTATCAAGCGGTACCATCAGCCAACGCTCGACGAAGCCGTTCGGAAGTAACACGTTCTGAGACACCGTCGATAGCCGTTCCCACGTGCGAATCGACACCACTATTTCCGCTGTTTTCCCGCCAGGAGAGCAGACAGTAACCCTCGGGGCTACAATCTGAGCGACCCTGTCACTCAGATTCAAACCTATCCAAAACGTCCAAACCAAATTCGCTATCTTCTGCTGGCGACGGGGTGAACGGTGCAACCCCATCCTCGAGAGCCGGTTCTGCAATCACGTGGCTGAACACCACCATTTCCGCTGTTTTCAGGGCGACGGCCCGTGCGACATCCTCGGCCCAACGAACGATGGTCGAACAAACAAACCAGCCATACTCTCCAAGCTTCACAAACTGTACAAACTGAAAAAACCATCCAAACTATCAGCTTGCTATTGCATCCCGTTCTGTAAACAGCCGCCGACAACTCGAAATATGAGAGAACCACCGTTCTAAACGTACTGCGTACTGGGATGTTGAACCCACGTACTGGGATGTTGGACCCAGGACAAAAACGGGATAGAAAACGGGAGACCGGAATTCAGGGCAAATTAATCCACAGACAGACGTGTAATAAAATCTTTGGTCGTCAGTCGAATGCGCCCGACGTGGAGAGGTCGACGCTCTGAAGCGTGTCGAGGCTGTAGTTGTTGAAGGGATTCGGTTCGTTTTTGATGGTGGTGATGACGAACTTCGAACTCGTTCGACTCACGCCGTCGACGGCTTCGTAGGAGTTAATCAGCCGACTGACGAACTGGCTGTTTGGCAGGTGAGCGATAACGACGAAGTCCGTGTCGCCCATCGTGAAGTAGACGCCGGAGACGCCCTCGATGGCCGCGAGTTTTTCGCCGGTGGTCTTCTGATAATCCTCCTCGTACTCGGCCATCACTTCGGTGATGACGGTGATACCGAGACCCGCCTCCGTCAAATCGACGTCGTAGAGGTCGTTTTTCAGGATGCCAGCCTCCCGGAGCTTCCCAAGTCGGTAGTGAACCGTCGATTTCGGAACGCCCGTCTCTGCGGCAATCTGTTTCGGACTCGGGTCGCCGAGTTCGAACAGGACCTTCAGAATCTCGATGTCTCGCTCATCCATCCTCACAGACCCCCGCGCTCGGCGGCGACGCGCTGACCGCCCTCCATTACTAGCGTTCCGTCGGGGACTGAGAGCCCATCCCTCACCGAGGCGACGCCACGTTGCAAAGCAGTCCATTTAATGACAGCACAGTTGACCAAGCAGGAATCCTGCTCGGTATCGGTAGTCACCATGTTTGATAACACCTCACACTCTGGCTATTTACCTATTGTCCATCGCCAAACGATTATTTTGGATTATATCTCGAAAGTTTAAGTGATTTTGAATGTGGGCCAACATTCTCAAAAAACTTAAATAGCTGGTGTTTGATTTCCGACTATGGTACGAGATAACAATAATCGGGGACGCAATCGGCGGGCGTTCCTTCGGGCAACGGGTGCAGGTATCGCGGCAGCGTCACTTGCAGGGTGTGTTCGGGGACTCGGTGGCGGAGACGGTGGCAGCGGCGGGCTCAAAATCGGGTTTTACGGGCCATTCTCCGGTCCCGCGTCGAACATCGGTGAACAGAAACAGAACGCAGCGAAGTTGGCCGCAGACTTAATCAATGAAGACGGCGGCGTCCACGGCGAGGACATCGAACTCGCGTTCGGTGACTCCGAGTCGAAACCGGCAAGTGGACGCAACGAGGTCAACCGCCTCATCCAGGAAGAAGGCGTCGACATCGTCGGCGGGGGCTTCCACAGCGACGTCGCGTTGACCACCGTCGAGGTGACGAACCAACACGAGGTCCCTCAGATTATCGACGAATCGGTGTCGAGCGCCATCGTCGAGAAGATCAACGAAAACGAACTGTGGAACGCGTTCAAGACGGCACCGCCGTCCGAGGCGTACGCAGTCGGCTGGAAACAGCTCATCTCGCAGCTTCAGGAACAGGAAGTCGGCTACTTCCCGTACGAGAAAAAACGCATCGCGCTCATCGGCGAGGACACCTCCTACGGCCTGTCCATCATGGACCTGATGGAAGAACAGATGGCTGAAATTGGCTGGGAGGTCATCTCCGAAGACGAAGTGGGCCTCGATGAGACGAACTTCACGTCCCTGCTCTCTCGCATCAAGGACAACGACCCGGACATCGTCTGGGGCGTCCAGACGTCGTCGTCGGGGTCGGGCAATCTGGCCAAGCAGTTCGCAGAGACTGGATTCGAGGAGACGCACTTCTTCCACAACTACGGGCTCACCATCGACGAAGCCCGGGAGACGGCCGGCAGTGCGGCGGACGGCGCGATTACCCTGATGAACGCCGGTCGAGTCGACAAACTGCTCGAAGAACGCGGCGCGCTCTCTGCATGGGACGAGCAGTACGACATGCAGTTCACCGGCAGTGCCGCGCTCTCCTTCCAGAACGTGCTGGTCATCGCGGAGTACGCGAAAGCCTTCGACAGCCTCGAGGCGTTCCGTAACGCGAGCATCGACGAGTGGGCGAGCACCGTCATCGACCACGACCCCATCAAGGGCGGCACCGGGTACATCGACTTCCAGGACAACCACCAGGCTGCGTGGG
Organism: Haladaptatus sp. QDMS2; assembly: GCF_029338295.1. Taxonomy (NCBI): domain Archaea; kingdom Methanobacteriati; phylum Methanobacteriota; class Halobacteria; order Halobacteriales; family Haladaptataceae; genus Haladaptatus; species Haladaptatus sp. QDMS2. The sequence goes on from NZ_CP119792.1 coordinate 428,033, forward strand.
GTTCGACGGAAACGCAGTCCGCACTCGGCTACCAGGTCGTCGACGGCGAACTGAACTTCGTCTGGCCGGAAGAACTCGCCGCAGACGAGTTCGACGAGAGTCTCTACTGAACTAATGGCTTCACACGAACTGCCTACGAACCAGCGAGGGGGTCGCCGCCGTGAGTAGCCTGCTCTCTACGGCGAACCTCACCAAGTCGTTCGGCGGTATCACCGCCGTAGACGACCTCAACATCGAGATACACGATGGGGAACTCGTCGGCCTTATCGGGCCCAACGGGGCGGGGAAATCCACGACGCTCAACCTCATCACGGGGTTTCTGTCGCCGACGAGCGGCACGATTCGCTTCGATGGCGACGACGTGACCAAAGGCAAACCCCACGACCTTTCGAGTCGCGGCATCGGTCGCACGTTCCAGATTTCGAAGCCGTTTGGCCGGCTTTCGGTCTTCGAGAACATGCTCGTCCCGAACGTCCCCGTGGGTCCGGCTGAACAGGAAGCACGCGCTCGCGAACTGCTCTCGGAACTCAACCTCGATGCAGTCGTCGAGAATCGGGCGGATGCACTCAGCGGTGGGCAGAAGAAACTGCTCGAACTCGCACGCGTGTTGATGCTCGAACCCGACCTGATTCTGTTAGACGAACCCGCGGCGGGCGTCAATCCGGCGCTCATGGACGACATCATGGCCGACATCCAACGCATCAACGACCGAGGGACGGCACTCGTCGTCATCGAACACGACATGACCGTCATCAGAGAACTTTGCGAACGCGTCATCGTGATGAACGCCGGCCACAAGGTGATGTCCGGGACGTTCGACGAGATCCAGGCGGACGAGCGCGTCCGCGAAGCGTACCTCGGGGGTGCGTGAAATGTCACTCATCTCTCTCGACAACGTGGACGCGGGCTACGGCGAGAATCAGGTGCTCCACGGCGTCACCCTCGACGTGGAACCCGACCGCGTAAACTGCATCATCGGCCCGAACGGCTCGGGGAAATCGACGCTCCTCAAGACCATCTGCGGACTCGTCGACGTCTGGAGCGGGAGTCTCTCGATTCAGGGAACCGACGTAACCGGTGCCCACCCGCGGACCGTCATCGAACAGGGTGCAGTCCTGCTCCCCCAGGGGGGCAACGTCTTCCCCGACATGACGGTCGAAGAGAACCTGCGGATGGGTGGCTTTCTCACGGACGACAGCGACGTACTCGCCCAGCGGTTCGAGGACGTCTACGAGATGTTCCCGGTGTTAGAAGAGCGAAAATCCCAGCGTGCGGGCCAGATGAGCGGAGGCCAGCAGATGATGGTCGCCTTCGGGCGGTCGCTGATGGCAGACCCCGACATTCTCCTGTTAGACGAACCAAGCGCGGGACTCGCCCCCGACCTCGTGGCGAACGTCTTCGAGGAGATCGAACGTCTCAAAGACCGAGGTCGGAACATGGTCATCATCGAGCAGAACGTCCGCAAGGTGCTCGACATCGCGGAGTACGTCTACGTGTTAGACCAGGGGACGTGCGTCTTCGAGGGCGCGACCGAAGAACTGCGCGGCGAAGACGAAATCATGGATATGTACATCGGAGAACGCCACGGATGAGCGAGCACTGCACGGATACCCCAGGCGGACGCGGAGGGCCACACCGTGGTTAGTGGGAGCCTCGTCGCCCAGCAGGTGGTAAACGGCCTCCTGTTCGGCGGCCAACTCGCGCTCATCGCCGTGGGTCTCACCCTCATCTGGGGGGTCGCCCGCGTTCTCAACTTCGCACACGGCGCGCTGTTCATGATTGGCGGCTACGTCGGCTTCTTCGGCCTCCAGTGGACGGGCAACCTCGTAGTCGCCATCGTCCTCGCGACCGTCGTAGTGTTCGTCGTCGGCTGGCTCATCGAGTCCGTCTTCGTCGAACCGCTCAGGGGCCGCGAGGAGTTCGACATCGCCTCGATGGTCATCACGCTCGGTCTCGCCATTTTCGTCGAGAACACGCTGCTCGTCGGCCTCGGCTCACAGCGCCGGACGTTCCCGCAGTTGCTCGACGCCGTCTGGAACGTCGGCGGCATCACGATAAGTGCCCAGCGCCTGCTCATCTTCCTGATTTCGGTCACGGCGCTCGGCGCGCTGTTCGCCGTCATCTTCTACACGAAACTCGGCCTCGCGGTCCGGGCCGTCTCCCAGGACAGCGACACGGCGCTATTGATGGGCGTCCGCCCCGAGCGCGTCTACGCGTTCACGTTTGGCGGCAGTGCAGCACTCGCCGGGCTCGCCGGCGTGTTGCTCGCACCGCTCTACACCATCTACCCCTCCGTGGGCTGGAGCCCGTTCCTGCTCGCGTTCATCGTCGTGATGGTCGGCGGATTGGGCAGCGTCAGAGGGACCCTCGTCGCGGCGCTCGCGCTCGCAGTCATCCGCAGTATCACCACCATCTGGGTGGCGAGCGAGACGGCCATGGTCGTCCTGTTCGTCATCATGGTCGCCGTGCTCGTCGTCGCTCCTGACGGCATCGGGGGGTGGCTCGAAGCATGAACGGCGACTCGCTCCGCGTGACCCTCGGTCGCGTCGGTCGTCGGCTTCGCGAGGACGCGAAAACCCGCAACGGAAAACTCTTCCTCGCGGGGGCGACCCTTTCGTTGCTCGCCCCGGCGATTCTCACGAGCTACGCGCTCGAGATATTCATGCAGTTGTTCATCGTCGTGTTGCTCGTCGGTAGCTGGATTTTCATCGCGGGCTACTTCGGCATCTTCACGTTCGCTCACGCGGCCCTCTACGGGGTCGGCGCCTACGCCGCCGTGTTGCTCGCGGGCGAACTCGGCGTTCCGCCGTTGCTCACTATCTTCGTGGGTGGGCTGGCCGCCGTCGTGTTTTGCCTGCCCATCGCCTACCCCGTGTTGCGCCTGCAGGGTGCCTACGTGGGAATGGTGACGCTCGCGTACGCGGAGATTATCTACCGTGGAACCATCATCTTCCGCGACGTGACCGGCGGGCCGACCGGCTACTCGGGCTTCCCGGCGTTGTTCGGCGGCGACCGCCTCGTGATGTACTACTTCGTGCTCGTGACGGTGGCGGCGTTCATGTTGCTCCAGTACGGTTTGCTCGTCAACCGCTTCGGGCTGGTCGCACGGGCGATACGTGAATCCGAGGACGCGGCCCAGATGCTCGGGAACAACGTCTCTCGGTACAAGCTCACGGGCTTCGTCATCGGTTCCGGTATCGCAGGCATCGCCGGGGCGTTGCAGGCGTACACGATTCTCATCATGTCGCCGCCAGTGCTCGAACTCACGCAGATGATCGAAATCATGGCGATGGGCATCATCGGCGGCCCCCGCACCCTCGGCGGTGCGGTGTTCGGCGGCCTCGCAGTGTTTGGCCTCGCGGAGGTCCTCCGCGGTCTCGGGGAAATTCGACTCATCATCTGGGGTGCGATGCTCGTCATCGTGACCCTATATTTCCCCGACGGCATCGCAGAAAGCACGCTCAACCTCAAGTCGCGGCTCAAGGAGTTGGTAGACCGGTAGGGAGTCGCAGCTTGCAGCACCGCCCGCCGCCCTCGGCGAACTAACTCCGTTTCACCCTAACCCAACTTTCGACGTACAATGACCGACAAACAGGCCGTCTGGAACCGAATCGAATCGAACGAAGAACACCTGCTCGACCTCGTGTCGAGTCTCGTCTCCACCCCGACCGTGACCGGCGACGAAACCCCCGGCCAGCAGGTCGTCATCGAGGAACTCGAAGCGCTGGGCCTCGAACCTGACGTCTGGGAACCATCGGCTGCCGACTTGGAAGGCCACGAAGGCTACTTCGAAACCTCGTCGTACGACGCGGTCGGCTACGAGGGCAGAGAGAACGTCGCCACCCGAATCGAGGGCGGCGACGGCCCCACGCTCACGCTCGGGGGCCACATGGACGTCGTCGACGTTACCGAGAGCGAGTGGGAGCGCGACCCGTGGGCGCTCACCCAGGAAGACGAAACGCTCTACGGTCGCGGCGTCGCCGACATGAAAGGTGGCCTCGCGGCGATTCTGCTCGCGATTCGCGCGCTCCGCGAGGAAGGCGTCGAACTGGGCGGCGACCTCATCTTCCAGAGCACTATCGAGGAAGAAGACGGCGGCGTCGGCGGGGCGCTCTCCGTGCTAGAACGTGGCTACGTCCCGGACGCCGCGGCCATCGCCGAACCGTTCAACGTTCCGAACATCGGTATCGCGAGCGCCGGCGTGATGTACTTCGAAGTAAACGTCCCCGGCAAGAGCGTCCACGCGGCGTGGGGTCACGAGGGCGTAAACGCTATCGGCAACGCGATTCCGATCTACGAGGCGCTCGAGGACCTCGACAGTCGCCGCAAGGCGAACATCGACTACGAACCGGCCTATCGCGCCGACCCGTCGCTCGAAGGAAACGTGACGAACATCAACGTCGGCATGATCGAATCGGGCGACTGGCCCTCGACGCTCCCGTCGAAGGCCATCCTCAAAGGCCGCGTCGGGTGGCCACCCGGTGAGACTCGCGAGGACGTGCGCCAGCAAATCGAGGAGACCATCGCGGAGGCCGCGGCGGACCACGAGTTCCTCGCCGAGCACCCACCGGAAATCACGTGGTTCGGCTGGCAGGCGATGCCCCACGAGATTTCCCCGGACGAAGCGATTGCACAGCTCGCGCTCGACAATGCAGAGGAAGTGACCGGGCGAACCGGGTCGTTCGTCGGCGGGAACGCCGCGCTCGACGAGCGATTCTACGCGCTCTACTACGACGTTCCCGCCGTCTCGGTTGGGCCGCAGGGCTGGAATCTCCACGGCGCGGACGAGCACACGACGGTGCCGGCACTCATCGAAACCGCGAAGACCATCGCCGGGCTGGCGATGGACTACTGCGGCGTAGAGAACTGACCGCCTCGGCACCTCGTCGCGTTAGAGAAACTGCTTCAGGTAATCGACGGTCGATTCGACGCCTGACCCGTCTTCTTTCAACTCCTGTTTGTCGGCGGCCGCACTCGCCGCTTCGTCCGTGACCTGTGTTTCAGGTTCGGCCGTCGACTCCTCGTCTTCCTCGGTGAGGTGGGCCTGTGCTTGCTCGTAGGCTTTTTCGTTCATCGTCAGCGTCTTGAACGACAGGTCGATGCGCTCGCTCTTGTAGCGATACGCGCCCTGCTGGTGGATGGTGACCTTCCCGAAGTTGTCAACCGACACCGCGTGCGTCCCGCGAAACGACGGCGTCTCGACGTGGACTTCACTGTCCGTTACCTTCACCGCGACGACCGGTTCGTTTCTGAGAATAGCTTTCGCGAGCGTCTGGGCCTGGTCTCTGTCACCGTGTGTGAGTAACTGCCCGAAGCGCTCGTCGAAATTCATTAGTTGGTAGATGTCACCCGAGGATAAGACACTTCCGTACGTGTACTTCACGTGATATGATGTGACCGAAGCGACAGGAGGTGGCCGGGAGCTGGAGTGTGAGATTGGGTCACGTCCACCTCCCGAACTCTTTTGACTAACTGGTTAGTAAGTTCGACCAACTGAATGACTGCAGAGACCAAAGAACAGATTCTGGAGGCGACCCATCAGGCGATTTGCGCCCACGGATACGCCGATTTGACGATGCAGCGAATCGCCGACCACTCGGCGCTCACGACCGCGGCGATACACTATCACTTCGACACGAAAGAGGAGTTGCTGAACGCATTCTTAGACCACCTGCTCGCCCGCTTCGAGGACCGATTGGTCTGTGAGGCCCGCGACCCCCGCGAGCGACTCACGTCGTTCCTCGACGCCATTTTCATCTCACCTGCGGAAGGGCCGACCAGCGTGTCCATCGCCCTGATGGAACTCAAAGCACAGGCTCCCCACCACGAGGCCTACCGCGCCAAACTCCTCGAGATGGACGAGCGGATGCGTGCAATCCTCACCGACGCCATCGAGGACGGCATCGAGGCGGGCTACTTCGCCGACGTCGACGCCGCCTCGGTCGCTCGATTCGTCCTCACCGTCATCAACGGCGCGCACGCCCGTCACGTCGCGCTCGACGAACCGCCGATAGAAACCGACCGGGACCTGCGAGCGTACCTCGCCCAGCGACTGGACTGGACCCCGGAGGCGGTTGTGTGAAGCTTTTCAAGGGACAGAGCGAACTCGAACTGACCGAGGGTGGCATCGTCGAACCACTGGTTTATCTCTCGCTACCCATCGTCATCACGAATCTGATGCAGACGGCGTACAACCTCGCCGACACCTTCTGGCTCGGTCAGTACTCCACTGAAGCCCTCGCGGCAATCTCCTTTGGCTTCCCGATGGTGTTCCTACTCATCTCGCTTGGCATGGGTCTGTCCGTCGCGGGCAGCGTCCTCGTCGCCCAGCACACGGGGGCCGGCGAGACGGAGGAAGCGGAGTACGCCGCTTCTCAGACGGTAAGTTTCGCGTTCATCGCGTCGATTATCCTCGGCGCGATTGGTTACCCGTTGGTTCGCCCGTTCCTCGCGTTCCTCGGGGCATCACCGGAGGTGCTGCCCGGCGCGACAGCCTACATGCAGGTCATCTCGCTCGGCCTGCCGTTCATGTTCGGGTTTTTCATCTTCATCTCGCTGATGCGCGGAGCGGGGGACACCATCACACCAATGGTCGTCATGTTCGGCACCGTCGTCGTGAACGTGGTTCTGGACCCCTTTCTCATCAATGGGTGGGCGTTCTTTCCGGAACTGGGGATTCAGGGCGCAGCCATCGCGACGGTGTTCTCCCGGAGCCTCGCCATGGTGGTCGGCCTCGCAATCATGGTCTCGGGAACGAGGGGCATCCAGATTCACCTCGCGGACATGAAACCGGACTTCACCTACCTCCGGAAAATCGTCCGCATCGGGATTCCGGCGAGCATCGAGGGCACGGGCCGGGCACTCTCGGTCAACGCGATGTTGCTCATCGTCGGCATGTTCGCGACGCCCGTCGTCGCCGCCTTCGGTATCGGCGTGCGCGTTTTCTCGGTAATTTTCATGCCCGCTATCGCGGTGGCCCGCGGCGTCGAAACCATGACTGGCCAGAACATCGGCGCGGGGCGCTACGACCGTGCAGAGGAGGCGAACTACATTGCGGCGAAGGGAACGTTCGTCATCCTCTCGCTGGTCGGTGTCCTCATCTTCCTGTTCCCGACGCCCATCGTCGCCGTGTTCACGGACGACCCGCTCGTGCTCGCTGAGGGGAGTACGTTCCTCCGGTACGTCGCACTCTCCTTTGGCTTCACTGGCATCATGCGTGCGTTTACGGGTGGCTTTCGTGGCGCTGGCAAGACGCTCGTCGCGGCGACCATCTCGATTCTCGCGCTCGGAGGGATTCGCCTGCCGGTCGCCTACGTCGCCTCGCAGTTCCGGTTCTCGCTCCCCCTGATTCCGACCGACGCCATCTTCGGCGTCCGCGGTATCTGGGTGGCGTTTTTCGTCTCGAACGTCACCGGGGCGCTCATCGCGTGGGCGTGGTTCTCACGAGGGACCTGGCGCGAGACGAACGTTCGCGGGTCGCCCGACGCCGGCCCACCGGACGTGGACGCGACCATTTCCGACGACTGACCTCTCACCTCTCTATCCCTTCATCGCTGAAGATGTCTCTCAACTGAAACGCTCAAGAGGTGAGCGAGAGTAGGGCGAGATAATGCAGTGGGAACCCGACCGCGGCCTCCAATATCGCATGGCCGTCGCCCTCGTCTTGCTCGCCCTGATGCCCCTCGCCTTCGTTACTGCCATGAGCCTCGCGATTTCGTACATCGTCGTTCCGCTCGCCGAACTCCTCCTCGAAACCCAGATTGCCTGGCGGTTCACCGTAAGCTTGCCACTCGTCCTCGTGTTGACGGTCGGTGGTCTCGCATTTCAGTTCCTGTTCGGCGACCGCCTCGCGCTTCACTCGATTGGCGCCCGCCGCGTCGAACGCGCCGACTACCCGGAGGTGTACGCCCGCCTCGACCGCCTCTCGACGCAGGCCGTCCTCCCGACGCCACGCCTCGCGGTGGCCCCAACTCGCGTCCCGAACGCCTTCGCCACGGGCCGCTCCCCGGAGACGGCGACCATCGCGGTCACCCGCGGCCTGCTCGACACGCTCTCGGGCGACGAACTCGACGCCGTGTTGGCCCACGAACTTTCCCACGTGAAAAACCGCGACGTGGCGGTCATGTCGCTCGCCTACCTCTTGCCCTCGTTCACTTACGTGGTCGCCACAATTGCCTACACTCTGCTCGGCGGCCTCTGGAACGTCATCGGCCACTTCCACCACAGCGACAGCGACGACGCCCGGCCCCTGCTCGTGTTCATCGTCCTGTTCGTCGTCACCGCCCTGCTGACCATCCTCATCGCCACCGTCTTCTGGGTCGGCAGTTTCCTCCTCTTTCGCCTGCTCTCGCAGTACCGAGAGTACGCCGCAGACCGCGGGGCCGCCCGCATCACGGGCAACCCACTCGCCCTCGCGAGCGCCCTCGGGAAGATACACGAGACGATGGCCGGCCTGCCCGACCGCGACCTGCGCGAAATCGACGGCGGCGTCGAAGCCCTCTACATCGCCCCGCTCGACCTGCCGATGTTCACCGACGGCGACAAGGCGCTCATCAGCCGCGACATCTTCCCGGAGACCCACCCGCCGACGGCGACGCGAATCGAGCGCTTGCAGGCGCTCGCGAGAGACTTAGAAACTCGATAACCTACTCAATCGACGATACAGTGTCCCAGAACGGGCAGATTACACGTCCCGAACGCGAACAACTCGCCGTGATTGGTGGGTGCGAACACGAGGTCACTGGCAACCGCAGGCCGGGTGGCATGGAGTTGCGAATTCCTCCCCAGTTTGGCGCGGGCCTGCTCCTTGCCGGTCTTCGCGTCGAGGACGAACACCTGTCCGAACACCGTATCTCGCTGTAACCACCCGGGTACGTAAACCGACCCTCCGGAGACGACCGGGGTCGAGACGAGGTCGATTTCGGGATTCCCCTCATGGGCTTCGACACTCACGTCCTCCGGCCGACCGAACCGCCAGCTGCGTTCGCCAGTCTTCACATTCCTCGCGTCGAGGCCGAACCCCGCGGCGTGGTAGAGGAGTCCATCCGCGACGGCGAATCCGGCGTCCGTCCATCGCGGCGTGATCTCCTGTTTCCACTTCGTCTCTCGCGTCTCGCGGTCGAGTGCGACGACGTACTCCTTGCCGTCTTTGGTGCGTTCAGAGAGCGCGACGAACAGCGTGTCGTCGACGATAGTGGGGGCTCCGTCAATCAATAGCTGTTCGCGCCACAGCTCCTCGCCAGTCTCCATGTCGAGGGCGATGAGGAGGTCGTCGGCAATCATCGGGACGTAGACGATACCGTCTGCGGCTGATAGTTGCCACATGAGTGTTTCTTCCGGGAATGTGGTTTTCCAGCGTTCTGACCCGTCAGCAGGGTCGATACCGTACACTGCTTCGACTTGGCCCTGGTCTCGAAACGGTGACCCGTACGTCCCGGCCACGACCACGTCGTCGGTCACGATTGGTGGGACCACGTCGGGCCGCTGCTGGGGTTCGAAGAGATTGTCGAACGTCCATTGCACCGTCCCGTCCAAATCGAGCGCTTTCAGCCCGGGTTTCGTCTGGACGTAGATGCGGTCGTCGTGGAGGACGAGCGAATCTGCGAGATAGAAGTAGTAGAACTCGTCGCTGCGCCACAGTTCGGTCACCCACCGCGATTCGCCGGTCGTTGCGTCGAGGGCTTCGAGCCACGCGCCGCCCGGATTTTCTGTTCTGGGTTCCTGCGAGAAGCCGAAATAGACGGTGCTATCCCCGACGACAGGCGAGGTGATTACGACGCCACCTTGGTCACGACGTTGTTTCCATTCCGTGTGAAGCGCCGAAGCCGGCCCCTCGATGCCGGTGTGGCCGGTGTGGGAATTGTCGATGGTCGAGCGGGGCCACGTCCCCTCTGCTTCGGAGGAATCGAGGGAGAGACAGCCAGAGAGGGCTGCGAACGCGCTTCCGAACGTCGCGAGAAACGTTCGGCGATTCGAGGGCATTTCAGGAATGTTGACAGATTCGAGGTAAATATCTTCTGTTGAATCGAGTGCGCGTGGCGGTGCCCGCGTCGAGGTTCCTCACGCGGTGTTGGATTCGAGCGAACAGGCCACCGCTCCCCCACCGTTCACGCTCGACTGCGCGCCCGTCAGCCGGTAATCGAACGAATAGGCCGCGCTCCCACCGCGCCCGTGAACCACCGTAACTTTCCCAGTTCGCTCCGCGCCGTCGCAGGCGTTGGCCGGTGCGCCGTCGGGGAACGCGAAGGGTGCGTACGTCGTCTCGAACGCTCTGGTCTCACCGCCCGGGACGATGAGGTCGGGGCGGTCGGGCGTGAGTGGCTGGTTCGCTCCGACGCCGATGACGCCGGGGTCGAAGCCGAGTGAGGAACGGTCGAACGACTCGCTCTGGGGGTCGACCGTCGGATTCGGCACGTCCCCGGAGATAGCGACGAATCGAATCAGGAGCGGTGAATCGCCCTGATTCTGGATGTCGAACCGAGCGCGGCCGTCGGGGAGGGCTTCGACGTGGTTCGTCCAGGCGTGGACGGAGCCGAACGCCCACTCGCTGGTCCAGCCGTCGGCCGTCTTTGCTTTGACGTGGGGCATTCCGGTGAGACGGGTTTCAAACGTTTCCGGGAAGATGACGCGGAACCGCGCCGTCTCGCCGGGATGGCTCACGGTTTCGTGCTCCTCGTCGGTGTCTTCGTCGTAGAAAACGACTTCCTCGACGATGACGTCCTCTCGAAATTCGACCACGAGGTCTGCGCCCTCGAATCGGTAGGAGGAAAACACGTCGTCGGACTTCGGAGGGCCAGTCACGAACGGAACCGAATCGACGCAGCCGGCGGAGAGCAACGCGCTTCCCGCGGCCAGCGAGTGGAGGAGTGGGCGGCGCTTCATGTAACGGTGTTATCAAAATCCGCGATAAGCTTTCGGGTGTTGCGTTGCTGTCACGTTGACTCCGCACCCGAAAAACGGAGACTCGGGTTACTCTGTCAGTGCATCGTAGGTGTCGAGGTAGCCCGAACCGTAGTACTTCTTCTCGTACTCGTCTGGCACTTCGGCGACGCGTTTGAGCGTGCTCTGTAGCTGATTCGCGTTCATTCTCGGGTTCGCGCTCTTGAGGAGCGCCACCGCGCCCGCGACCTGCGGGGCAGCCATCGACGTGCCGGCGTACCAGTCGTAGCCGTAGTCCGCGCCGAGGTACTCGCCGTTCTCGTCGTAATTCGGCTCTGCGACGGTGTTCACGACGAAGTCGTAGTGCCAGTTTGCGCCCGTGCCGACGGCGTCCGAATCGGCGTTGCCGCCGGGTGCGCCGAGGTCCACCGCGTTCGTCCCGTGGTTGGTGTAGTAAGTCGGTGCGTAGGGCGGTTCTTCGAGGCCGTCTTCGCCCCACTTGAAGCCGATTGGGCCGGTGGCGGCGACGGTGAGGCCGCCGGCCATCTCGGAGGAGTCGCGCTGGTCCTTGTCGAACTGGAGCGTGCCGCCCCAGTTGCCACAGGCGTGCGTGAGGACCGTCCCCTGTCGGTTGGCGTAGGTGGCGGTGCGCTGCATCGCCTGCCCCCAGAATTTGCCCCACCCGTCTTCGCGGAAACGGAACGTCCAGCCGAGACTGAGGTTCGCGGCGTCCGCCCCGATGTCCGCGGCGTAGACGATGGCGGCGAGCACGTCGCCCATCCACGCGGCGAAGTCGGCCGAATCCACCTGCGAGAACACGCGCAGGTCAACGAGCTCCGCGCCGGGTGCAGAGCCGACGACCCCGGAGTCGTTCTCATCGCTGGCTGCGATGATGCCCGCGACGTGCGTGCCGTGTGCGCCGCCGTACGGACCGGGTGCGCCGAGCGAGTCGGGCGTGAAGTTCCGCGAGAGGTCGTGGTTCACCGTCCCTTGTAGGTCGGGGTGACCCGCGCCGACCCCGGAGTCGATGATGGCGACGCGCGTCCCTTCGCCCCGGGTAATTTCGTGGGCTTCGGGGATGCGCTGGTCCTGTTTGTCCCACTGGTAGGCAGTGAGGTCCTCGCCCTCTGGCGGGTACTCGACCCGCGTTGCACGGCCCGGAGCCGGGTCTGGAACTCGCGGTTCGTAGCGGCCATCTGCCGCGTATTTGGCGCCGTCGAGGGCCGCCTCGTCTGCGCGGACGACGAGCAGGTCGACTGCAGAGAGGTCGTGGAGAATCTCGACATCTGCGTTCTTTCGCAGGCTCTTGCTGTCGACGAGGTAGCGCCGCTTCTCACTTGCGCCGGCGAGCGACGTGCTGAGTGTGAGTCCGGCGAGTGCTGTCCCCGTCGCTTTCAGGACGCTCCGCCGATTCGTTCGGGGCAGGGTCATCGCAGATTCACCTCCTCGCCGTACAGCGGGGTATCGAAGTAGGTGTCCACGCTGTAGTCAGTGAGCGTCGGGTCGTCTGCGAGCGCGGCGAACGATTCGAGGAAGCCGACTTTCGTGAGTTGGAGTTGGCGGCCAAACGCCTTCTGCCCGAGGTGGTCGGTCTGGTAGGCCACTTCGTAGAGCATCCCAGCGGCTGTGTCGCCGCCGTTGGCGACGTTCGGACAGAGAGCGTCCAGATACGACCCCCAGAGTGGGTAGTAGCCGTAGCGCGTAATGCTGTCGTAGACGCTGTTGCCGCGGTCTGCGAGCGCCTCGATGACGAGCGAGTTGAGTTTGATGGACTTCGTGCTGGTCTCGTAGTCAAGGAACGGATTGACCGCTTCACTGACCGGCGTGTGGTCGTCCGGGAAGAAGGGCGACTGGGCGAGGTAGTCCTCGCCAAAATTGGCCATGACGCTCATCAGCGTTTGCTTCGGCGGTTTGTTGCCGTCGCCCGACCCCGGAATCAGGTCGCCACCCTTGTGGTGGTGAGTGATGGCGTAGTCCGGATTTGCCTCAATGAACGATTCGGTGACGGCCCGCACTTCTGGCGTGAGGCGGAGGCCGCTCGCAAAGAGCGTGTGCCCTTCATAGGGCATGTCCATGTACTGTTCGTTGGCCCACCAGTCCGCCTGGTCGTCAGTTCGTGGATTGAACTCAGAAGGTGGACGGATGTTGAAGTCCCGGTTCATGTCGTAGCCGGGGTCACCCACCGGGTCGGTCGAGTGATAGTACGGCTTGTAGCGCGATTCACCCTCCCACGCCTGGGTGTTCTGCCGGCGGGCCACCCACTCTTCGCGGCCGTCGTCGTCGTAATCGTAGTGGTACATCGCCCCGTCGGGGTTGATTCGCGGGATGATGGTGAACGAGAGGTTGTCGAGGATGTGTTCGACCTGTTTCGAATTGCTCATCCCGAAGGATTTGATGAGTTTCAGCGCGACTTCCGTTCCGATGGCTTCGTCGCCGTGAATCTGGGTGACGAGGTGGATGTGGGTGTCGCCCTCGCCGACTTTCACCTCCCAGATGGGGTCGTTTCGACCCGCAGAGCGCCCGATTTCTCGGAGCGAGATGCGGTCGCTTCGTTGTTCTACCTGAGCGAGTTCCGTCGCGAGTTCCTCGTTGGTGTGGAACGCGTTCAGGTTGATGAAGTTCTCAGTGCCCTGTTTCGGCCCGCCCGGTCTGTACGTTTGTTTGTCTGGGTCGGCGGACACGCTCGTGAGGCCTGCCACGCCGAGTGCTGCTGTACCCGTAGTCTGGAGGAAGTGTCTTCGTTTCATCTTCGGATGCGAGTCGGTGGACCTGGAGGGCTGTCTCCGTCCCCGACTATCCCGGTCAAAAATGCGGGCAGCCACTACTTAGTGTTATGCACTACCGTGGTTGGTTGAAACAATCACATATCTGGTTAGAAGGGACTGTGCAGGTGGGGCCCCGGCCGTGTACCATGCTATCATTCATAATGGATAGTCCCGAACAGGTCAGTATGGCCGTCGATGACACCAGAGTGGACATCCTCGAGTTCGAGTTCGAGCGAGCGCTCACCGACAAAGCAGAGACGGACCTCTCGGATGCGTGGCCGTTTCGCGAGGTACACCTCGCGTATGTGGGTCCGGACGAGGTCACCCACGCTCCGAAACAGCCTCAGTTCCTGGTGAACATGTCCTACGAACTGCCACGGGACATGGACTGGTCGCGACTCACGTTCGACGAGCGCGACCCGGCGGAACGGCGAGAACCGAGCGAACCGGCCGGCCCGGCCACGGCGATGACCGACGCACTCGCCCACGCCCAGGGGTACGACGCTATCGACTATCTGGCCGATTTCGCCACGGCGTATTCGAACGCCATCGACGAATCCTACGAGACGGTGGTGAAGTACTTCGACGACTTCTACGTGGTCAACGCCGATCGGCGCGAGCGACTCGTCTTCTTCGTCGGGAGTCTCCCAACCAGCTGAGTTTACGAGTAGAACCCACAGACTGAGCGGTCGGTAAAAATGTTATTATCTTGATGTATGTGTCTGTCCAATGAATTATACGTAGTGGCGCAAATGGGAATCTATGCAAACGCTGGCCAATCGGGTCTACGATGAACTCGCCGAGTGGCTCGGAACTGACCTCGTCGGGGTGGCGTACTTCACGCAGGATTCGTGGGGCGTCGTCGATACACGCGCAGATTTACGGGAGAAGTATCCAGACGAGGTGGTGATAGAGAATATCATCAAACCGATGCAACTCGATTCGCTCGCCTCCCCGCTCTACGAAGAACCACACGGAGAGCGACTGACGGCGACCTGTCGCCTCTACGAGCACATCGTCGTCGCTGCCATCCTCGTCGGCGAAGAAGAGGGTGAGGGGCTGATTCTCGGGCTCGAACGTGGCACCGACTATTCGCTCGTCGAAGTCGTAGACCACGTCCAGATGCTGGCGACACAGGAATCTGCTGACTAATTCTTGAAACCGCCGGATTCTACTCGTCGAGGACGGTGATTTCGTCCCCAGGTCGAATCGTGCCGCCTTCGAGAATGTCGGCTCGCAGGCCGCCGCGGTGGGTGAGCGCACTGAGAACGCCGTCTGCGGTCACGCGCTGGAGGTGACTGCACGGCTCACAGAGGCGGTCGCCCCGACAGACCACGTCCCCGACCGTGAATCGCTTGCCGACGAGGTGATTGAGCGCCGCATCGCGCGTCTCCACGTTGCGTCGATGTTCGCCGGGATTGAGTGTGAGTCCAGCCTCGCGCTCGATTGCTTCGATGGCTTCCTGTTCGATGAGCGTCAGGTCATACCCCGTCGGCCGGTCCTCGTCGCGCTCCCACTCGACGAACGTTCCCGACTCGATGTCCCGAAAGTACCGGTCGCCGCGGAGGCCGGCTCCGGCGACCGCCTCGACTGCCGACTGTTCGCGCATCTCTGCTTCTGCCTCAGGAGCGATAAAAATCCGCTCGACTGTGCCCTGTCCGTTCATACCTCACTTCGGTACGTCCGAATCTTGAGTGTATCCCCTGGGAATCGCGGACTGTGCCCGGTCTATCCCAGCGGGACGAACGGGAGCGTCGCTCGCTCTTCGCTCGAGTAGTCGAGTGCGCCTGCCTGCGAGACTCCCGCCGGCGTGAGCAGGTCCACGATACGCGGTGCGTTTTCGACGGCCCCTGCTTTCGCCCCGCCAAACACCCACTCGGCGTTCGATTCTGCGACCGGGCGAAGCGTGCCCCGGTCCTCCGATTGTACCATCGGAATGACTTCTAGATTTGCGGCATCGACGCCGTCGAACGCGGCCCGGTCGAGGGTGAGCGTGATCGTCCCGGCGTCGGTATCGACGCGCTGGTCGAGACTCACTGCCGACCCCGACTCAGTAGTGAGCGTTCCGCCGCCTGCATTCACGGCGCTCTTGGTGAACCCGCTCACTTCGAGGCGGTAGTGCCACGGCTGTTCGAACTCGGTCGTCGCCGCGAGGTCCGAGCGACTTTCGGTCGTCCCTCCTTCCTTGGCCGGGTCGCGTACCCAGAGCACGAACATGTGTGGTGAAAAGCCGGTTCCACTCCCGAAGGCGTTGTAGAGGTTCTCGACCTCGAAGGTGAACTCGTAGAGGGTGTCGGTCTGTGCGGCCGAGAACGATTGCAGGTCGAACGCACCGGATTCGAAAGCGGCGTTCGTCGGGTAAGTGTAGGAACCGGGGCCATCGTCGTCACCATCTGCATCGGTGAGCGTCGCGACCGTCTCCGGTGGTTTGACGCGCACCGTCTGTGCGGCAAGTTCGGTTCCGTCGGTGGTTCTGACGGTCACGTCGTAGGTTCCCGGGTCAGCTATCGTGTAGGCGAAGTCGTCGGTTTGCTCACTGCTGTTCGGCGGGAAGCGGACGTTCTCGGTCGCGACGACGTCGCCATCGACCACCAGTTCGACCGTCGTCCCGCCGATGTAGTCACCGTCGTTCGACCCCGTCGCAGTGATGAACGATTCTTTGACGAACGTCTCGGCTGGAATCGACACGCTGAGGTCCTGCTGTGGTCGTTCGTAGGTCGGCAGCGTGGCGATTTCTTTGCCGCGAGCGCGACGCAATCGGATGGCCGTCCCGCCAGAGCCGACCATCGACGCGAGAATCGTCGTGCTCGGATTCACGAGCACCCGGTCGATACGCACGTCTGCGAGGTTTTCGTCGTAGGTGGCGTCGATTCCGTCCGAGTAAATCTCCGCGACGTACTTCGGTCCCTTCGCGTGCTTGCCAGGGCCCTTGCTCAGGAAGTCGAGCCGAACGTCCAGCGCCCGCCCGTTTCCGTCGGTCATGGCTCCGACGTACCACTCGTCGTCCTTCTGCCGGGCGGTGACCGTGTACTCGCCGATGGCCGAATCGAGGACCCGGGTGTCACTCCATCCACAGGCGGGCACGTCTTTCACGAACTGGAACTCGGGAACTGTCGGCCCGCGAATCGGGTCCGTCTCGGGGTCGGGCATGACCGCCCCCGGCTGCGTCAGCGCGATAGCGTCGAGGTTGAACCCGCCGCTGTCGCCTTCGCCGAGTGTGAGGTTCAGGTCGGTCTCGCCCGCGGCGAGCGAAACCGTCGTCGAGGCCGTTGCCCAGTCGTCCCAGTAATCCGTCGGTGCGAGTGTGAGTTGGGTCGTCGTCTCGCCAGCCGACACCGTCACGGTGCGCGGTTCGTCGGCCGGGACGGCGTTTTCCTCCGCGTCACTCGCATAGCGCAGGTGGAGGTCGTACTTCCCGCGCTCGGGCACATTCTCGACGGTCCACGACACGCTCGCACCCGTGTCTGCGATGTTGGGGTCGAATCGGACGTATCGGCCGCTCTGGGCGTTCGCCCACTTCGCGGCCCGTGGCAGGCCCTCGCGGTCGGCGAATTCGGCTTGTGCGACCGACCCGACGGCGACCGTCGCTGCCTGTTCTGCGAGGTACGAACTCGGCAAGTCTGCGACCATGTGCAGGCCGCTGAAGTAGGTCGGGTACATCGCGAGTTGCTTCGCCCGCGTCGTCTCGATGCCGCCAGACCCGGAGTCCATGTCGAAGATGCCGGGCGTGTACTCGACTGGCCCGCCGAGCATCCGGGTAAATGGGAAGGTGACGTGGTGGTCGGGGCTGACGTAGCCAAAGGAGTCGTACTCCTGGCCGAGGACGCCCTCGCGGGTCATCACGTTCGGGTAGGTCCGGCGCTCCCCGGTCGGTTTGATGGGTTCGTGCACTTCGAGCATCTGACGGTGGTTCGCCGCCTCCTGATAGACGAGGTGGTGGTGGTTCACCAGCGCCTGACAGTGGTGGTTGTAGGTCTTCCCGTCGACGGTCATGCCATCGTCTGCGACGTAACCGGTCTTGATGGACCGAATCCCGAGTTCCTCGTAGAGTGCGAATGGATTCGGCGAGTCGTCGAGTTGCGCCTCGTAGTTCACGAAGTTCCCAGAGGTTTCGTTGTGAGAGGTCATCTCGACCGGTGGGTCCAACTGGAGACCGTACTCGGTGACCTCGCGCAGGTCGAAATCGGGGTAGGGGTCGTCGAAGTCCATCGTCGTCCCATCGCCGGGGAACGAGTCCCAGCCCTCGTTCCACCCTTCTACGAGCACGCTCGGAATGTCGTGTTCGCTCGCGAAGTCCATGTAGCGTTTCATCCGGCCGGTCTGTGCGCCGTGATTCCCGGTCTCCGGGCCGTTGTACTCCCAGTCTGCACGGCCGGTAATCATCATCCACCACACGCCGAGGAACTTCTGTGGAGTGATGAAATCGGTCCCTTTCGGGAATGCATCCGCGTCGAACGGTTCGTTCAGGTTGACCACGAGATTCGACTCGACTAGTGCCCCGGGTCGGTCGGCAACCTGAATCGTCCGCCACGGCGTCCGGTGGGGGGCAGCTGCAGTGACTTTCGACCCGTCGGGCATAGGTGCGAGGACGGATTCGAACGTGGTGGCTCCCGGGGAAACAGGTTCGAGGCCCATCCCGGCGTAATCGACGAGATTCGCCTCGTGGATGCTGACGTAGCGATTCTCGTCGGCCCGCATGGTCATCGGCGTGTGTGCGCCGCCGAAGGGACTCAGGTCGCCGATTTCGCTCAGGGCTGACTCCGTGTACTCGTACTCGTAGCTGTTGAAGTCGTTTTCAATCCACCACGCGGTGTAGTCACCCGCGAAGGCGAACTCGGTGCGCTCTGCGGTGATGGTGAAGTCTCCGAACCCGCCGTCCTCGGGGAAGACGTAGCGAAAGCCGAGGCCGTCGTCGAAGGCGCGAAATTCGAGGGTCAGCGAGCGACCCGGTGAGCCTGTTTCCTCGAACCCGATGCGGAGCGCCCGGTAGTGCTCGCGAATCTCGTCGTACTGGTCCCAGAGCGGTTCCCAGGTGTCGTCGTACGTCGTCCGCTCTGTGCCCGTAACGCGGATGCCGTCGCCGAACGGTGCCTGCGTGGCGAACTCGAACCCAAGCATCGAGTCCTCGACGACCGTCTGCCCGTCGTAGGCGACGCTGTAGACGGGAACGCCGTCTTCGAGGTCTATCGTCGCTTCGACGCGGCCATCGGGGGATTCGAGCGTCTGTGGCATGGAACTCGTTCCAGTATCGACTTTCGCCGCTGTTTCTTCTGCGAGGGAGAGGGACAACGCAGACGCCGCTGCGAGCGAGGTGAGGCCGCTCACGAACGAGCGTCGGTCGAGGGGCAACCCAGAGCAGGATGTTGGTTCGTCAACCATTATTTCCACCAACACGAACAAGAATGATAAATTTACTGCAACTTGAATTAATTTTTATAATATGTCGAACCGATGAGAAGTCAGACGGTTCATTCCGTGGCACGAAACGGACAATTTGAGCAGCGTATCACCGGAATAAACGCGTACACAACGGAGCGTGCACGCGGTATGCAGAACGGTTGAAAATTACCCTCTAACAGTAGTAAAAAATAATTGCAAATTTGTAGAATAGAAATCAATTTCAATGGGGAATCTCGTTGCCATTGAATAGCACATGGCAATACAGTTTGCACACAGTCCACTGCTCACCTTCGCGGTTGGACTCGTCCTGGTCGTCCTGCTCCTCGTCGTCTGGGACCTCCCGGCGTTCGTGGGCCTCGCACTCGCCGCTTTCGGCGTGGGAATCGTGAACGCCGCGTTCGTCCCCGATTTCGCCCTCGCACAGGCGGCGACGAAAACAGCAACCGAATTCGGCGCTGGCATGGCCGGCATCGGGATTCCCATCCTGATGGCCGCCATCATCGGCAAGTCGATGCTCGAAAGCGGCGCGGCCCAGCGCATCGTCCGGTCGTTTCAGTCGCTCGTGGGCACGGGCAACAGCGACATCGCACTGTGGGGCAGCTCCACGGTCCTCGCCATCCCGGTGTTCTTCGACAGCGTATTCTACCTGATGGCTCCCCTCGCCCGCTCGATGCGGGCACGGGTGGGCAAGAACTACGCGCTCTACCTCGTGGTCGTCGGCGCGGGCGCGGCCACCGCACACGTGTTCGTTCCGCCGACGCCCGGCCCCCTCGCCGTCGCCGAGCAGATTGGTGCTGACCTCGGCGTGACGATGGCCATCGGCGTCGCGGTGGCCGTCCCCTCCGCGACGATGGGCGGCCTCGTCTACGGGCGCTGGATAAACCGTCGGCTCGACATCCCACTTCGCGATTCGATGGGCACCACCACGGAGGAACTCAAAGAACGTGCGAAACGAGACACCGACTCGCTGCCGGGAGTCCTCGAATCGATTTTACCCGTCGTCCTCGCCGTCGTCCTCGTCGGCTCGCTCACCGTGGTCGATGCGCTCGTCGGTTTCTACCCCGACCTCACGACGGTCGAACCGTTCGTCGCCTTCGTCGGCGACAAGAACGTCGCGCTCACCGTCGCGGCCCTCGTCGCGGCCTACACCTACCTTCGCTGGAGCGACCTCGCGCGGCCGGCGTGGGAATCTGAACTCACGGAAGCCCTGAAAAGTGGGGGAAACATCGCCGCAATCACCGCGATGGGTGGCGCGTTCGGGGCGCTGCTCGCCGCGTCCGGTATCGGCCCATACCTCGCAGACAGTCTGGAGGGCGTCGGCATCGGCCTGCTCGTGACGGCGTGGCTCATCGCCGCCATCGTCCGCATCGCACAGGGGTCTGCCACCGCAGCCATGCTCACCGCCGCGGGCATCATGGCCCCACTCGCGAGCCAACTCGCCGTCCACCCCGCCTACCTCGTGATGGTCATCGGCGCGGGCGGCAACATCTGCTCGTGGTACAACGACTCCGGGTTCTGGCTCGTCAAGGAAATCGGCGGCCTCACCCAGCGCGAGACCCTGCAGACGTGGACGGCGCTCACCACCATCATCTCGATTACCGGCCTCGTCGTGGTGCTCGTCCTCTCGACGCTGTTCCCGTTATAGGGAACTCACACGTAACTCGCGGGCTGGCAGTCGCGCCGACTCGTGCCGGTTTCGTCACTTTTTCGCGTAGTGTCTGATGAGTCCGCACTCCGGGCAGACGGCCACGACCGTACCCAGTTTCTCCTTGACGCCGAGGCCGCCGAGGAGTCCCGGCTTCGGTTCGTTGGTCACGAGATAGAGTTTGAAGCCGTCGCCGGTCTGTAGTTCCATCTGTTCCATCCCCACGCCACAGTCTGGACATCGTCTGGTGGTCGCCATCGTCCCGTACAAAATGACAGCCGGGGGTATTAACGCAGCGTCCACTGGCTCGATCAGCACGTCGAAAAATGGGCCGAAACCCTTCGAGGATCTACTCCCGTCCGCCGGCAGCCGGGGATACCTTGAACGTGTAGATGCCGGTGGTCATGTCGCTCGCGACCACGAGGTCACGCGCTTCGTTGTAATCGGCACCCCACGCGTTCGGGGCCGAACCGAGCCACTCTGCGCCGTTCGCTTCGTCGGCTTCGTCGTCGGTTTCGTAGATGTCTACGGGGACGGGGTCGGTCGGGTCGCTCATGTCGTAGACGACGACACCCTCGTGGTAACCGCCGTCGACGAGGAGCGTCGTGTTCCCCTTCGAGATGATGTCGTGGTTGTGCGTCGTCCAGTCGTAGGTCTCCTTTTCGTCGTCGCCCTGATACTCTGCGTTCGGCGAGTAGGTGAAACCGATGTGTTTCGGGTTCTCCGGGGACCCGTCACCCCAGCCGATGTCGAAGATGTGCTTGCCACCGGGCCAGCCGTGGCCGATTTCGTCGCCGACGACCGCGAGTCCGCGTTCGGGGTCGTAGTTCGCGTAGTGACAGCTCTCGAAGCCGGGTTCACCCTGTTCGAGGCGCTCCTCGCTGTAGTCGGGCCGCCCCTCGTAGTCGAATCGACCGACCTCCGTCGGGGCGGTCGGGTCGCTCATGTCCATGATGACGTAGCCGTCGAGGCCGCCACCGATGTACGCACAGTGCATGAACTCGGTGTCCGGGTCGATGACGAGGTCGTGGAGTGCGCCGGAGGGACCGGCTTCACCAACCTTCTCCGGGTTCCACGGGTCGCTCACGTCGAAGATGTCGAACCCTGTGTTCTCCTCGTCCTCGTGCCCGCCGTGGGCGTTCGTGGTGTACACCACGTCCGCGTTCGGATGGGCGAAGATGTTGTGCGTGTCCTCCGCTTCCAGTCGGCCCACGATTTCGGGATTCTCCGGCGTGGCGTCGCCGTAGCCGTAATCGATGATTTCGACGCCGCCGACGCCGTCGTCGTCGTTTGGCTCCTGTGACCGGTAGTAGAGGCCATCGCGGGTGTCGAACTTGGCATCCGCGTTCCGGGTGTGTTTGGAGGAGGGCACGCGGTGGACCTCCGTCGGCTGGGTCGGGTTCGTGATATCCACGAGGAAACTCCCGCCTTCGCCGAAGAAACTGCCGAGGACTGCGTACTGTCCGTCATCGCGGACGTCGACCTCGGCGTAACTCCCCGGCGGGTCGGAAAGCAGTGAGTGGCCGAGTTTCTCGATTTTGCCCTTTGGCTTCGATGCGCTCACGGTCCCGATTCCTGCGCTCCCGAGAACTGCCCCTGCCCCGAGTGCCTTGAGAACCGAGCGGCGAGTGTTTTCCACCATGTTGTATTCCCAACAAGAATGATTATGGATTAAAATAATTATGGACGAAATCAAGCAGGTTTGACGTGCTTATCGTCGTTCATTCCCCTTCGTCACCTCGAATGGGAGCATCATCTCCTGGTCTTCGTGTTCGAGGATGTGGCAGTGCCACGGGTAGCGACCGGCAAAGTTCTCGAACGTGGTTATGATGCGCACCGTTTCGTCTGGATTGACCCGAACCACGTCCTTGTCCCCGCGCTCGTTCGGGAGCGGTTCAGCCGTGCCGTCCGGTCCCCGTCCGATGACTTCGAAGCCGACGAGGTGCATGTGAATCGGGTGGGTGTGGTGGGTCATGTTCTCGAACTCCCAGATCTCCGTGGAGCCGAGTTGCGGGTAGACGACGGCGTCTTCGTCGTTCCAGTGAGCGTTGTTGAGTAGGTGCGTGTCCAGTTCACCCGTCATGTTCATGTTGAGCGTCATGTGACGCGTTTCCTTCGCCGCCTGCTCGCGGAACGTGGTTCCACCGGGAAGGTCCAACTCCGCGGGTTCCGCGCTGTCGTCTTCGGGTTTCTCCGCCGGGTCGGTCACTCGAATCTGAAGCAGTTCCGGAAGGTTGGACCCCGCGTTCTCACCCTCGTACGGGAACTCGGCGTCGTTCGTGAGCGTGAACGTCTCCCCTGCGAACTCGCTGAAATCCACGATGACGTCGGCGCGCTCGAACGGAGCCAGCGTCAGCGAGTCGAGGTCGCCTTCGGGGCCGATGGAGACTACCGATTCGAGGAATCCCTGGTCCGGGGCGAACTGGTGGACCTGTGGTGCCCCCGTCCCGTCGTCGTTCGAAAGTCGCATGTTGAACGTTCGGCCGTTCGACTGGTTCACGAGTCGGAACCGGTACCGCCGCCGTTCGACTTCGAGATACGGCCAGGCCGTACCGTTTACGACCGCGGTGTCCCCGGAAACGTTCGGCTCGAACGACTCGGGATAGTGCAGCGCCCCATCTTCCTCGAAGGCTTTGTCCTGGAACAGGAGGGGTATCTCGTACTCGTCGCTCGGCAGATTCATTTTCTCCTCCTGCTCGCTCCTGATGAAGTAGAACCCGACCAGCCCCGCATAGTTGTTGAGACGGGTGATGCC
Source organism: Haladaptatus sp. QDMS2 (assembly GCF_029338295.1). NCBI lineage: Archaea > Methanobacteriati > Methanobacteriota > Halobacteria > Halobacteriales > Haladaptataceae > Haladaptatus > Haladaptatus sp. QDMS2. The sequence continues at coordinate 451,476 of NZ_CP119792.1, forward strand.
GAGCGCGTGGTCGTGGTAGGTTGACGTCATTCGAGATTGTCGGTTCGGAATCTCGTGGACCGACTGGGCGAACAGCGGCCCTTCGACCCCGTCCGGTGAGGTCCAGGCTTCCGCTTTCCCGTCGCTCTCGGGTTCGATGTTCAACCCGTGGAAGTGGGTCACCGTTCGGACTTCGGGGACGGGGCCGTCGTAGTCGGGGTAATCGTCCGGGTTCGTGCCGTTGACTCGTTCGTCAACTGAGAGCAGGTGGTCGTCGGGGAGCGCGCTATTGTCGAACTCGACGGCGAGACGTTCGTGCGTGTTCCCCTCGATGAGTGGTCCGGGGAATTGCCCGTCGAAGCCCCAGAACGTCGTGTCGGCGAGGTCGGGATGGAAACTGTGGTCGAACTCCTCGAGTTTGATGTGGTGGTAGTCTGCACCGTTTCGCTTGCCGTCGGGGGCTTTCGCGCTCGGAATCGGAACCGGCTCGACGAATTTTTCGAGGTTGGGAGACGGTTGGGCTCGTGCGGGCGCAATCGAATTGAGGATGGTCCCGGAGAGGCCGAGTGCGGTCCCCGCCTGAAGCACGCGCCGTCTGGTTACCTCTCTCATCGACGATTCGCTCCTTCGTTCGCGACGGGAAGTGCGGATGCGACGCTGAACTTGTCCGGAGGGCTACATCGCGACATAGCAGAGACATGAACACGATGTAATTAATCCTTTTTACCGATACGATTATCAAAGACTCTGGCTGAATTTTTCACCGTTTGCTGCCAGTTTCGTTCGGTGGTCAGCCGCCCGCCCATGCCGTTAACGGAAAGCACAACGTGGTCAACGGTGGCGACATGCACACCGAGGGGCGTCGCTCGTGTCGATTCTCATCCTCGCTGTATGCCTCTATTCGTCAATGAACAACCATTAGAAAACTTTTTTGCATAGCACTTTTAATTTAAATCGAAATTAAACAATGGGAAAGAAATGGGCGCGACGAAACTTCCTTCGCACCGTTGGCGCAACCGCACTCACGCTTCCCGTGATGACCACGACGGCCGCCGCCGCCCAGGCCGACTTCGTCTGGCCGGTTTCAGACCACATCAACTCTCCGTACGGCCCACGCGGAAGCGGCTACCACTACGGGGTCGACATCGACGGCGAAACCGAAGACCCAATCTACGCTTCCCGTGCGGGGACGGCGTACGCCGCAGAGGACCCGGGCGGCTATGGTCAGTACATCTACATCGACCACGGCGACGGGTACGTCTCAGAGTACGGCCACGTCAACAGTTACGACGTTTACGACGGCGAGTGGGTCGAACGCGGCGAACAGATTGCTGGTATGGGGACCACCGGTTCGTCGACCGGCGTCCACGTCCACCTCGAAATCGAGCACGACGGCTCGCCGCAGTCGATTCCCGGCGATAAGGGCGACTGGGTCACGCAGGGCGAACCCATTCCGAAGGACTTCCCCGGCATCGGCGGAACCGACACCGGCAACTATTACAGTTGGCCAACCTACTCCCGGGGCGACCAGTCTGAGGGGGTCTACTCGATTCAGTACCTCCTCGAAGAGCAGGGGTACAACCTGAACTACCACGACGGGATTTACGGCTCCGAGGTCGAGAACACGGTCGAATCCTTCCAGTCCAGCCAGGGACTCAGCGTCGACGGCATCGTCGGGCCGAACACGTGGGAAGAACTCTACGTGACGGTGTACGACGCGAACAATGACCCCTACTGGGCGACCTACGGCGCACAGCACCACCTCCGCTACGACCAGGGCTACAGCATCTCGGTCGACGGCTACTACGGCCCAGAGACGGAGGGTGCAGTCGAGGACTTCCAGTCGAACGCCGGGTTGACTGTGGACGGCATCGTCGGGCATGACACGTGGCAGGCACTGATGGACCTCTAACACGGACACCGACGGCTCTCACCACGCTTTTTGCGGTGAAACTCACCGACACTAATAGCTGAATTAACCACCTCGGCAATGAACTATAATAACTAGCGGGGCCGACTGCGGGTATGACGGAATCGGCGACTATTCTGAAAGTGGTGGATGGGGATACTGTGACCGTCGAACTCGAAGACGGAACCGAGGAGACGGTTCGCGTCCTCGGCATCGACACACCAGAGACGGGGGACAACGTCGAGGCGGAGCGGCGCGCCGAATGGGAGGGAATCGGCGACCTCGACTATCTGGGGAAGTGGGGGGACCAAGCCAGCCTGTTCGCGAAGGACGAACTCGCCGGCGCAGCGGTCGAACTCGAAGCCGACGAAAACGAACCCGACCGCGGGACCTACGGCCGCCTGCTCAGGTACGTCCGATACACCCCGAGCGACGGCGACGACTCAGTCGTCTACAACCGCCGGGCCGTCGCTGAAGGATACGCCCGCGTCTATCACTCTGGATTCGCCCACCACGACGATTACCTCGACGCGGAACTGGATGCCCGTGCCGACCAGCGCGGCGTGTGGAAGCGAAGTGACCCGGACGCCTCGCCAGAGATTCGCGACAAACCGGTGGGTAAACTGTACGTGCCACGGGCAGCGAGCATCCACACAGAGACGGGGGCTGTGGACGAATCGCGCGTCCCGGTGTTCGCCGAATCGAGCGCGACCCAACAGCTCGATTCCGGCACCGCGTACGACGAGGCACTCCCGCTCGTTGCCGTGGACGAGGAGTCGCGGGTCACACTGGTCTCCGGCCCGCTCGTGGATGAATCGTACGAAGAGGCGGAGAGATTCTCGGAAGACACGAGTCGATACGGAAACTTCCCGTTCGTGACGAATCTCCTCACTTCGCTCACGGACCGCTCGGGACCAATTTTCGTCGACGGCGGCCACGGCCAGTTCAACGCCGACTTCGCCCTCTCACTCGAGGACATGGCCTACTATCTACGCTTCCTCGAGGGACAGGACGTGGCCCTCCATCAGGTCAACTCGTGGACCGAAGAAACGCTCGCTGAGGCTCGGGGAATCGTCGTCACCGCGCCGGCGGAGCGGCTGACCGAGGACGAACGAGCCGCACTCGCGTCGTTCGCAGCGTCTGGCGGGGCCGTTGTGCTGGTCGGCCACGCCGCGGCCGATATGCCAGCGCGTGCTCGGGAAAATCTGAACGAAGTCGCTGCCGCCCTGGACACTGACCTCCGCCTCAATGGTGACACCGTCTCCGACGAGGCGTCCCACCTCGCAGACGACCCACGGCTCGTCGTCACGTCGAACCTGAACAGCGAATTCGAACACCTCTTTTTCCCGGTCACGCAGGAGCAATCCCGCGACGGCCACCTCGCCGTAAGCGAGATTCGACCGTCAGTCGAGGGGCACGAGTATTCTGAACTCGTCGTCCTCGAGAACACTGGCGACTGCCCTCTCGACATCTCGAACTGGCGCGTCGAAGACGCCTCTGGCAAGCGCTTCGAGTTCCCCGTCGGAACGACCCTACCGGTCGGCGGTCGCGTTCAGGTTCGAACCGGTGACGGCGAAGACGCGGTCATTCTCCACTGGGACCACTCTCAGGGCGTCTGGAACGACGATGGCGATACCGTTTCCGTCGTCGATGATACCGGAACGGTCGTGGCTGAACGGACGTACTGAACGGTCTTCGCATGCCGCCCGTCCCAGAATACAACGCTCCGTCGCGTTCGACCGGGTAAATTTCCGCTGCTCTCGGATATTTACCAGTGCCCGGCGTTTGCTTCACCATGGCTGACGAGCAACTGAATCGGGGCTTAGAGGGCGTGGTTCTCGCGGAGACGCGACTCAGCAGCATCGACGGCGAGGCAGGCGAACTCACCATCGGTGGGTTTTCGGTCGGCGAACTCGCCTCGAACGCGACCTACGAAGAAAGCGTGTTTCTGCTGTTGCACGACCGACTCCCGACGGTCTCTGAACTCGCCTCCTTCCGCGAGGAACTGGCCGCAAACCGTGCTATCACGCCAGAGGTGACGGCGGTTCTCGAACGGGCGGCCCGCGAGGAGCGTTCTGCGATGGACGCACTGCGCATGGGCGTCGCGGCCGCCAATCTCGGCTTCGAAGGCGGTGCTGATACCGACGCCCTCCTGAAGCGTGTCGTCGCCGTCTTCCCGACAATCGTGGCCGCTTATTGGCGGTTCCGAGAAGGGAACGACCCACTCGCCCCACGCGACGACCTGGGTCACGCCGCGAACTACCTCCACATGCTGACGGGCGAGGAACCGACCGACGACGCGGTGCGAGGCCTCGAAACCTACCTCAACACGGTTATCGACCACGGCCTGAACGCCTCGACGTTCGCCGCCCGCGTCGTCGTCTCCACCGAATCCGACCTCGTGTCCGCGGCGACCGCGGGCGTTGGGACGCTCAAAGGACCGCTGCACGGCGGCGCACCCGGCCCGGTCCTCGAGATGCTCATGGCGGTCCACGAATCCGGTGATCCTGAGGGGTACATTCAGGAGAAATTCGACGCAGGCGAGCGCCTGATGGGCTTTGGCCACCGCGTCTACAAGGTTCGCGACCCGCGTGCGGAGGTGCTCGAAACCGCCGCCAAACGCTTCTACGCGGGCAACGACGAGAGCACCTTCTTCGAGACGGTCGAATCGTTCGAGGAACTCGCCGTCGAAAAGCTCGCAGAACACAAACCCGGTCGCCGCCTCGACACCAACGTCGAATTCTACACCGCCGCGTTGCTCCACGGCGTGGGCATCCCACAGGACCTGTTCGCGGCGACGTTCGCCGTCTCCCGGGTCGGTGGCTGGATGGCCCATTGCAAGGAACAACTCGCCGACAACCGCCTCATTCGACCGCGAGCCCGCTACGTCGGCGAGACGGGAAGGCAGTGGGTCCCGGTCGGGGAGCGGTGAGCGCGTCTCTCCTGGTCAGCACCTCGCACCCGATTTAATGACCTGACCAATACGACCGTTCGACTACCTTGAAACTAACTCACGAACAGAGAATCGTGAAAAATATATATTTTTATGCAACACCTGCTGGGAAATTCAGCATTCACAATCATTACGTGAATACTTTTCGGAGAAACACCTAACATGGCGGCCAGAGACCTACTATCCATAGTGCTTCGACTAATGACGCGGTGTCCGACTGCGGAGGTGGCGTGAGATGATTCAGTGCTTCGACTGCGACCACACGTATCTCTATATAGGTGCTGACTCGCACCCTGGCATCTGTAACGAGTGTGGGTCACGTTGCGTCAGCCTGAGCGGCGAAGCCGTTATCGAGACGGTCGAGACCCACGAACCGCTCGTCGAATCGTTCGACACGTATCTCGACGTGCGGGTGTCGGATGCGACAGACCGGTTGTTCCACTACATGTTCAGCGTCCAAGAAGACCGCATCGCCCGACTCGACCTCATCTGTGTCGGGGAGTCAGAACTCAGAAGCGAGACTGGCTGGCCGGACGAACTCCTTCCGTCGGTGGTCGTCGACGCGGTTTCCGACGCTGGCTACGCGATTCCCGGACGCGCCCTTCAGCGAGACTGACAGAGACGGCTGGAGCGCCGTCATTCCTTTTACTGGTGGTCTCCCATTGACACGTAGGGAGGATGGTTCTCACTGACTCGTTTGGGGTGTTCGCGGGGGCGATTGCGCTCGGTGCGTTCCACGGCATCGAACCCGGCCACGGGTGGCCAGTCGCGGCCTCCTATGCCCTCGGCACGGCGAACAAGTGGGCCTACGGACTGGCCGCGAGCGTCATCCTCGGCGTTGGCCACCTCGTGAGTAGCATCGCGATGGTCGGGGCGTTCTTCTACGCGAAAGCGTACTTCGACCTCACGGAGGTCAACCAGCCCATCACGATTTTCGGCGACGTGCAAATCGGTGGCCCAGTCAGTCTGGCCGCCGGATTCCTCCTCATCGGTCTCGGCCTCCGCGAATACGTCTCCGGACACTCCCACGGTCACGGCGGGCACGACCACGATCATCCACACAGCCACGAGGCTGGTCACTCCCACGACCACAGTCACGACCATAGCCATTCCAACGACCACGCTCGCGATTCTCACACCGACCGCGGCCTGCTCGGCATCGCGTGGTTCGCCTTCCTCCTCGGATTCGCCCACGAGGAGGAGTTCGAAATCATCGCCCTCTGTGCCGGGTCTGACTATTGCCTCGAACTGATGGGCGCGTACGCCCTCACGGTCATCGCTGGTATCGTGGGACTGACGCTCCTGCTCATCGCCGGCTATCAGGAGTTCGAGGAGCAAGTCGAGCGGTACACGCCTTACCTGCCCGTCTTCTCTGCGGCGGTGCTCGTGGTCATGGGAGTGGGCTTCATCAGTGGCCTCCTGTGAGGCGGCGCCTCTTACACACTGCGTCGTCGCTCGACTCGCTCCTCTCGTTCACCGTGAAGAGTTGCACTATTGCAAAGAAGGGCTAAATCCACACCTATCCTACGTCTCCTATGCGCGAGTACGTCTTCCTGTTCGAGTACGAGCGGGGGGTCCACGCGGTTCGGGACAGCTTCATCGACCACCCCGAGTTGATGGCCACGACGCTCGCAATCTCCGCGTCGACGGATTCTCGGTGGCGCGTAGAGCGTATCACAGGTCCCGAGGACGCACTCGATACGCTCGAAGCCGTGTATCTGAATCCGGACATCTGCAACGAGTGCATCTACCCCCATCCCGCGTGCGACGCGGTCGCTGTCTACGAAGTTCTCGAAGCCGAACCGACCGCCCGGACCATCTACCGTTCGACGACCGAAGTCGAGTTCTGTTACTCGGTTTCCTCGCTCGCCGTCGCCACGCTCGGCTCTGGGCTCGTGTTCGACGCCGTCCAGCGCGGCCCCTACTACGAGTGGCGCGTCCTCGTCCCGGCGGGCCGCGACCTGAGCGCCTTTCACGAGGCGCTGCACGCAGACCTTCCTGCGGGTGTGACGCTGTCCATCCGCCGGGTCGGATCGCCGGAACCGTGGGCACACCGCCGTCCGAACCGGGAACTCGCCCTCCCGTACGAACAGCGCGTCGCGCTCGAAACCGCGACTCGGCTCGGGTATTACGAGCACCCGCGACGCGCCGACTTGACGGACATCGCCCGCGAACTCGACCTGCCGCTTACGACGCTCAGATACCGACTTCGCCGGGCGGAGGCGTGGGCGGTGTCGCTCGCCGCCACCGCGACCCAACCCGGCGGCGCATTCCGAGAGCATTCTGATTTCTCACCCGACACGTCGTCGCCACTGGTCGAGCGATAGGCCGCCGGCTGGCGCAAAACCGTGTGTAGTGAACCGATTTGCACTACTACAAACGCAGGCCTATCGCCTCCGCCGTCGTCTCTTCACCTGTATGTCGAGCTTACAACAGGGAGAACGGATGCCTCACACGCGCGTCCGCAAGAAGTACAGCATCGGTGGTGGCGTCGAATGTATCCACCCCGTCGAAAACCGCCGATATCTCGGTCATCAGGGAGAGGGGGCGTACTTCCAGTGTACACTCTGTGAGTCGGTGGTTATCAGCTACGGACGCTAGCCAATATCGATTTTTCGCGCTGGAATCGCACTCAGAGAGTGCAGCGTCAGGCGGCCAGGTACTCTTCGATGTAGGAATTGAGCGCAGAGCGGAGGTCCTTGATTGCCCGTGGGTTGTCGGCGGTCACGCGTTCCAGTATCGCGCCGTTGATCATGGACAGAAAGAGTTGCGCCGTCGCCTCGGAGTCGACTTCCCTGAAGGTTCCCTGTTCGATGCCCGATTCGAGGTACTGCTCGATCGTCTCGCGGATGAAGCGGTCGGTCTTCGTGAACTGTTCGCGGTAGACCTCGTTGTGCGGAGCCTGCGCGCGGATTTCCAACAGCGCGGTCTGGAACTCCCGTTGTTCGTCGTCGAGCGCGGGAGGAATGAGGCGGTCGAAAAACGAACGCAACTGGGCCTCCGCGTCGTCCCACGCGTCGAGTGTGATGTCCGCGGCGAACTGGTCGATGAGGTACTCGAGGAAGGCGACCAGCAGGTCGTCTTTACCGTCGTAGTGATGGTAGAGCAACGATTTGCTCTTTTCGAACTCCTCTGCGATTTTCGAGATAGAGAGGTCTGCGTACCCGTGTTTTCGGAGTGCTTGATACGTCGCCTCCATTATCGCCGTCTGGGTGTCGCTCGTGTTCGATGAAGCTGAGGTTGATGTCATGATTGAACCGTCTTCAGTGGCCGTCGGTCGGGGTCTTTTTCGTCGTATTACCGTCGGCCATTAATAGTTATCTCGTCTGGTCGGCCGTCGTACTAACAGGCCGAACAGTTCGCGACCCCGGCGATACGGGGCGACTCATCGAACCGACGAGCGCGCCGAGTGTGACGAGGAGGGCCGAAACGAGTGTCACAGCGGAGAGGCAGGCGGCGGGACGCCGGGCGCGAACGATTACGGCCTACTTTGACTAAACATTCGTTCAGCAAGAAGGTTTCGCTATAAAAAGCCGGCCGCCGCGAGCTTTCACGCGACGATGTCGTCCCAGATGACGGCCGCAGACGGCGTGACGAGCAACGAGGCGACGAACGAGAAGAACACGCTCAGCGCGATGACGAGTCCGAACTGACCGAGGACGGGCGTAATCGCCAGCGCGAGAACTCCGGTTCCCGTCGTGGTCGTCAGCATCGACCCGGCGAGTGCCCCACCGGTACCTCGAACCGAGTCGTCGAGGGCGCCGTGAACCTCGCCCTTCTCGTCGTACTCCTCGGCGAATCGGTGGACGATGTGGGCGGAGTAGTCGATGCCGAGTCCGATGGCGATAGAGAGCACCGTCGCGGTGAGGGCGTTTAGCGGAATGTCCAGCAACCGCATCGACCCCGCGAGCAGCGCGACGGTCACGACGATGGGGATGAGATTGAGCACGCCGAGCGACGGGCGACCTTCGAGTAGCCAGTAGACGAACACGAGGAAGATGCCCGTGGCGACGAGCGCAGCGATGAGGCTCTGGATGGCCGACGCGAAGATGATGTCCGTAATCGCGGCGAACACCACCGTCTGGCCCGTTGCGATGGCGGTCATCCGATACTCGGCGGCAACCGCTCGTCCGTCTGCGGTCACCTCGCCCTGCGTCGCAGAGGCTTCCGTGGAGTAGACGACGCGTGCCGTACTGAAGTCCTCGCTCACGTACGAGAGTGCCTGCTCGCGGACCGGCGAATCGAGCAGGTATTCGTAGATGGCTTCGAGGTTGTCGTCGGGAACGCCGTTGTCGTTCAGGTCGTTTCGCTCGACCAGCGCGGCGAACTGCGAGTCCTGTCTGGCGTAGGACCGAATCACGCTGACGATGCTCGACGCTTCTGCCTCGCGGTCACGGGTGACGAACGACGGTGGCGGCGTCTGTGAGGCGCGGTGAATCTGCTCTAAACTGTCGTCCTGGCGCATCGGTTCGTCGATGAACACCGTGACTGTGTTGCCCTGTGCGGACTCGAAGTTTTCCTCCAGGAAATTAAGCGACTTCGTGACGGTGTAGTCGCCGGGTGCGAACGGTTCGGGGAGCGCCTCGATGTAGTCCGGTATGTCTTCGGGCGGCAGGAAGTCCTCCTGTGAGAAGGACGTATCCACGCCGGTTCCGTACGCGCCAGCGGCGGCCGAAGTGACGAGCAACAGCCCGAGAAACGCCTTGGGCGCGCGGGCGGCGAACCAGTTGCCGACCGTGAGCGCCCGGCCGAAGGCGGAGTCACCGCTCCCGATGGGCGTCGAATTGAACGCAGGGACGCCAGCACGTTCGCGCCACTCGTCTAAGAGAATCTTGAGCGATGGGAGGAACACCCCGAAGATGAGGAACGTAAAGACGATGCCGATGGCTGCGACCAGCCCGAAATCCCGGATGGGACCGAGGTTGCTCAGCAGGTTGGCCGCGAATCCGAGCACCGTCGTCCCGGTGACAATGAAGAACGCGACGAGCAGTTGGTCCGTCGTCGGACGCATTGAGCCACGGATTCCCTTCCCCGTCGCCCGCTCCTCGCGGTAGCGATTGATGGCGTGGATTCCGAAGTCGATGCCCACCGCGAGCAACAGGACGGGGACGGCGATGGTCATCTGGCCGAACGGAATGCCGGCGAGGCCCATGAACCCGAACGTCCAGACGATGGTCATCCCGAGGGCGACCAGTCCGAGCAGCAGGTCGATGGGGTCGCGATAGGCGAACAGCATAAACACGAGGATGAGCACGAGCGCGGCGGGCACGACGATGGCGAGCGAGTCACCGATGACGCCCGACAGTTCGCCGGAAGTGATGCCGCTGCCGAACACCGTGAATTCGCCGTCTGCGGCGTTTGCAATGTGTTCGACGCTCCGCTGGATGTCGGTGAGCGGACTCGTCCCGCTCGTGCCTGCCGACGAGGACACCCCGCCTGGAACCTCGTGGGTAACCGCACCGATTGTTGCGGAGGCGGTCGCCGCTTCGGCGTTGAAGTCGGTGCTCAGAAGTGAGGCGAATCCGGGCGCAGCGGCCGCCCGTTCGACGGCGGCATCGACTTCGCCGGGCGTCGCCAGTCGAATTGCCTCCTGCTGAGCCGACAGTGTCGTCGCGTTCGGGTCGAGTTGCCGGGCAACGATTTGCGCCGCGCTCGACGTCCCCGTGACCCGGAGGTCCTCCTGGGCTGCGATGCGCTCCTGTAGCGCGAGCATCCGGAGCAGTGCGGGTTTCGAGAGGACGTTTTCGCTCCGCTGGATGAGCTGGGTCGACCCGGTGTCCGTCTCGAACGCGCCCGGCCCGAACTCCTCGTTTACCTCCTCGAAGGCTTCCTGTGCGGGCACGCCGTCGAGGAACTGGCTCGTTCCGGCGTCGGTGCTCACGCCGCCGAGTCCGGCGGCGAGTACCGCTGTCACGAGAAGGAAGGCGACGACCACCGTCTTCGGGCGGTCGACGATCCACCGGTCGAGTCGTTCGAGAATCGAGTCTACAGACACCATCTATCGGTATCGCGTGTAGGCGAAGCCAATCGCGCCGAGTAACACGACGGCCACGCCGCCGATGAGCGTCATCGAGACGCCCCCATCGTCCGTGGCGGCAGTCAGCCGAATTGGCACCTGGTAGGTGTCAGAGAGGCGGGTGTCACCGTCCGGCTCGTCGTACTGGAAGTCGAGTTTGAGCGGGTAGGCCCGCTCGTCGGCGTCTTCGGTGGCCGAAAGCTCGAACTCGACGGTCGTCGATTCACCCGCTGCGAGCGACGGCACGTAGGATTCGTCGCTGTCGGCCGAAATCGGGTCGTCGACGAACGCTTTGGCGTTGATGTTCGTGAGGTTCTCGTCGCCGTTGTTCGAGAGACGGAGGGTGACGCTGTCGCTCGAACCCGCCGCGAGCGAGGTGTTGACCGGTTCGACGCTGAACACGTCACGCTGTCCGGCGACTGTGACCTGCTCGCTCAGCGTGCGGCTCTTTCGTTGCTCGCCGTCTGCGTTCTGGTACTGCACGACGACGGAGAACTGTCGGGGGCCGGCCTCACTGCCTTCGCTCACGGAAACCGGGAAGGAGAACGAGGCCTCTCCACCGGCTTCGAGCGACCCGACGGCGTACTCCGGGGATTGGGTGCTGATGCCCGTTCCAATCGGCTGGAGGACCACGACGGCGTTTTCGACGCCAACGGGTCCGTCGTTCACGAGCGTTCCCTGCACTCGTCCTTCGGTGTCCACGCGGAGGTTTGCAACGACCGAATCGAGTGAGAAGTCCTGTTCGTCACCGACCGTGACGCGGGTCGTGAGAGGTGCGGTCTGTCGGAGTTCGTCGTCCGCGTTCTGGTAGTTGACGACGAACGAGAACTGTCGCGGGCCGGGTTCTGCGCTCTCTGCGACGCGGATTGGGTACTCGATGGTCGCCGATTCGCCCACGTCGAGCGTGCCGAGCGGCTGGCTCGGCTCGACGGGCACGACCGTCTCACCGTTCGGTTGCATGGCGATGGTGGCGTCGTGGAGCGGATTCGGCCCACGATTCGTCACCGTCGCGGTGAGCGTCCCTTTCTCACCGACGAAGAGGCGACTCGACACGTCGGTGAGTTGGGCGGTCTGTTTTCCGGCTGGCGTCACGCTCGTCGTGAGTTTCTGTGAGGTCTGAGTGATGCCGTCTTCCGTCTCGTAGGTCACGGTGACGTAGAGGGGCAGCGGCCGGGTTTCCGCGTCGGGAGTCGCCATCCCCTCGAAGCTCACCTGCTTCGTCTCGTCGTCGCCCCATTCGCCGACGTAACGCGAGGCGCTGGCGCTGTTGCCAAAGGCGATGGTCGGCGAGCCAGATTGCACCTCGACGACGGCCGAAGTGACCTCGTCGCCGACGTTTTCGAGGTCGAACGTGACGTCACCGCGTTCGCCGACGCTCACGTCGGAGCGAACGTCGTTCACCTGAAAGCGCGCCCCGTCTGCGACTTCGACTTCGATTTCTGGGCGAGCGGTTCTCGTGACGGTCTCGCCGTCTGCGTTCGTGTACTCGTAGCGAACGTCCACGTCAACGTCGTAGGTGCCCGGTTTCGCGTCCTCGTCTACGGTGATGGCGAACGTCGCGGGTATCGTCGCGCCGTTCGGGACCGACCCGAGTGGAATCGTCCCGGTCTTCACGTCGATGGGCGCGCCATTCTCGTCGAGAGAGACGCGGACGTTCCGGGCGGTTCCCGAGGCGTTACCCGCCCCGCTCGTGGCCGAATTAACGAGTTGGACGCCGAGTGAGGTCTGCGAACCCGGCTGGACGGTGTTGTCCGGTGCGTACGCAGAAAAGCCCGGTTGAAGTGTGGTCGCCGCCCCGAGCCCGGTCGCGCCAAGCGCGGACCCGACCAGCAACAGGACCAGGCCGACCGCAGCCGCCCGTCTCATCGATGGTGCCTCCGTATCGCCGACGAGGAGGAACCGGTTTTCGCCAGCACGTATGGGCTGAACATTTGTTCAATTCGTGGCTAACGGTCCCATCGCTAAAAGTGTTTGTACTATCCTACAAACAGTACTGGATTCCAGTATTCGGCCTTATGGTGTCGATTTTTCTCCGGAAAATTCGTTACTTTGACCGCGATACGAGCGGTGGACTTATCTTGACCGAGTGTTCAGTTAGGGTGTGCTATCGTCCCGTTTCTCGACCCAGTCGCGTTCGCTCGGGAGGGGCCGACTCCGCCCGCTGCCGCGAGCGGCCAACGCAGACACATGAGCGACCCAGATGGTCTCACGGCACTGCGCCGCCTCGGTCTGTCCACCTACGAGGCGAAGGTGTTCGTCGCCTTACAGCGTCTCGGTCCCGCGACCGCGAGCGACATCGACGCGACGACCGACGTTCCGCGCTCGCAGGTGTACGGCGCGGCGGACGACCTCGAAGCGAGAGGCCTCGTCGAGGTCCAACAGGAGACGCCAAAGCGGTACCGTTCGGTGTCGCTCGACGAGGCAGAACAGCGACTGAGAGACCGCCTCGACGTGGAGACGAATCGGGCCTTTTCGTACCTCGAAACCGTTCAGGGCGAGGGCGCTGGGGACGAAGCCCACCAGGAGAACATCTGGATGCTCCGGGGGTCGGCCACGATAACCGACCGCATCGAATCGCTGATTCGGGAGGCAGACCTACAGGTCGTCCTCGCCGTCGGCGAACGCCTGCACACCCCTGCCCTCGAAAACGCCCTGGCCGCGGCCGTGGCCCGTGGCTGTGTGGTCACGGTCATCTCGGAGGACGAGTCAGTCATCGAGTGGGCTGAGACAATCGCCGACGTTTCGGTCCACCGACCACCCCACGAAGTCGACACGGAGTCGACGATTGCCGGTCGCTTCCTCATGGTGGACGGGCGCACCATCATGATTGGCATCCTGAACGAGTCGTTCGGGAACCCCCAGGAGACGGGAATTCTCAGTTCGGATTCGGGTTTCGCCCAGATTTTCATCGGGCTGTTCGAATCGCATCTGCGCGGGTGACACACCGTTTTGGCTCCTCGCATGGGAAGGACGCACGAAGCCGTACGCTGCGAGAAAGACGAGTGAGCACGGCGGAAATCTGGCGGCGAAACGCTATTTCTTCACTATATTTCTATGTTGTCTTCATATAAAATTCAAAATACTAATTCGCTAAAATTTCTGGCGGAGCTTCGATGCCCCCGACAAATCAACCCAACGCCAGCGAAGACGAACCGGACGACGAACGACGCACCTTCCTCAAGACAATTGGCGGTACGGCGGCCGCAGCGACGACACTTGCTGGAACCGTGAGCGCAGAGCAGACCGGGGCGGACACTGTCCCCCTGACCCATGGGGTCGCGGCAGGCGACGTAACAGCCACGACAGCCGTCGTCTGGGCGCGGGCCGCAGACGAGGGCGTTCTTCACGTCGAATTCAGCGTCGACGACTCGTTCGACAGCGCACGCGAGCAGCGAACGACGGTCGATTCGACAACCGACTACACGGGGACCATTCGTCTGAGCGGACTCCAGTCAGGGACGCGCTATCATTACCGAGCGTGGGCGACGAACCGGAACGAGTCCGCCTCGGACGCTCCCGCCTCCGCACCGACTGGCACCTTCGTCACGCCACCGAAGGAAACTGACGCTGCGCCAGTCACTTTCGCCTGGACTGGTGACACGTGGGGGTACGGCACTAACCCTATCGAGCCGCCGTTCACGGGGTTGCAGACGATAGCTGATCTCGATCCCGAGTTCTTCCTCTACCTCGGTGACACCATCTACGCCGATGCCGACACGCCGGCCGGGAAGATTACCGACAACACGCCTCCCGGCGAAGCTCTCGACATCTACCGGGGGAAGTACAAGGAGATGCGCGACCCACCCGCTGAGATTGCAGACCGGTCTAACCTGATGCGATTGCTCGAATCGACGTCCGTCTACACCGTCTGGGACGACCACGAGGTCATCAACAATTTTGCGGGGCCTATCGAACCGCTCATGCCCGAGGGCCGTCGGGCGTTCGAGGAGTACTGGCCACTCGACCGAGGTGGGCGCGGAAAGGGTTACGAACACCGCCTCTACGACTCGTTCCGCTGGGGCGAGCACATGGAACTGTTCATCCTCGACACCCGCCAGTACCGTGACCCGAACATCGACCTCGATTCGAAGACGCTACTCGGTGCGGAGCAACTCGCCTGGCTGAAGGACGCGCTCTCCGACTCGGACGCGACGTGGAAAATCCTCGCCTCGCCCGCGCCGCTCGGCTATCCGTCTGACTCCTGGGCGACCGAGACTGAGCGGACCGGCTACGAGGCCGAACTCCTCGACGTGGTTGAACACATCCAGACCGAACCGATTTCGAATCTCGTTGTGGTGGCAGGCGACGTTCACAAGTCTGTCGTCGGCGCATACGACCCTGACGACGACGGCGAATTCGAGTTCTACGAAGCCATTGCCGGCCCACTGGGCGCACCCTCCGGCGAACCGGACGACCTGTACGCCCCGCTCAACCCGACGAAATTCTTCGCGAAAGGCGGCTACCTGAACTTCGGGACCATCTCGATTGGAGAGTCGGGTGAGACGCTCACCGTCAGCATCTTCGACGAGGACGGCGACGAGCAATTCGAGAAGACCATCGAGGCGTCAGTCCTCGAACCCACCGCGGTTCCGGCCCGCATCGAGAGCACCTTCGACGACGACCCAGAGGGCTGGCTCGTCTCGAAAAACGGCGGCAGCGACCGACCGGAATATCACGCCGAGGGCGGCAGCCCAGGCGGGCACGTCAGCGACGAGGAGAACCAGGGCGGCGTGGCGTGGTACTATCAGGCACCGTTCAAATTCCTCGGCAACCGGGAGGCGTTCTACGGTGGCACGCTCTCGTTCGACATTCGCCAAAAGCAAACTGACCAGCAGTTCGACGCCGACCCAATCGAAGGAGGAGATATCCTGCTCCAGAGTGGCGACCGCAAACTCGTCTACGAGTTCCGCGGGCCCGACTCGACTCCGGAAACGGAGTGGACGACGCTCGATGCCCCGCTTACCGCAGCAGCGACGTGGGTAGATATGCAGAGCGAGGAGCCACTCGCGACCGAGGAGGCGTTCCGCGAGGTGCTGTCGAATCTCGAATTGATTCGGATTCGGGGTGAGTATCGTGCTGGCGACGACCGAAGCTATCTCGACAGCGTCGTCCTCGAACGGGACTGAGCACCGTACCCAGCACACGCAGCTTTTCGGTCGGTGAGACAGGGCTAACCGTTCATCACGCTTACCTCAGTGAGGTGAAAGACGATGGATATCGCTGAGGTCATTTCGTCGGAGTTCGTCGAGTTCGATATCGGCGCGCCGCTTTCGAAGGTCGCTGGTGCGTTCGCAAATCAACAGCTTGACGCGGTCATCGTGACAGACGGAGACGAATATTGGGGCATCGTTACCCGCCGTCAACTGGCAGCGTCGTCCAATCACTCGTCAGCCAAAGTGGGGTCACAACTCCACCACGTGCCGACCGTCGAGCGGACGGAGGACGTCCGCGAAGTCGCCCGCCTCATGATCGGAAGTGGCGCGAAAACGCTCCCGGTGGTGGAGAATGACCACATCCTCGGCGTGGTAACCGCGAATGCGGTGCTCGAAGCCGTAAAACCGTTCCTCGACGTCGTGACCGTCGACGACGCCTACTCTGAGGAACTGTTGCGTGCAGCACCCGATACCACGCTTGGGGAGGCTCTCAACACGCTCCGCCGAGCCCGTATCACGCATCTGCCGGTCACCGAAGCAGGAACACTAGTGGGGATGTTGAGCCTGTACGATGTCATCGAGTTCACGACGCGCGGCGGGCGCAAGAGCCAGGGTGGAACGGCTGGTGATTTCGGTGGGCGCGGTGGTGGCGGGCAGAAAGCCGGTGGTACCCACGGTGGGTTCGGTGCACGCGAAGGTGATACAGACCGTATGCTCGACCTCCCCGTGCGTGATTTGATGACTGATGGAGTCGTTACGGTGAGCCGCGATGCTACCCTCGACGAAGTGGTCGAAACGATGTTCGACCGAGAAATCTCCTCGCTCGTCGTCACGGCTGACAGTGCGACCGAGCCGGTTGGAATCATCACGAAGACTGACGTCATCGAGGCGCTCACCTGGGAGGAAACGGGGCGACGTGGGGTGCAGGTCAGCGGCATCGAACTGCTCGACGACATGGACTACGAGGAGGTCTCGACGCTAATCGAGGGTCTCGACACAAAGTATCGCCAGATGAATGTCATCAAGGCGAGTATCGAACTCAAAGAGCACAAAGAGATGAGTCGGGGCGTGCCGCTGATTCTCGCTCGGATTCGATTGGTCACCGATAGGGGCTACTTCACGGCCGACGGCGAGGGCTACGGTGCGTCACACGCCATTCGCCTCGCGGCAAACGCCGTCGAACGCCAACTCCTCAAGGGAAAGACGTACGCCAGTTCGAAAAAACACCCAAGCCTAGCCGAGCAGGAGCGTCTCTACGGCTGGTGGCTCGGCGGTTGAGTGACCTCACGGCAGGGGAGGACGCCTCCTCTGCCTCATGTAGCCACCGTGTAGATTCGAGCCAACCGGTTCATCCCGCTCCTGCTGTGCGTTCTCTACCTTCACAATTGTTCATACAGTCTCATACAGCCCGTGTACTGCATACACACGGGTCATAACAACATTTTAACCCATAATCGCGTTTCGTGTGAACATGTCTCGCAAGAGGTGTACGCAATGAACATCGTGGAACGACTCCGGGCAATCGGTCCCGGGGCGATGGTTGCAGCGGCATTCATCGGCCCCGGCACGGTCACGACGGCCAGCGTCACGGGTGCGCGCTTCGGGTACGCGCTCATCTGGACCATCGCGTTTTCGGTCGTCGCGACCATCATCCTCCAGGAGATGAGCGCCCGTCTGGGCCTCGTCACCCGCGAAGGACTGGGCGAGGCGCTGCGAAACCGCTTCGACAATCCTGCGCTCCGCTACGCGAGCATCGCGCTCGTCGTGAGCGCCATCGGCATCGGGACCGCCGCCTACGAGACGGGCAACATTCTCGGCGGTGCAGCGGGCCTCGAAACCGTGACCGGCGTGAGCGCCTCGCTCTGGGGACCGTTGATGGGCCTCATCGCGGGGGCGCTGCTGTGGACGGGTAAGTACAAACTCATCGAACGGGCGCTCATCGCGCTCGTGGCCATCATGGGCGTCTCGTTCCTCATCGACGCCATCCTCATCGGCCCGGACCTCGGCGCAATTGTGACCGGGTTCGTCCCGACCGTCCCCGAGGGCTCTGCATTCCTCATCACGGGCCTCGTCGGCACCACCGTCGTCGGCTACAACCTTTTCCTGCACGCGAGCAGCGTCCAGGAACGCTGGGGCGGCCCCGAGGACCTCGCGGCGTGTCGCACGGACACCATTGCCTCGATCGTCGTCGGTGGATTCATCACGCTCTCGATTCTCGTTTCCGCGGCCGCCGTCTTCCCTGTCGGGACGGAAATCTCGGACGTCGGGACGATGGCCGAGCAACTCGAACCCGTCGCAGGCACCTACGCGAAGGTGTTCTTCAGCATCGGCCTGTTCGCCGCCGGGTTCACCAGCGCGACGACCGCGCCGCTCGCGGGTGCCTACGCGACGGCCGGTGCTCTCGGCTGGGAACGCGACCTCACCTCGCGAAAGTTCCGCGCTGTGTGGATGACCATCCTCGCGACTGGTATCGTCTTCTCTGCCATCGGGCTCAGCCCCGTCAGAGCCATCCTGTTCGCACAGGTCGCAAACGGGATTCTCCTCCCGATCATCGCACTCTTCCTCATCCTGATAATGAATGATCGCTCCAAACTCCAATCCTACGTCAATTCGACTGCACAGAACGTCCTCGGCGGACTTGTCACGCTCATCGTCATCTGGCTCGGCGTCCGCAGTCTCCTCTCGCTCGCGGGGGTATTCTGAATGAACACGGGGGGCAACCAGCCGCCAGAAACGACCGTCGGCGTGGACGTCGGCGGCACGTTCACGGACGTGGTCCTGCTTCGCGGCAACGACCTCATCACTGCGAAGGTGCCGAGTACCGCAGACCAGAGCGTCGGCGTGATGAACGGCATCGAGAAAGCCTGTGAAAAGGCGGGCATCGCACCCGGCGACATCGACGACTTCGCCCACGCCATGACCGTCTCGGTCAACGCGCTGCTGGAAGAAGACGGCGCGAAGACGGCGCTCGTCACTACTGAGGGCTTCCGCGACGTCCTCGAAATCGGCCGCCAGGACCGGCCATCTCTGTACGACATCAACGCCGACAAGCCAGCGCCGCTCGTCCCACGCCGCCGTCGATTCACGGTCGGCGAACGCGCAACGACCGAGGGCGTCACCCAGTCGGTAGACGCTGCTTCGGTCCGCGAGGTGGCCGCCTCGATTCGAAACTCGGGCGTGGAGGCCGTCGCGGTCTGCCTGCTCCACGCCTACGCACACCCCGAAAACGAGTCGGCCGTCGCGGAGATTCTCGAAGGCGAACTCGACGTTCCCGTCTCCGTCTCCCACGAGGTGCTCGCAGAGTTCCGCGAGTACGAACGCACCTCGACGACCGTCGCAGACGCATACGTCACCCCGGCCATCGACGCCTATATCGGCCGGTTGGTCGAAAGAGCCGCGGACGCCGGCGTGCCCGAACCGCACGTCATGCAGGCAAACGGTGGCATCACCGACGCCACGACGGTCCGCAATCACGCGGTTCGGACGTGTATGTCCGGGCCGGCCGCCGGCGTGGTTGGCGCTCGGGCGAGCGTTAACGACGTCGCCGCAGACCGCGGTCTCGAAGGCCTCGTCACCTTCGACATGGGTGGCACGTCCTCGGACGTGAGTCTCGTCCGCGACGGTGCGGTGGAGCAGACCACCAACGCCAAAATCAACGGTCGCCCCATCAAGACGCCGATGGTCGACGTGACCACGGTCGGTGCCGGTGGCGGCAGCAAGGGCTGGGTTGACCCGGGGGGTGCGCTCCGCATCGGCCCCGAGTCGGCCGGCGCGAACCCCGGCCCGGTCTGCTACGGACGCGGCGGCACCGACCCGACGGTCACCGACGCGAACGTCGTCCTCGGCTACATCGGGTCGAGCACCAGTCTCGGCGGCGAACTGTCCATCGACGTGGACGCCGCCCGCGACTCGCTCGCAGAACTCGCAGACGAGGCTGGCCTCGACGGCCCGCTCGCGGCCGCACAGGGGATGTACCGCGTCGCCAACGCGACGATGACTCGCGCCATCCGCGCGGTCACGCTCGAACGTGGCTACGACCCACGGAACTTCGGCCTCGTCGCCTTCGGCGGTGCCGGACCGATGCACGCCGCCGCTCTCGCAGACCGCCTCGACATCGGCACGGTGGTCGCCCCACGCGCCTGTGGCGTGCTCTCTGCGTTCGGCCTGCTCGCCGCAGATGAGAAACACGACGTGGTGCGGACGAACCGCCGACCGCTCGACGCAATCGACGTAGACGAGATGGAGGCCACCTACGCCGACCTCGAAGCGTCGGTGCGCGACGAGTGCAGCGACCCGGACGCGGCCGTCGTCACCCGCCGGGCAGACCTCCGGTACGCAGGGCAAAGTTTCGAACTCACCGTCCCCGTCGATACGCCGTTCGACCCCGAGGCCGCCGCCAAGCGATTCCACGCGGCCCACGAAACGGCCTACGGCTACCGGATGGACGAGGCGGTCGACCTCGTGAACGTCCGTGCCGAAGCAGTCGTCGAACGCGCAGACCCAGCAGTCACCTACGACGCACCCGGCGACGCCGTCGTCGACGAGCGCGAGGCACACTTCGCGGACGGAGCCTACACGACCACCATCTACGACCGGATACGCCTGCCGCCGGGCGAGACGGTCACCGGCCCAGCAGTCGTTGAACAGGACGAGAGTACCGTCGTCGTGCCGCCACGATGGGAGGCGACGGTGCGCGTCGATGGAACCCTCGTCCTCACGGAGGTGGCCCAATGACGAACAACGCCGTCCCTTCGAACGATGGTGCTGACATCGACGCCGTGACGCTCGAAATCCTCCGCAACCAGCTCGAAAGCGTCGCAGAGGAGATGGGTCAGGTGCTCATCACGGGGTCGTACTCCCCGAACATCAAGGAGCGCCAGGACTGCTCGACCGCGCTCTTCGACGCCAAAGGCCGAATGATTGCGCAGGCAGAGCACATCCCGGTCCACCTCGGCGCGATGCCCGAAGCCGTCGACGCCGTGCTGGAACGCGACCCCCAGCCTGGCGACGTGTTCATCCTCAACGACCCGTTCGACGGCGGGACGCACCTGCCGGACGTGACGCTCGTCTCGCCGCTCGCGCCCCGCGGTGAAGTCGTCGGATACGCTGTCTCACGCGCCCACCACGCCGACGTGGGTGGGATGACGCCGGGCAGCATGCCTGCCGGCGCGCGCGAAGTGTACCAAGAAGGGCTCAGACTTCCCCCAACCCGACTCGTGTCAGGCGGCGAGGTCAACGAGGACGTGATGGGGCTCATCCTCGCGAACGTCAGAACGCCGGACGAACGTCGGGCGGACCTCCGTGCGCAGATTGCCGCCAACGACCGCGCCGAGGAGCGCCTCGGCGACCTGCTCACCGAACACGGCGACCTCGTGCTCGGGGCGTTCGACGCCGTTATCGACTACTCGCGCGACCGCATCGCCGCCGAGATTCGCGACCTGCCGGACGGGACGTACGCCGCCCGCGACGTACTCGAAGGTGACGGCGTCCTCGAACACCAGTCGGACGTGGATCCGGAAACGGTCGAAATCCCAATCGAGACGACGGTCACCGTCGACGGCGACGAGATTATCGTCGATTTCGAGGGGACGGCAGCCCAGGTGCCGGGCAATCTGAACGCGCCGCTCGCGGTCGCGAAGTCAGCGGTCTACTTCGTGGTTCGCTGCGTGACCGATCCCGAGATTCCGCCGAATCAGGGCTGTTACGACCCGGTCACGCTCAACGTACCCGACGGCTCGGTGCTGAATCCGAACCTACCGGCGGCCGTCGTCGGCGGGAACGTCGAGACCAGCCAGCGCGTGACCGACGTCGTCCTCGCCGCGTTCGCGGAGGCTGTCCCAGACCGCGTGCCAGCGGGCGGGCAGGGGACGATGAACAACCTCATCATCGGCAGTCGCACGGGGTCGTTCACCTACTACGAGACCATCGGCGGCGGATTCGGTGCCCGCCCGACCAAAGACGGGATGGACGGCGTGCAGGTCGGCATGACCAACACGCTCAACACACCCGTCGAAGCGCTGGAGACGGCCTACCCGCTCCACGTCGAACGCTACGGACTTCGCGCAGGAAGCGGCGGCGACGGCCGGTTCCGCGGGGGACTCGGCCTCGAGCGCTCGGTCACCATTCAAGAAGACGCCACCGTCTCGCTGCTGACCGAGCGTCGGCGCATCCCGCCGAAGGGGCTCGCCGGCGGCAAAGACGGCGCGGTCGGCCGCAACCTCATCGACGGCGAACCCGTCGCCGCGAAGACCTCGGTCGACGTGGACGCCGGAACGACCGTCACCGTTCTCACACCGGGCGGCGGGGGCCACGGGAACCCGGACGACCGGGACCCGGCACTCCGCGAACAGGACCGCCTCGACGAGAAGGCGGACGGAGACGAATGATGAATGACCCCACGACCCACGGCGACCGCCTGAAACTCGGCGTCGTCGTCCCATCCTCGAACACGACGGTCGAACCGGAGTTCGCCTACTGGACGCCCGCGGACGTGTCGGTCCACGCGGCCAGAATGCCGCTCGTTGACGTGACCGTCGAGGGGCTGGATGCGATGGCCGACGACGCCGTCGCCGCAGCCGAGCGACTGGCTGACGCCGAAGTCGACGCCATCGCCTACGCCTGCACGACGGGGAGTCTCGTCCACGGCCACGGCTTCGACGCGGACTTAGAAGCGCGACTCAGCGAGGCCGCAGGCGTGCCTGCCGTTGCGACGGCGCTCTCGGTGCGCCGCGTGCTCGACGCACTCGACGTGTCGCGAATTGCGGTTGCCACGCCGTACATCGCGGAGCTGAACGACCGAGAACGCGACTATCTCGACGAAGCCGGATTCGACGTGCGCCACCTCGACGGCCGGGGAATCGAGCGCAACACCGACATCGGGAGACTCACCCCGGCAGACGCCCGCGAGCAGGCGTCGGCGGCGCTCGAAGTGGCCCCGGACGCAGAGGCGCTGTTCATCTCGTGTACGAACTACGCGACGCTCTCGGTCATCGACGAACTCGGAGCAGGCGGCGTCCCCGTCTTCTCCAGCAATCTCGCGACGCTCTGGGACCTCGCCCGCGTTTCCGGCCTCGCCATCGACGGGTTGCCCGGTGGGCTTCCGGCTCCAGACGCTCGGTAAGCGTCCCCAGGGCTCCCTCCCCTCTCGCCTTCTTCCTACGAAATCGACCCTTTTGGCCGCTGTCCGCGCAACTCCTCGATTGTTTCGTCGTCGATGTACGTCTCCAGTTCCTCCCGCCGCAGATTTCCGAGGAGGTACTGCAACACGTCCGTCGCCGCGGGCGAGTAGAGCGGTCGGTTGTCGTTTCCGCAACGAACGTCCATCGTGCAGGCCGGACAGCCCTCGTCGCGACCGCACGAGCAGTCGGCGATGAGGTCGTAGGCGCGACGCGCGACCGCCTCGAAGTGGTCGTAGATGGCGCGCGAAAAGCCCATCCCGCCCTCGACGCCGTCGTAGATGAACCAGCCGCTCGATTCGGGCGTCCCGGGCAGGCGGTTGGTCGCGAGGCCGCCGAGGTCGGTGGCGTCCACCTTGAGTTCGAGCGGTGCGACGCCAATCATCGCGTGTTCGACGGCGTGAATCCCGCCGAGGTAGCCGTGGAGGCGCGGCGGCAGGTCCGTACACTCGGGATTCTGGTAGTCGCTGTGCTTCGAGAGCATGGCGAGTTCGAGTTCGTCGGGGACTTCGACCCAGCACAGTTGGGTGCGCATTTCGAGCGGTGGAAGTCCCGTCTCGAGGCCGATGTCGTGGACGTCTCCCGACCCGATGTCGCGTTTCAGGTAGGAGGCGTAGTGGACCGACACCGTGCCGTAGCCCCAGTTGAGCCTGAACGGGCCAATCATCCGGAACTCTTCGACCTCGGTGTCGAAGATGTGGACCTGTCCCTGCGATTCGGTGTAGTAGCCGACGTTCACGGGTTCGAGTTCGACGAACGGCTGGGGTACGTCCTCTCGGAGCGTCGTGACCTGGTACTGGTCGCCCTGGTAGAGGACGGTCGCGCCCTCGTGGTAGTCCCGGTAGGCGCGGTCACGGCCGATTGGCTGGTGGTCGAACGACTCCCGTCTCGGACACCGAACGTCGAAGGCGTTGCCGCCCGAGGCGTAGAGGCTCACCGCGTCCTGCGGGCGGTCGCGGTGGGCGTACATGACCCCGCCGTCGAGCGTGCCTTCGAGCGACCCGGTTCGTCGGCCGTACTCGACGGCGCGTTCGAGTCGCGACTCCCCACCAAAGCGGTCGGCGTCTACCCACGTCAGTGGCAACTCCTGGGCGGCGCAGTTGACGTGCTGAAGGTAAACCGGATTGTTTTCCAAATCGACGACGGCGCTCTCGTGGTCTTCCTCCAGCACGTACTCGGGGTGGTGGAGGATGTACTGGTCGAGCGTCGAGTGGTTGGGGACGAACACCGAGAGCGCCTCGCGCTCGTCGCGTCCGGAGCGGCCGATTCGCTGCCAGAACGACTGACGAGAGCCGGGATAGCCCATGAGCACCGTCCCGTCGACGCCGCCGATGTTGATGCCCACTTCGAGGGCACTCGTCGTGGCCACGCCGTCGAGCAAGCCCTTTTTCAACTGGTACTCGGTCGCCCGGCGCGACTCCTTGCCGTGGCCGGCGTTGTACGGTTCGAGCGCAGGCAGGTCGTCCGCCAGCGGGTTCGCCTCCCGGAGGAAGTTTTTGCCCCTGTCTACGGCGAGTTCCGTGAGTTTTCGCGAGGGACAGAACAACAGCGACTGGACGCCGCCGGCACAGAGGTGCGCCCAGACTTCGGGGGCTTCGACGGTCGCTGGCCGTTTCGCGAGCGGCGTCCACCCGGAGTCTTCGAGTCCGCTATCCGACTCACTCCCACTCTGTGGTGGGTCCCAGAACACGAGGTCGCGCTCGCCGCGTGGCGACCCGTCTTCTTCTACGACGGTTGCCGGCTGGCCGGTCAGGGCATGGGCGTGGACAGCGGGATTTCCGATGGTCGCCGTCGTGAGGGCGTACTGCGGGTCGCCGCCGTACCAGTCGACGACGCGCTGGAGGCGACGGAGAATCCACGCGACGTGCATCCCGCTCAGGCCGGTCCAGACGTGGGCTTCGTCCACGACGACCAGTTCGCAATTTGCGTGGAAGTCGGCCCACAGGTGGTGACCTTCGAGGTACTGGTTGAGGCCGACGAAGTTCGTGATGACGACGTTCGCCTCCTCGCGGATGCGCCCCTTCTCGCTCGATTTGGTGTCGCCGTCGTAGACGCCGACGGTGATGTCGAGGCCGAGTGTGTCGAAGAGGTCGTTCAGTTCCTTCTCCTGGTCGCGACTGAGCGCCTTCGTCGGGTAGACGATGAGCGCCCGCGTCTCTGGGTTTTCGAGATATCTGCGGGCGATGTGGAGGGCGTAGACGAGCGTCTTCCCCGAGGAGGTACTGGTCGCGACACAGACGTTCGCTCCCCGGTCAAGCGCGGAGAGGGCCGTCGCCTGATGGGTCCACGGGTCGAACGGCAGGCGCGTGGCGAGTTCGGGCGGCAGACACTCGGTGGCCGGGACTGTTTGCGCCTCACGTGCGGGAATATTGAACTTCGCCTTGACCTGCCCCCGGTAGCGATTCGGTGGGTACGTCTCTGCGAGGTCGTCGCCGGAAAGCGCCAGTCCGTCTGTGGTGGTGTCGTCTTCGTGCATCTTAGAAGTCCGTGAGGCCGGTCTGCGTCGTCGAATCGTCGGTTGGTGCGTCTGCGCGTTCTCGGCCGGGTGTCGCCGCGGCGATTGCCTCGTACACGGCGGCGAGTTCGCGCACGTCTGCCTCGCAGTAGGCGCGGGCGGCCTCCCAGTCGAGTTCGCTTGCGAGGTCTGGCGACTGGAGCGCCCGGCCGACTGCACGGGCGAGGGATTTTCCGTCGAGCGACGCGGCCTGTGCGCCCCGTTCGAGGCCGAGCGCGGCGGCCACGGCTTCGAGGCGGTTCGTGCGGCCGGGGAGGACGGCATTGCCCTGCCGAATCGCCCAGTCGTAGAGGTCGTATTCGAACACCGACTCGCGCCAAAACTCGGCGAACTCGGGGGCGTGATGGGCGATGAAGCTGTTCAGGTGCTTGAAGTCGAAATTGTGGCCGTTCCACGTCACGAGTGAGGGGCGGTCGTATTCGGCGGCCAGCCACTCGACGAACTCGCGGGTCGCCTTGCCCGGGTCGTCGTGGGACGGTGCGGTGTCCACGAAGTCCACGTATTCGTCCCGGGCGGGGTCGTACACGCCGACGAGCCAGATGATGGTCGGACTCAAGCCGTCGGTTTCGATGTCCACGAACAGCGGCGAGTACGTCGCTGCGGGAATTGGTTCGTCGGTCTGGCGGACGACGCACCCCTCGGCCAGCGCGCGGGCACTCTGTCGAATCGTCCGGGCGGTCGACTCGCCGATGCCGTGGATGGCCCGCAGGTCCGCTTCGCTGGCCTCCGCAACCGCCTCTCGGGTTTCGTAGCCAGCTTTCTTCAGCCGCAACGCGGTTGTCGACCCAACGTTCGAGAGCGCTTGCAGGCCGAATCGGTCTGCCGGGGCCGAGGTGACCGCAATGTTTCCCACTCCGTCGAACGTGAGACAGGCGAGTTCAGGGTGGCCGGACCGACGAAGCGGCGCGAGTCCGCGGACCGGCAGGCGAACCGCCTCGCCCTCGACGGTCGCCTCCCACACGTGGTCGTAACTCGCCTCGAACGCGCCGGTAAGAAACGTCGTCTGTCCGTCTGTAGACGCCTGAAAGCGGGTGACGTCCGCGAGACCGTCGAGGCTGGCCGCCAACGTGACGGCGTCGATCCGGGGTTCGAGGCCGTCGCAGATGACGTAGTCTGTGTCCCTCGGAATGCTCCCCCGGGTCGCGGCGTCTGCGATGAGGGCCGTCGAATTCACGAACGCGAGGGACACGCCGCTAACTGTCTCGGTGCGGATGCCACGCAGGCCGTCGGCGTGGATGACTGAGCAGTCACTCGCGCGCTTGAGTCGGCTCACGGTGCGCATGTCAGCTCGTTCACGGACGACGTAGACGAGGTCCGGGTCGAAGTGGGCGACGAGGTCACCGAGGGCGTCGCTCGCGAGCTCCGCGACGGCGTCACACCGAACTGCGAGCAGTCGTGCGCCCTGCCCCGTTTGCATACGTCCACTTGCGCGCTTTCGGCCATAAGATTTCGTCCTCGGTGTAACTCGTTCGAACGCCGTTCTCACGCGCGCTGACCGCCATAGCAACGCCAAAACAGCACGGCAACTGCGACTCTGAACTGACTACGGGACAGGAGATTTGTTCGGTTTGTACGTCCAAACTAGTTTGGAGCTGTCGCACCCTTAGAGTTAAGAGGCGATGTAAAGTACTCTTTACTGTAAAGCGAGCTTTACGGAATGCCTGTTTTACATCTGCCAATGACACAAACACAAACTCATCGCTCCCCACTCGCGAAACAACGCCTGTACCGCCGCCTGATGGTCGGATTCGTCATCGCTGGCACCGTCCTCGGCGTTGCCCTCAGAGAACTCCTCAACTACCCGCTGGTCGGCGAAGTGGTGTACTGGGGCGGCATCGTCGCCTTCCTCGCTGTCTGGCGTGGCTCCTCGGTCACGCTCTTCGACGAGCGAGACAAGGCGCTCGAACGACGGGCCAGCCACCTCACGATTACGCTGTTCGCGGTGGTGCTCGTCCTCGGCGCGTCCGCCGCCCGCATTGCCACGTACACCGACCTCTATACGTTTCCCGCCGGCTTCTGGACGGTCCTCTGGGGGTACGTCGCGGTGTTCGTCACCTACGCCGTCGTCTACGGCTGGCTGCGCTACGTGCGATGAAGAACGACGTTCGCAGGCGACGCGAGGCAGCAGGTTTGAGCCAGGCCGACCTCGCGGCCGCCGTCGGCGTCACCCGCCAGACCATCAACGCCATCGAGCGACGTCGATACGACCCCTCGCTCGTACTCGCGTTCAACCTGGCCGCCTACTTCGACTGTGCGGTTGAGGACCTATTCGACCCCGAGTTGGACGGCGAAAAATAGGCTGCTGAGGTGTTTTTCGTTATGCCTGTGCGTGCGCTCCGGCAGTCTGCGTTGCTTGCGCACTGCTGAGTTGGTCGTAAATCGCGCCGAGGAATCCGAGCACGACGAGCGAGAGTGGCGTAGCGAAGATGCTCCCGACGACCGCGCCGACCGTGGGATAGCCCGCCGCTTCGGCGACGAGTGCGACGACGAACGAGAGGACGCCGCTGATGATGGAGAGCGCGACGATTGCGATGAGCAGGACGACGAAGATGCGAAGCCAGTTGCCTCGGGTGAGTTTCCAACTCTTCTTGAGCGCGGCGACGAAGCTCTGGTCTTCGACTGCGATGAGGACGGGCATCAACAGGAACGCGACGTACGCGATGATGCCGGGGACGAGCAGGAATATCGAGGCGATGCCGACGATGATGCTGTAGACGATGCCGCCGACGAGCGTGTTCGCGAGCACCCAGCCGATACGCCGGGAAAACGTTCCCTCCGGAATCGTCGTTCCCTTCCCGCTCACGACGATGCGGATGGTTACGATGCCGAGGTAGCTGAACAGCAGTAAGGCGAGTAGATTGCCCGCGACGAGGAGTGAGACTGGCGCGTCGAACGTCGGGTAACTCTCACGGAACGCAGCACCGAGTTCCCCGCTGAACACCTGGACCATGAGGCTGTTGAACAGGAACTGGTAGACGATGCCCGCGAGGGCGTAAACGCCAGCGATTGCGAGGCCGTACTTCGTCACGACCCGTTTGAGGCCGTTTTCGAGCGTGAAACCAATATCGAGGGACACGATGGTGCATCGCTGTTAGAACAAGTTAACCTTTGTTGAACAGTTGACAAATTTGCCGCAATCGACCTGTTTTACGCGAGACCTCCCTCTTCGTGCGAGGCTCCACAATAAACCTGGAAATTACGACCCGTCCCAAGCGAGTACGGGCGAGTCGCGGATTCTACTGCGAGAATCACTGTCACAAACATACGCGAGTTCACAATAATCCGGTTCAGGGAATGGCTATGCCCCTTCCAGCAGTCGGTCGACATATGCTCCTCGCTGGAACGACCGACGGCGTCTACACACTCACCGAGGTTGCGGGCCCTGCGCCGCCAGTCGCTGAGAAAGTTCTCGACGCATCGGACTTAACTCGCCTCGCGGAATTCGACGCTGTGGAGGGCGTGTTCGCAGCGACCTACGACGGACTGTTCCACTCTGTCGATGGCCGCGAGTGGACGAACCTTTCCCTCCCAGAAGCGCACGTGTGCTCGGTCGCAGTACACCCTGAAGGCGATACAATCAACGCGGGGACGAAGCCAACACGCCTGTTCGAAGCGTCACTCGACGCTTCGCCTCGTCTCGATGACCTGACCTGGAGGGACGTTTCTGCGTTCGACGAACGGCGCGAGCGAAGCGACTGGAGTCTTCCCCGACACGACGACCTCGCAATCGTTCGCAGACTCTGTACGCATCCCGACGTTCCAGACCGCCTCGTTACCGGCGTCGAAGTGGGCGGCATCCACGTGAGCGACGACCGAACTGAATCACTGGAAACGCGCTCAGTGAGTGGCTTCGATGCTCCACACACGGACGATATCCACCACATCGAACTGGAAGACAGCGACACGCTCGTCGCCTCGACGGGCAGTGGCCTGTATCGCACGACAGACCTCGGGCAGACGTGGACGCGATTGGATACGGGCCACAACCAACGCTACTTCCGTGAATCGTTCGCTCACGATGGACGGAATCTCGAACGTGTGCCGTCGCAACGCCCGAAGAGGCTGCCGGCGGCTGGTGTGCAGTTGAGGGCACGATATTCGCATCGACGTACAAAGGTCCGCTCTTTCGACGGGAGACGGATGGTTGGGAGATTGCAGGGACGATTCCCAACCCCGAGGAGGTGCTCAATCGGTATCTTCCATTGATGGGGTTCGAGAACTGACCGTGGCCGTCAGTTGAACTAGTCTTCGTTCTCGTCGAGTTTGACCGTCGGTGTGTTGCTCAGGATGCCGCTCAGGTTCGTGAGCGGCTCGCCCACCTTCAGTCCGTGTTCGGTAATCTTGAACTCCCGGAGCATCCGCTCGAAGTCGCTCGTGCGCTTTTTGAGCACGCCGATGACCTTGCGCATCTCGGCTTGCAGTTCGAGGTGGCGCAGGAAAATGATGTTGTCCGCGAGGTAGCTGATGCCGACTTCCGTTGCGGTAAACTCGCCGGTTACCGTGCCGATCTCCTCGACGAGGATGACGGTGACGCCCATGTTCTTAAGGTAGCGACACAGCGAGTGGAGTTCGCGGACGAGGTCCGTCTCGTCGCCCTGCAACGAGAGTTTGTAGCCGTCGATGCCGTCTATCATCACGATTTGCGTGTCGTACTCTTCGACTTCGCTGCGCACCATGCTCGCAAATTCCCCAGCGGAGTAATCGAGTGCCTCGATTTCGTTGACGTACAGCGAGTCCTGTTCGAGCATCTCGCGGACGGGGATGTTGATTTTCTGACTGCGTTTGAGGAACGTGTCGACCGTTTCCTCGAACATGTAGACCACGGAGCGCTCACCCCGGCCCGCTGCTTCCTTCATGAACTGCGTTCCGGCCGTCGTCTTGCCCGCCCCGGTTGGCCCGCTGATGACGGTAATCGTTCCACGCTCGATGCCGCCGTTTAGCATCTGGTCCATCGCCGGGATACCGGATGGGACCGATTCTGACGGGAACTCGCGTTTATACTGGTTCGGGCGCAGTTTCGGGTACACTTCGATGCCGTCGTCGCGGATGCGCATCGAGTGAGAACCGCTCTGAACGTTCGACCCGCGGAACTTGGGGACGTTTACGTTGCGTCCGGCCTCCCCGGTCTCGATTTCGATGGTGCCGTCGCTCATGAACTGGAGGTCGTCGTCGGGAATCTCGCGGGTGTTCTGTGAGGTGAACACGACAGTTGCGCCCGCCTCGCGGAGGTACTGCATGAACGAGATGACCTGCTGGCGAAACTGGTGTTCGTCGGGGGTGAGGTGGCGCAACCGCGAGATGGGGTCGATGAACACGCGGTCGGGTTCGAGGGCTTCGACGCGACTCGTTACGGCCTCAGTGAGTGATTCTTGTTCGACTTCGCTCGGGGCGAAGATGTCGTACGACTGGTTGCGGGCGAACATCTCCGAATCGGGGCTCAGGTCGAGAAACTCGACGTCGGCTAAATCGACGCCGAGCGTCGCCGCGTTCGTCTTGATGTCCGCCGTTGGCTCCTCTAAGTTCACGTACAGGGCGGTCTCTCCCTGTGCGGTTCCCGCCTTCAGAAAGTGGATGCCGAGAATGGTCTTGCCGGCCCCAGGGTCGCCACGGACCAGGTAGCTACGATTTTTCAGCAAGCCGCCGTTTAGTACCTCGTCGAGTCCGCCGATTCCTGTGGAGATTCGCTCCGGCGTGCGTACACTCATCGCTGGTGATACGCAGAAGTGGCGCAGTGCGATGTGATAGGTGTATCGGTGCCGTGGAAATCGTGGCTCCATTCGGCTCTTTCGACAGGCGTTCTACCGCCCTCCTTCGATGGACACAGTTTGTCACTGACATAATTCAGATACTTACCACAAAGTTATTACCAGAACATGGCGATAGCTGAATGAGGTCATTCAGTGCATCTAGCAGACCGATCCATCCCTACACCGTGTGCTGGTCACCGCACCCTTACACAGTGTACCGCCCTCGATCCGCAAAGGCAGTTTCACGTACCTGTCGACGACCGGAATTGTTAACCGAGTGAAACTTACTGGACGGTCGCGTGCTGTCAGTTCACGTTCGACCACTCACCTGCACCTGGAGCCCCAATGACGACAGATACCCTCGACGACTCGAAGCTCGATGAAGCTTCGAATGTGCTCGTGCTCGCCCCCCTCACCCCAACTGGCAACGGTGCCTTCCGCGAGTTAGTGACGGCAATGAGCACGACTTCGGAGACGAACCTGGCGGCGATAACCTACACCCAACCGCCGGAATCGTGGCTCGAAGATTGGCAAACACACATCGGTTCGCTCCCCGCTTCCCTCTCGTTCATTCACGCGAATGGAGCAGCGGTCACCCACGAACCGGAAACCGTTCCGCCCCACCTCGAAGCCACCTCGATACTGAAGGTCAATCCGCGCGAACCGATGGACATCATCGCGCCGTTGACCAAATGTTTGATACAGTGGCAGACGACCGACCGCCAGTCGGTGGTGTCGGTCCAGACGCTCAGCATCCTCCTCGAATACGTCGATTTCGACACCGCGTTTCGCTATCTCCACGTTTTGACCCACCGAGTGAAACTCTACGCAACCGGATTCTACCAGATGGACCCCGACCTCCACGACGCGAAGACGGTGTACACGCTGAAGACGCTGTTCGACGCCGTCGTAGAACTCGACGCAGACGGCTGGCACGTCACGAAGACGTACACAAGCCAGCCAGAAGACAATTCGACCGCCGAGACCGACGGCCTGCTCAGCGCGATAAGCGGCGTCATCGACCGACTCTCCGCATTCGGTGGGGGCCGTGAGACGCCGGAAACGCCGGCCACGCCACCCGAGCCAACACCGCAAGCCAGCGCCTCCTCCGAGTTCACGAGCGACGCAGACCGTATCTGTGAACTGCTCTCTACGTACGGCGGGCGCATGAAGCAAGCCGATGTCATCTCCGAAACGTCGTGGTCGAAGGCCACCGTGAGTCGAAAACTCTCGAAAATGGAACTCGATGGCATCATCTCCCGCGTTCGCGTGGGCAGAGAGAACGTCGTGTTCCTCGCGGGATACGAACCGGCACCCGTCGAGACGGTGCGGTGAGTGACGAATGCGTTTCGCATCACCGCCGAGAACCGCCCACTCGACTTCCACTTCACCAGCAATTGCTGGCCTGCTGTGTGTACCGACCCAGAACGCCCGCACGACCCAACACCGAACCAGACCCCCGATAGCTGAACATGTCTAAGCAAGCGACAGTACTCATCGTAGACGACGAACGGCCGATTACCGACGCATTCGCTACGTGGCTCGAATCCTCCTACGAGGTCCGGGCCACGTACAGCGGACCGGAGGCACTCGAACACCTCGACGCGGACGTAGACGTCGTGCTCCTCGACCGCCGGATGCCCGATATGTCCGGCGAAGAAGTCCTCTCGGTCATCCACGACCGCGGCCTCGACTGCCGCGTGGTGTTGGTGACCGCCGTCGAACCCGACTTCGACATCCTCGAACTGGGCTTCGACGACTATCTCGAAAAGCCGGTCTCGGACCCGTCTGTCCTCCACGACACCGTCGAATCGTTACTCCGGCGCTCGACCTACGATTCCCAACTTCAGGCGTTCTTCGCTCTCGCCTCGAAGAAAGCGGCACTGGAGACGAAAAAGAGCCGCGCCGAACTCGAAGCAAACCAGGAATATGGGTCGCTCCAGCGAGAGTTGGCCACGCTGCGGGCGGACCTCTCGACGACAACGAGCGCGCTCGACGACCAGGACCTCAGAGCAACCTTCAAGTCTCGCAGTTAGGGTCGCTACAACCTTCTTCACCCGGTACGGCTATGCGTCCCGGGTGTGAGTTTAGACCAAGAGAGAACCGTTCGCTTCTCCCGATTCGTTCGTACCAGTGTCTGAGGCGGTACCACGACGGCGAACGAACCACCAGTCCGTCTGCCGGCCCTGCCCGTCGCCCTCACAACAATGATCGAACACGACACCCTCGAACCGCCTCGCACACGAGCGACCAGCGGTCGAATCCTACTGGTCATCCAGAACGACCGAAACCGCTCGCTGCTCCGCGAGTTGCTCGCCCCCGCCTACGATGTCGCCGTCGCGGCCGGCCGTGACGACCTCGACGGCCCGTTCGACCTCTGTCTACTCGACGACCGCTCGTTTTCGCAACTCCGTGACCTCCTCGCGGCGCGCAAGGAGGCGGACCGTCCCCTGTTTCTCCCGTATCTGCTGGTCACCTCGAACGAATCTACAGACGGCTTCGAGACGGAGACGGGCGTGGACGAAATCGTTACCAAGCCGGTTCGAAAGGCGGTGTTACACGCCCGCGTCGAGGGGTTGCTCGACCGCAGACAGCTTTCGGTCGCGCTGGCTCGACAGAAGGCCCAGAGCGACCAGCGCTTTCGCACACTGTTCGAGACGAATCCGGACCCGGTATACGTCCTCGGTGACGACGGCAGCCTCTTGCTCGCGAACGCCGCGTTTCGTGACTTGCTCGAACAGGAAGCAGACGACCTGCTGGGGCGACCGCTCGCGGATTTCGCGGTATTCTCGCCCAAAACGGCGGCGACGCTCAGCGAACCACGCGACGGGGAGTTGGCGACTATCGAATACACCCCCCAGACAGGGCCGCCTGGGTACGCCGAGGTGAATACGGCGCGAATCTCGCTCGCCGGCGACCGGAGTGAACTCGTCGGTGTCCTGCGAGACGTGACCGAACGGCGTCACAGGAAGCGGGAGTTACAGCGACAAAACGAGCGCCTCGACGAGTTCGCGTCGATTCTCGCCCACGAACTCAGAAACCCGCTCGGTATCGCCCAGATGTATCTCGGAATGGCGCGAGCAGGTGACGGGGCTGCGTTCGAGCAGGTCGAAGACGCCCACTCGCGCATCGAGGAGATGATTAACACGCTGCTCGACCTGGCCAGAAAGGGTGAGACGGTGGGCGACGTCGAACCGCTCTCGCTCGCGGATGTGGTCGAACGCGCCTGGCTCGCGGTGGACACCAGTGGAGCGACGCTCTCTCGCGATGGAGTAGACCGCTCCGTGCGCGCGGACGCAGACCGCCTGCTCGAAGTGTTCGAGAACCTCTTTCGCAACGCCGTCGAACACGGCACAGACGGACAGGCTGCGGCGAATGCGAATTCGTCCCTGACCATCCGCGTCGGCACGACGGCGGCGGGATTCTTCGTCGAAGACGACGGAACGGGTATCCCGGCTGGACAGCGAAAAACCATCTTCGACCGCGGCTACAGCGCTGCAGACGACGGTGTCGGCATCGGATTGACCATCGTCAAACGAATCGTCGAGGCCCACGGCTGGTCGGTCGCTGTCACAGAGAGCGAGGCAGGCGGGGCGCGATTCGAGGTCACGGGCGTTACCTTTCAGTCGTCGAGCGTGGAGTGAGCCAGCCGGCCCCGTCGGAACCGGTCTCCGTGTGATATCTAATTACACCTAAGTTGAACGACAGATGGCGATTTCGGGCTGTTTTACGGTGGGAAAATCACGCGATGCTGGCTGCCGTGACGTAGCGCTCCGACTGACGCCACATTTGTGCTGCTTTGGGCACGAGTCATCTGTCATCACTGACACGTCCGTGGAGGTTCGAAACACGGTTTTCCCCAGCAGAAGTGGTGGACTATTCGAAACGAACGTGTCGTTTGGCGCGAGAACGAGGGTATGGTTGGGTCCATTGGGCTGATTTCTCAACGTTCCGAGCATCAAATGTGGGTGATGGCGTGGAATTTCGCGCTCAAAAGTTGGATGATTGACAACACTGCGCCGTTGGTGTTCGGGCGCTCTCGTCTATGTTGAACTACTGGTATGTTTCGTTTGGACAATTTCACTGGCGTAAGCTTTGTGGAACCACCAACTCTCGGATAACTCTCGGTCTCGATTACTAGATGTATCCCGAAATTGGGAGATAGAGGCATGGAAACGCCTTTGTGTGGGGGTCTGGACTATGGTGGCAGACAGTGATTCAGGAGCATATTACTGTCAGCAAATACGGAATGTATTGATTGCAAATATCTCTCGGGCTGGGGGCTGCTCTCCACATCCGGACGCACGTTCGGAAGACAGACGACCTACGGGTTATCTATGACCACGCGAGACACGATCCACACATCGGACTCGGCACACGAATCGAACGACACGAACACTTCCCTTGGGCGACGGACGTTCCTGGGTGCGGTCGGGGCGACTGCGGCGGGCGCGACGCTTCTCGGCACCGGGACGGCGACGGCTTCGTCGAGCCTCGAGGACAACTACGACCGCGTCGTCGACATGGTCGAGGACGCGGGGGCTGACAACACCGGCGAGGAGTCGATTACCCCGAAAATCGAACAGTACGCGGGTAACGACACGCTGCTCAAATTCCCCGAGGGCCGGTACTTCATGGATTCGCAGTTCCGGTTTACCAACTTCCGGAACTTCGGCATGGTCGGGGACAACGCGACGCTCGTCCCGGCGAACTACCACAACTACGACGGCCCACAGTACCGGATGTTCCGCCTCGGCGTCGATTACGACCCTGGCGTGGACCTCCACATCGAGAACTTCACCGTCGACCTGCGGGCGAACGACACCGGCATTCGGGCGTTTGAAGCACAGGTCAAAGACGGACTGTTCGTTGACAACATCAACATCGTCGGCCAGCACGACAGCGGGACGAAAGGCCCCGGCATGTTCGTCATCACCGACCCGGACGGCCACGGCATGGTCAAGCGGTTCCGGGCGAACGACGGCGGGGCGTTCTCAGAGAACGCGCCCGGCGACATCTGGCGTGGCCCATCCGGGATTTTCACGTCGAAGTACCACAAGGGGACCATCGAGTACAAAAACTGCGAGTTAGACGATTGGCCGGACAACAGTCTCTATTGCCCGTCGAACGGCAGTATCATCGTCAACGGCGGGCGCTACGCCAACGGCGAAGCCGCGAGCATCCGCCTGCGCGGCCACGATTGTCTCGTGACGGGCGCGAAAGTCGTCGTCGACAAACAACGCGAGGAGAACGAAGGCCAGCGTGGCATCCGCCTCGATGGTGGGTCCGACATGCGCGTCACGGAGACGACTATCGAACTCGTGAAGCCGAACGGCCACGCCCTGACGGTGATGGACGACGTGAAGAACGCGAAGATAGACCACGTGAACGTCACCGTCGGCGACGAGGTGAACCACGCCTTCGTCGTCCAGCCCGGAGCTGGCCCGACGACGATTCGACGGTGCGACTTCCACATGGAACGCGGGGGCAACGCCATCCAGATTCGCGGCGACGACGCCGGAAAGGTCGTCTGTGAGCACCTCGACATCACCGGCGACGCCGAGGGCTACATCTGGCCGTCGGCGATTCGCAACTACCGCAACAACGTCGTGTTCCACAACGTCAACTTCCAGCAGCGCGGGGACGAGAACCGCAAGGCGTTCTGGCTCGACGGCGACGACGTTCGCGTCACCGGCGGCGGTCAGTACGCTACTCACTACCCAACCGTAGTGAACGGGAGCAACGTCGTCATCGAAGACATCGAGGCGGAGTCGGTGGACGGCTACGAAGCCATCCGCCTGAACGACGGCAGCAAGAACGTCACCATCCGCAACAGCTACATCAAGCGCGGTGTCGAGGACAACGGATGTGAGAACTTGGAGATGTACGGGAACGAGACCTAATCGGCTCCCGCACGCTGTTTTTTACGTGGACGGTGCATCCGCCAGGTTGCTCTCGACGAGCGTCGCGAAGTCCGTCGCGAACTCGTCGACCGCGTTCCAGTCGGTGTACTCGTAGTCGCGGGCGGTGTCCACGTCCCCAGTCGTCTCACGGGCGATTCGCTTCATCATGAGGCGCTTCAGGAACCCGTATCTGGTGTAGGCGAGCGCCCCGGCGAAACTCGTGATGCGGTCGGGTTGCCATCCCGTCCCGGCGACGAACTCGTCGAGATAGCTCTGCGCTTCGGCCCGCGACTCTGGGTCGGTTCTCGACGAGGCGAGACACACCTGGAAAAAGCCCGTCGGCAGGCCTAAGAGCGTCTCTCTGTTTGACGCCACGAACCGCCGCATCGCCCGCGAGTGTCGCCCGTAGTGGACCGAACTTCCCACGAGCACGCCGTCGACCCCCGTAAACGAGGTGTTCCGTGGCAGCGACGCGACGTTTGACAGCGTCACCTCGTGGCCCGCCGCACGGAGTCGGTTCCCGATGTAGGTTGCAATCTTCTCGGTTTGCCCCTCTTTCGTTCCGTAAATCACCTGAATCGATGCCATTTCTATCCCCACACTAGAATCGACGGGAAGCGAGATAACGACACTTCCTCGGTCTCAGACGGAGAAACTGCCCGCAGAGACGGTTACGTCTGCTTTCGCTTCACCATCACGTGAGCGGTCATCGTCATCAGGACTTCGCCCTCGCCGGTGCGGACCTCGGTGTCAACGTCGACCAGCCCTCGGGAATCAGTTTCCACGGATTTGTCGACCACGGTGGTGTGCGCAGAGAGGGTCTGTCCTGGGCGTGTCGGCCGCCGCCATCGAATGTTGTCCACGCCGGGTGACCCGAGCGCCACCCACTCTGAGAAGAGCGAATCGACCGTCATCCGCATCCAGATGGCGGTGGTGTGCCAGCCACTCGCGATGAGTCCGCCGAACATCGACGCTTCTGCCGCCTGCTCGTCGACGTGAAACGGCTGGGGGTCGTACTTCTCCGCGAACTCCGTGATTTCCGCTGCTGTGACCGAATAATCGCCGTACTCCATGCTGTCACCGACCTCAATATCTTCGAATTGACATCCTCCCGCGCCTGAAGACGCGGGAATCCCACGGCACCGCACCGCTGGGTTGGGATATTAAGGTTCGCGGTTCACGACCTGTTCTCGTGGGGCGAAAACGCCCTCACTACGGTCGAACAGGTGAACCGCAGGCTGTGCCAACCAGCCGTTATCCCTATCACCGCCATCCGTGGCGAGACTCGGGAGTACCTTTTGCCGAATGTTCTCCGCACCGTTCACGTCAGCGTTCGCAACCGTCTCGCACTTCTCGCACACGTACAGGCCACGTTCAACTCGCTGGTTGTCATCGGTGTGACCGCACGCCGAACACGACTTCGACGTATCGCGTTCCGACACCACCTCAACGTCGATGCCCTCGGCTTCCGCCTTGTAGTCGAGTAGCGTCGTGAAGCGGTCGAACGCCCACCCGTGTAAGTCGAGATTACCGTGGTCACCCCAATTCCGAGGTTCGGCATTTTCATCGTCTTCTCGGATACCGCCGAGGTCGCCAACAACGAGTTTACCGACACCCCGTTCGATGCACTCCTCTACGATTGCTTTCGAGAGGGCGTGCAAGAAGTGCGTCCGGCGGCCCGTTCGCTTCCGGTCAAGACGAGTGGCTTCACGGGACGAGGAATCGTCGCACTCAGCTTTCTTCTTCGTGAAGTAGTATTCGTCCTCTTTG
This sequence comes from Haladaptatus sp. QDMS2, assembly GCF_029338295.1. Lineage (NCBI taxonomy): Archaea > Methanobacteriati > Methanobacteriota > Halobacteria > Halobacteriales > Haladaptataceae > Haladaptatus > Haladaptatus sp. QDMS2. Next base: position 490,596 of record NZ_CP119792.1, read on the forward strand.
AGTGCGCCACCCGGATACAACAACGACTCACCGCCGAACGAGACGGCGGCGAAGTTGCAAATCCCAAGGTCAATACCGGCCACTTCGTCACCCGGCGGTTCCGGGTCGATGACGGTTCGACAGACGAACTGAAGCCGCCACTCGTCGCGCTTGTAGACGGCGCGAACCTGTTGAATGTCCCACTCGGTCAGGTCAAGGTCCGGGCGCGTCTCATACTCGCACAGAATGAAGTCTGAACGGTGTTCTTTCAGGTTGCGGCCTTTCGAGAGGCGAACGCGGGTGAACTGTGCGTCGTGTTTGAAGCCAGCCGCTTTGAACGACACAGTTGAACGCGGGTGGGAGTCGCCGGTTTTTCGGTAGCCGGGCGGTCGGGCACGGTTGTCGCCGTTTCGACGCTTGCCGAACCAGCCGTTGAACGCTTCAGCGAGTTCTTCGAGAACGCGCTGACTGGATTGCGAATGCAAGTCCGTGTAGCGTTCGTGGCGTTTGAGTTCGGCTTTGAGTTCCCCGTCATCGGGAATCTCGCCCGTTTCATCCCACTGTTCTTGCGTGTAGTAGCGACCGACGTTCCAGAGTTTTGAGGCGGCCCATCCGAGTTGGTCGAGGTCGTCACGAACCTGTTGCTGGTTCGGTATCGTTGCCTCGAAGGTTCGGATGGTTCGACCCATTTTCTGGCTTCATAACCGGTTATGGACGCCGTTTTCTCAATAGTATTGATTGGCGTGGAATATCCAGCCGTGTCATCGACGGTGGAATATGGAGGAATTGTCGGATTCATCCTGGCCCTAAAGGGTCAGGTATTCTCCTCGATTCTGTATAATCTCGCGGTCGTTTCGCTACTCGCACATTACCCGGCGTCACCTGCGACCGTAGACGGCGTGTCTGCGGTTCGGGTGGTGTCTTCGACCTGCAATTTTTCGTCGATGGTCACCGCCAGCGTCTCATCGTCGAGCAAGATACGAACCGTGACGCGAAGTGGGTCTGTGGTGACGATGGTCGCGTACTCGCGGCTCGACGCCGGAACGCACCACGGGAGCGTCCAGAGTGGTTCTGCAAACAGGTCTCGGCCGTGGTCGCGGAAGAACTCGACGACGGCTGGTTCGAACAGCAGCGTCTCGCCCATCGTCAGGTAGTACCAGACGTCACAGTGTTCGCACTCGTAGACGACGCCGGGGCCGTGGATGGCGTCCATTGTTTCTGGAATCTTCACGTGCAGGATGTCCGCTGGCAGCGGGTCGGTAGGGCCGAGAACGGTTCGCCGATTCGTCCCGGTACAGCCCGGACAGACGCCGCTCATCGAGAGAAAATAGCTCGCTCGAATTCGTCGGTCGCTCGCCGCGAGCACCTCCGCCGGTGTTCGCCCGACGAGGCCACCTGGCGAGAACACGGACAGGTAGTGAAGCAAGTTGCAATCCACACAGTTCACGAGGGCGAGTTCCTCCTCGTAGCGCGCCGAGAGTCCGCCGCCGCAGGCGACGCACGTTCCGTCGACGGGGAAGGGCGGAATCGTCGGGTTGTCGGTGAACGACCCTGCGGTGATGGCGCGGACGACCTGTGCGCCGGCCTGATTGATGTGAAAGCCCTCTGCGGTGCGCTCGGCGAAGTTCGGGACGAGTTTGCCGAGGTGATAGTTGAACTGTGACCCGTCGCGCATTCCCACGCGCTTTCTGAGTTCGGTGAAGGTGAGCGGGCGGTTTTTCGCCGCGAGCAACTCCTGGAGGATGGCGAGGCGCGTCTCGTTACCGATGATTTTGAACGCCTCAGTCGGGTCGAGGTGCTCGCCCTCTCTGCGATTCCCTACGTGTCTCTGTCCTTTCGCACCCCTCCCCTCTCCTGACATCTACGTACTATGACGCCGAGTCGCGGCAAAACCTTGCGTCCTCACTGCCCTGACAGTCAGGTTCCGGAGAGCGAAGCGCCACCCGTTGGCGACTGGTTGAACAATCGCGAAAACTATCACGAATTTTCGCCAATCGCCCAATTGTTCACTCTTTTTCCTCCCAAACCCTGATATTTGCCACCGTCGGGGCACCTAAGTATGTTATGTGTGAACAACGTTCGAGATGGGTGCGCTACACGCCAGAGACGTCGAACAGGACGTTCGCGAACTCGGTGCCCTGCTCGGCAACGTGCTCGCAGCACAGGCTTCCGAAGCAGCCTTCGAAACCGTCGAATCGGTCCGCAAACAGTCGATTTCCTACCGCCGCGGCGACGCGGAGACGCGAACGGCTCTCACGGAGACGCTCACAGACCTCCCGGCCGCCCGTGCGGGAGAGGTAGTGCGGGCGTTCACCACCTACTTCGAACTTGTGAACCTCGCAGAGGAGCGCGAACGCGCCCGCGCCGTCCGCGAAGCCGAACAGGACGGGACGCCAGCCGACTCGCTCGCGGCGGCCGTCGAGTCGCTCGTCGCCGCGGACGTAGACAGCGAAACGGTCCAGCGCCTGCTCGACGATACGCTGATTCAACCCACCTTTACCGCCCACCCGACCGAGGCGCGCAGGAAGACGGTGAAGGCGAAACTGCGCTCGGTCGCCGGCGACCTGAAGACACTTGACGAACAGCGACTCACCGACGCCGAACGCGAGCGCGTCGAACGGTCGATTCGTGCAGAGGTCACGAGCCTCTGGCAGACGCCGCAGGTGCGCGACCGTCGCCCGGAGGTCGCAGACGAGGCACGAAACGTCCAGTGGTACCTCGAAAACGTCCTCTTTGACGTGGTCGGCGACGTGTACGACCAGCTGGACGCCGCGCTCGCAGCCCACTACCCTGACGTCACCGTCCCGAAACTGTTCGAATTCCGGTCGTGGGCGGGGTCGGACCGCGACGGCAACCCTTACGTCACCCCCGAGGTGACCGCTGAAACGCTCTCACGCCAGCGGTCGGTCGTCCTCGCGCGCTACCGTGGCGAACTGAAGCAGATCTCCGGCGTCCTCAGCCAGGACGCCGGGATGATGGGCGTCGGCGACGCCGTCTACCGGCGCATCGACACGCACGCGGCGGCCCTGCCGTACGTCGCCGAGGCGGCGAAGGAACGCTACCCCGACGAACCCTACCGGCAGTTGCTCAAACTCATGCGCGAGCGCATCGTCCGGGTGGACGACGTGCGACCCGGTGGGTACGTGGACGCCCGCGCACTCAGACGCGACCTCGAAGTGCTGGCTGCGGACCTGCGTGAAAACGGTGCAGAGAGCGTCGCCGCTGCCCACGTCGACCCGCTCGTCCGGCAGGTCACCACCTTCGGATTCACGCTCGCGAGCCTCGACTTGCGCGACCACCAGGAGAATCACACGCAGGCAGTCACCGAGGCGCTCGCCCGTGAGGGACTCGACTACGAATCGCTCGACGAGGACGAGCGCGTGGACCTGCTCACAGAGGCCATCCTCCAAGACGAACCACTCATCGACGTGGACGCGACCGATGACCTCTCTGAAACCGCAGAAAAGGTACTTACCCTGTTCGCGAACACTGCCGAGTGGCAGCGCCAATACGGCGAGGACGCCATCGACACCTATTGCATCAGCATGTGCGAGGAGCCGAGCCACGCCCTCGAAGTGCTGTTCCTCGCAGACCAGGCGGGAGTCGCGGACCTGCCCGGCCACTGTGGACTCGACGTGGTTCCACTGCTCGAAACCGAGTACGCCCTCTCCGGAGCGCGACGCATCATGGGGACGCTGTTCGAAAACGAAGCCTACGCCGCTGCCCTCGAGGCCAGAGGCGCGTCGAGTGGAGCCACCGAGTCCCCAGCCCAGGACTCGACCCGCGGCGTCCAGGAAATCATGCTCGGCTACTCAGATTCGAACAAGGAAAACGGCTATCTCGCCGCCTGGTGGTCGCTCTACCGCAACCAGAAACGCCTCGCCCGAATCTGCGACGATTACGACATCGAGATGCGCCTGTTCCACGGTCGCGGAGGGTCAATCTCCCGTGGGGGCGGCCCGATGAACGACGCGCTGCTCGCGTTGCCTCCCAAGACGGTGACCGGCCAGGTGAAGTTCACCGAACAGGGTGAGTCCATCGCCGAAAAGTACGCGAACCCGGAAATCGCTCGGCGAAACGTCGAACAGATGTTGAACGCCCAGTTACGCGCCCGCCATCGGGCGCTCGAATACGACGCGGAGACGGTTCCAGATGGCTGGCACGAGACGATGGAGACGGCAGCAGACGTCGCCCGCGACGCCTACCGCTCGCTGCTCGCGACCGACGGCTTCGTCCAGTATCTCGAACAGGCGACCCCCATCACCGTCATCGAGGAGTTGAACCTCGGGTCGCGGCCCGCTTCCCGGTCGGGCGAACGCACGGTCGAAGACCTGCGGGCGATTCCGTGGGTGTTCTCGTGGACGCAGACGCGGTGTATCCTCCCGGGCTGGTACTCGCTGGCCGCGGGACTGAACGCCGCCCTCGAAACAACCGACATTGAGACGTTCCAGGAGATGTACGACTCGTGGCCGTTCTTCCGGACGATGCTCGACAACGCCGCGCTCGCTCTCGCCCGGACCGACATGGACATCGCCCGTGAGTACGCCGCACTCGCAGACGACGACCTGCAGGAACGGGTGTTCGGCCCAATCGTCGGGGAGTACGAGGCGACCGTCGAACTGGTGCTTCGGATTACGGGCCGCGACTCGCTCGTCGACCGCGAGTGGCTCGTAGAGAACTTAGACCGTCGGAATCCTTACGTGGACCCGCTCAACCTCATCCAGTCTGACCTGCTCGGGCGCGAGGACCTCTCGGCCGCGGAACGACGCACGCTCAGACTCACGGTGAAAGGCATCGCTGCGGGGATGAAGAACACGGGGTAAGTTCTCACCGCCACCTGCGAGAGCGTCAGCGAGTCGCCACTCGAACGAACGCGCCGCTTTCTATCGAGTCGTAGAGCGCCGAAAGCGCGTACATATCGACGAGTCCGTGCGCGCCGTCCGCCTCCGGGTCGCGCCCCGATAGCAGGCAGTCTGCGAAGTAGGCGAATTCCTCTTCCATTTCGTCTACCTGCGGTGCGTCGAAGGACACCTCCCGACCGTTTCGGGCGACCGAGAGGCCACACTCCATGTGGAAGGCGGGTTCGAGGCGAATCCGGCCCTCGGTGCCAGTAATTTCGAGAAACGAGTCGTTGTAGGCGTGCTGGCTGGTGGTACACGCACCGAGCGTGCCATCGTCGAATCGGAGATTGAAGGCCGCCCGCTCGTCGGGCACGTCGTCGAACGCCTCGTGGGTTGAGTCGGCCATCGCGCTCACTTCGACGGGGTCGGCACCGAGTAGGAACCGGGCGGTGTTCAACGAGTAGATGCCGAGGTCCATGAGCGACGTGCCGTAGCCAGTCAACTCGGGATCGAGTCGCCACTGGTTGGAGTTCGGAATCATCTCCAGGAGGCGCTGGGAATTGTGGCTGCGGACGAATACGGGATCGCCAATGAATCCCTCGCGGAGGAGTTCTCGCGCCCGCCGAACCGCGGGTTCGGTGTGCATCCGGTAGGCAATCATGAGCGTCACGCCTTCGCGCTCGCAGGCGGCGACGAGTTCTTCGGCCCGTTCGGCGGTCGCTTCCATCGGTTTCTCACAGAGGACGGCTTTTCCCAGCCGGGCAGCGGTTTCGACGTAGGGCAGGTGTAGGGCGTTCGGAGTGGCGACGTAGACCGCGTCGTAGGCATCGGCGTGGTCGCCGTCGTGGAACTCGTCGTAGCTCATCGCATGAGAGACGTCGTTTTCGGCCGCTACGTCCGCCGCCTTCTCGCGGGTGCTGCTCACGACCACGGTGGTCTCGCAGGTGTCGGTGGCTTCGATGGCCGGAATCGCCTTGTCCACGGTCCACCAGCCGAGACCGAGGAGGGCGAAGCGAACGGTTCCGTCGGCCCCAGTCTCCCAGTCGCGGGCGGTGAAGTCGTCCAGAGCGGTGGCAACGTCCATGTCTTTCCCTATCACGCTCGGCCCCTAAGTGTTGGCCGTCGGTAGGTATTTGGGCGACTAGTGGGAGTTCGTAGCATGCCAGAGATTCACGACTACGAACTGTACGAAGTCCCGCCGCGCTGGCTGTTCTTGCGCCTCGAAACGAGCGACGGCCTCGTCGGGTGGGGCGAACCCGTCGTTGAGGGCCGAGCGAAGACGGTGCGGGCGGCCGTGGAAGAACTCCTCGATACGTACCTCCTGGGCGAGGACCCCGCGACCATCGAGGACCATTGGCAAACGATGTATCGCGGGGGGTTCTACCGCGGTGGCCCGGTGTTGATGTCGGCGATTGCGGGCATCGACCAGGCGCTCTGGGACATCAAGGGAAAACGATTCGGCGCGCCCGTCTACGACCTGCTCGGCGGCCCGGTCCGCGAGAAGGTCAGAGTCTACCAGTGGATCGGCGGCGACGAACCTGCGGACGTGGGCGAACAAGCCGCGAAAAAGGTCGAAAACGGCCTCACCGCGGTGAAGATGAACGCGACCCCCGAACTGGAGCGCATCGACACGCCCGCAGCCATCTCCGACGCGGTCGACCGCATCGCGGAGGTCCGGGAGACGGTCGGTTCCGAGGTGGGCATCGGGGTGGACTTCCACGGGCGAGTCTCGAAACCGATGGCCAAACGCCTCGCCGCGGCGCTCGAACCCTACGACCCGATGTTCGTCGAGGAACCACTGCTCGCAGAACACAACGACGCGCTCGAATCACTCGCTGTCCACACCACGACGCCAATCGCGACGGGCGAGCGAATGTACTCTCGGTGGGACTTCAAGGAACTCCTCCACGACGGGCACGTAGACGTCATCCAGCCTGACCTCTCGCACGCCGGGGGGATTACCGAGGTCCACAAAATCGCGGCCATGGCTGAGGCCTACGACGTGGCGCTCGCGCCCCACTGCCCGCTCGGCCCCATCGCGCTCGCCTCGTGCATTCAGGTGGACGCCTGCGCGCCGAACGCGCTCATTCAGGAACAGAGCCTCGACATCCACTACAACGAGACGAACGACGTGCTCGACTACCTCGCCGACCCGAGCGCCTTCGCCTTCGACGACGGGTTCGTCTCGCTGCCCGAAGGTCCGGGTCTCGGCGTCGAAATCGACGAGGAATACGTCGCAGAACGCGCAGAACAGGCGGTCGACTGGCACAGTCCGGTCTGGCGACACGCAGACGGCAGCGTCGCCGAGTGGTAACGAGCGAAGCAGGTCGACAGACTGAAGCGCGCGGCGGCGTCCACTCGACGAGTGGTGGGCAGACGCGTCGATGCCAGCCTTTTTCCCTGCCAACCCCGTTCGGTCGGTATGTTCTTCTCTGCTGCTTGGCTGGTAGCCCAGACTGCCGCTCCCGCTGGGGTGACGATCGACATGCTCGTCGTCTTCGTGGTGATTCTCCTCGCCCTCTTTCTGTTCGCGACTGAGTGGTTCCCAATCGACGTCACCGCCATTCTCATAATGGTCACGTTGATGGTGCTCGAACCGTGGACCCAAATCTCCGCACAGGAGGGGATTTCGGGCTTTTCGAGCCCAGCGACCATCACCGTGCTGGCGATGCTCATCTTGAGTACGGGCATCAACCGGACGGGCATCGTCCAGCTCATCGGTCGAAAGATGTCCGAGTTCGCCGGCACTGACCAGCGCAAGCAACTCGCGGCGACCATCGGCGTCACCGGCCCCGTCTCCGGGTTCATCAACAACACGCCGGTCGTCGCCATCCTCGTCCCGGTCATCGCCGACCTCGCGCACAAGGGAAAGACGTCGCCGTCGAAACTGCTCATGCCCCTCTCGTTCGCGTCGATGTTCGGCGGGATGCTCACACTCATCGGAACGTCCACGAACATCCTCGCAAGCGACATCTCCGCCCGACTCGGGGCGGAATCGCCCGAGTCCGGCCTGCACGCCTTTGGCATGTTCGAGTTCACGCAACTCGGCATCGTCGTCTTCGGCGTCGGGGCGCTCTACCTCATGACGGTCGGCGTCTGGTTGCTCCCAAAGCGCGTCCCCGCAGAGGAGGACCTCGTAGAGGAGTACGCCCTCCAGGAGTACCTCGCGGACGTCATCGTTCCGGAGAACTCGTCGCTGATTGGGCAAACGGTCGAAGAGGCGCTCGGGGCCGATGCCCTCGACATCGACGTCCTCCAGTTGATTCGCTACGGCGAGCGCTTCTCTGAGCCACTCGCGAGAAAGGAAATTCACGAAAACGACACCCTCCGCGTCCGGACGAACCGCGACACGCTGGAAGAAATCATGGCAGCAGAGGGGCTTCGCTTCGTCGGTGGTCCGCGGTCTCAAGACGACCTCGACTCCGGCGAAGAGGAACCCGTCCTCGTCGAAGTGGTCATCCCCTCGGGGTCGTTCCTCGTCGGCGAAACCCTCGCTAGTTCGACCTTCCGCCAGCGTTACGATGCCAACGTCCTCGCATTCCGAAGTCGCGGGAAGGTCGTCCGCGACCGATTCGAAGACATCCACATTCGCGTCGGCGACACGCTACTCGTCCAAGCCCCACCAGACAGCCTCACCCGGCTCGTCCAGAACGAGGACTTCATCGTCGCCCACGAGTTCGACGACGTCGAGTACCGAACGGAGAAGATTCCGTTCGCCATCGCCATCATCGCCGGCGTCGTTGGCCTGCCCGCCCTCGACATCCTGCCCATCGTCGTCTCCGCGCTTGGCGGCGTGGCCGCGATGATTCTCTCAGGTGTGCTCAAACCGAACGAACTCTACCAGTCCGTCGAGTGGAACGTCATCTTCCTGCTCGCGGGCGTCATCCCGCTCGGCATCGCCCTCCAGCAGACGGGAGCCGCCGCCCTGCTCGGGAGTGCGGTGGCCTCGACGGCCGCGTTCCTCCCCGCCATCGGCGTCCTCTGGGTGCTCTACATCGCGACGGGCCTGCTCACGAGCGTCATCAGCAATAACGCAAGCGTGGTGTTGATGATTCCCGTCGCCGCCACGGCCGCCCAGTCAATTGGGGCGAACGCCTTCGCGTTCGTTCTCGGCGTGACGTTCGCCGCCTCGACGGCGTTCATGACGCCCGTTGGCTACCAGACCAACCTGTTCGTCTACGGGCCCGGTGGCTACCGCTTCTCCGACTTTATCCGCGTGGGAGCACCGTTGCAGTTGCTCCTCTCTGTCGTGACGGTGGTCGGGATTGCCTTCTTCTGGGGCATCCGCGTCTAACGCGCTTCTCTGAATCGAGACGAACCGTTTTGGCGCTGTGTGACCGAGTAACTGGTATCCCGTGTCCTCGCCTGCGCACCAGCCCGCCCGACGCAACAACTCGTCTCTGAGCGCCGCGTTCTTTGGAAACCCCGTCGTCGAGACGCTCGTCGCGATGACCGTCGTGACCTTCCTCACGTGGGTGAGTTTCTTCACTGGCCTCGGCGGGTTGTTCGTCCTCGCCCAACCGCTGCTCAATCCACCGTGGGCGCTCGTCACGAGCGTCTACGCTCACGCGGGCGTTGGCCACCTCATCTCGAACGCCGTCATCGTGATTCTCGCGGGGAGTCTCGTCGCGTGGTCCACGACCCGCCTGCGCTTTCACGCGTTTTTCGTCACGACGGGCGCGCTCGCCGGCGTCGCAGAAGTGCTCATCTCCGGTCTGCTCGGCCAGCCAACGGCCGTCCTGGGCGCGAGCGGCGCGGCCTTCGCGCTCGTCGGCTACGTCCTCGCGGCGAATCCCGCCTCGACCGTGCTGTTCGACCGCCTCAACCTCCCACCTCGCGTGCTGGTCGTGCTCGTCGCGGCCGCTGGCCTCGTCCTGACGTTCCTCTTCAGTGCTCCCGGGAGTGCGCTCATCGCCCACCTCACGGGCGCGATGCTCGGCCTCGTTGCCGGCAGAATGCGCCTGCTTCGCGTTCCGAAACGGTAACTCAGCGGCGTTCCGCGTACGACACCTGCTTTTCCTCGAATCCGAGGTTTTCGTAGAACTCGCGGGCTGGTTCGTTGTCCCACTCGGCGGAGACGGTGATGTAGTCGCAGTCCTCGGCGTCGGCGACGGCCCGCGCCTTCTCGACGAGTGCCGTGCCGAAGCCCTCGCCTCGGTGGCCCTCCTTGACGTAGAGGTCAACAATCGAGAGAAACGCGCCAAGACGCCGCGAGGATCGCACGCCGGTTTCGACGAGGATGTAGGCGACGTCCTCGCCGTCCGCTTCGAGGAGGAATACACGGTGAGTGTCGTTTTTCAACAGTCGTCGAAACCCGTTCTCTGCATGCTCTCCGGCGTCCGCTCGCAGGTGGTTTAGCTCGGAATACGCCTCCATCTCCTCGGCGAGTGGCACCCAGAACTCCGTGGCGATGAACGCTGCGTCCCCCACCTCTGCCTCTCGAATCTCCATAGGATGGCTTACTCGAATCTTGAGTTAAGTGTTCGGCCCGCTCATCTCGCCCGATACGAGCACCGTCCCGGTGGTCATCTACACGATGCTCCGGACGGGGCTGACGCCGACGATTAACGCCCTCTCGGTGGTGCTCATCGTCGTCATGCTCGTGGTGGCGCTGAGCAGTCGGCGTCTCTCCTCGTCCTGACGCTCTCGCTGTTCTTGACTGCGAAACGTTGTTTCTCGCGTTCTCAGGGTTTCGAGCGCAGGTAGCCGCCGACACCCAGCGCGATGACGCCCCCGACAACTGCGCCGAATCGACTGAGTCGTGCGGGATGGGTCGCGCCCGGTTCCTGGGTTCGAACCTGCATCACGTCGTATTTCGCAATCTGCTGGCGATACTCTTCGACGGTCGGGCCGTCGTCTGTGCCGCTTTCGCTGTCGCTTTGGCTATCGCTTCCGCTGTCGCGGCCCGCTTCGCGTCTCTGTTCTCGCTCCCGTTCGAGATGCTCCGCGATGTGCGTGGGTTCGTCTGCGGGCGGCAGTGTCGAGTTTGCAGGGCGCTCGATGACGATGTACGACAGGGAATTTCGCTCTTGGTGGTCGCTTGCTTCGCTCAGTTCTTCGCCCGTCGCGTACGGGAAGTCGGGTGCGCCCTCGCTGGCCGGGACGGTGTAGCGCCCGCCGTTTTCGAGCGTCTTGACGTAGAGTTCCTGCCCGCGTTCTGAGAGATTCTCGTAGGCGATGATCTGGTAGCCTTCGCGTTCGAGGGCGGTCGCGTTCCCGCCGTTTCCGGGGTGGGTGTTGTGGTACTTCACCGGTTCGACCGGGACGAACGCGGGGGTGATGAGCAGGGCCAGGCTGAGGACGACGAGGAGGTTCGCGAAGGTGGCGTGTCGGGACATTGGCTTATTCTAAATCCGCGCGGTCGAATCGTCGGTAGCCGAGCGCGAGCGGGACGGCCACCCAGAGGGCGAGGACCACGAGTGAGAATTCGTCGGTGAGGTACACGGGCAGTTCGGCGTTCGCCTCGGCGGCCCGCCTGAACACGACGGTCTGCTGGTCGGGTGGGAAGACGAGGTTGGTCGCCTTCTGGTAGGCGATGTACGGGCTGAGGTGGGTAAGGCCGTCGTAGAGATTCGGCGTGGCCTCGAAACCGAGGACGTTTTCGTGGACCATTCGCAGGAGGTCGGTGATGCGGATGGCGACGAACGACATCACGAGGACGAAGTAGAGGCCAAACGCTCCGGCGATGGCGCGACTCCGGGTGGCGAACGCCGCAGAGAGCGCCACGCCAACGCAGACGAACGCCGCGCCGTAGACGAGCGAGACGACGAACAGGCCGCCAATCGTCCCCAGCGGGAACGCGCCAAAGCGGGTGAGCGCGATGCTCGCCGCGGTGAGGAAAGCGACGCCGAGGCCGACGCCCAGCAGAGTCAGGCGACTCGCCAGCTTGCCGACGAAGACGTCGCGGCGCGTGTTCGGAACCGAAAGCAAGAATTTGATTCCACCGCTCCGGCGTTCGCCTGCGATCGCCAGATAGCTCGCGAGCAGCGCGACGATGGGGAGGATGAGGCCGAGCGTGAACGCGAGCGTCTGGAAGATATTCGTGACTGACTCGGTGGCCGAAAGCTGGTAGCCGCGGATGGTGTAGGCTACGAGCGCGACGAACAGCGTGAGCACGACGCCTGCCGCCCAGACGGCTCGCGAGCGACTGATGCTCGTGAGGTCGCGTTTGGCGACGCTTACGAGGTTCACGAGGAAGCCTCTTGGGTGGCTATCTCGCCACGTTCGTGGCGATTGCCAGTGAGTTCGTTGAACAGTGATTCGAGCGAGACGGTATCGGAGAGGATGTCCCGAACCTCGGCCTGGGCGGCGACGTGGCTCACCACGTCAACCTTCACACTCGGGTTGGTGCAGGTGGCGACAAGGGTGTTCTCCTCGACTGAGACTGCGGCAACGCCTTCGATGGTTTCGACGCCGAGAGTGGTCGGTGACGTCGCGCAGGTGAGTTCGATGGTCGCCTGTCCCCCGGTGGTCTCGCGCAGGCCGTCGATGGTGTCGACGGCGACGAGTTCGCCGTCGTTCATCACGCCGACGCGGTCGCAGATGGCTTCGACTTCAGAGAGGATGTGACTCGAAAAGAAGACGGTCGTCCCGGCTTCCGCACGTTCGCGGATGAGTTCGCGCATGTCCTGCATCCCATTCGGGTCTAAGCCCGAGGATGGTTCGTCGAGGATGAGCACCTCTGGGTCGCCCGCGAGCGCCATCGCGAAGGCGAGGCGCTGTTGCATCCCCTTCGAGTACGATGAGGCGAGGCGTTCGGCGTCTGCCGACAGGCCGACTTGCGAGAGGAGCGCGTCTGGGTCGTCGGCCGCCGATTTCGTCTCGATGGCCCAGGCGACGTGTTCGCGGCCGGTGAGTGAATCTTCGAAACCGTAGCCCTCGGGGAGCACGCCGACACGCTCTCTGACGGCTTCGGGGTGCTTCTGGGCGTCGATGCCGAGGACTTCGACCGTGCCCGCCGTGGGGCGAATGAAGTCGAGGATAAGGTTGATGGTCGTCGATTTTCCGGCCCCGTTCGGCCCAAGAAAGCCGAACACCTCGCCCTCGGGGACGGTGAGGTCGAGGTCCGAAACGGCGACGAGGTCACCGAATTGTTTGGTCAGGCCACGTGTCTGGATGGAGGACATATCCTGGTTTGAACCGCAAACCTCAATCGAATAAGTTTTGTGCTGGATTCGCTGAACTAACAGGGCAACGTCGGATTGTTCTTTTCAATCAGGCAATGTTTATCCCATCTTTCGCGGAATGGTTCGTGGTCACGAGTTTGTATTATTCGACCTCCTGACAGGGGTTTGAATCGAACAAATGTTAATTTCGAATGTATATTTGCCGATATTTTGAGTAAGTGTTTTAATACATGACGTATGAAGCCATATAGCATGGCAGCAAACTTCGGGGCATTATCACTAGCGCCACCGCTACTCGCCATTGCGTTGGCCATCATCACACGTCGGGCAATGTTGTCACTGTTCGTCGGCGTCTGGGTAGGCGCCGTCATCTATGCGGGCAACATCGGCGTTGCACAGACTTTCACCTGGATTACAGAGGCAATCGGTGCCAGTACGTTCAACGCGACGATTCTCATCTTCACCATGCTGCTTGGTGCAGGAATTGCGCTCCTCTGGAAACTGGGCGGCGCGATGGCGATTACCAGATTCGCCACCAAACGCATCGACTCTCACCGGAAAATCGGCGTCACGACGTGGTTGCTCGGCATCCTCTGGAACTTCGACGACTACGCGAACAACGCCATCGTCGGCAGCTCGATGAAGAACCTCGCTGACGAACTGAAGATGTCTCGCGAGAAACTTGCGTACATCCTCGATTCGACGGCCGCACCCGTCGCGACCATCGGAATCTCGAGCTGGGTCGCCTTCGAAATCGGGCTCATCCAGTCTCAGTACGAGAACATGGGTATCACCGACCAGGTGCCTTCTGCGGCAGCCACCTTTATCCAGTCGATTCCGTACAACATGTACTCGATTCTCGCGGTGGCGATGGTCGGCGTCATCGTAATCTCCGGGCGTGACTTCGGGGAGATGCTCGACGCGGAAAATCGCTCGGTGAAGACGGGGAACGTCATCCGCGAAGACGCAAATCCACTCCAGAACATCAAAGACGACCTCGGTGAACCGGTCACTGACGACGCACCGCTTCGTGTTTTCACGTTGCCAGTGACTGCACTCGTCCTCACGGTTATCGGCGGGGCAATTTACATGGGCTACGCGCCCGACCGCACACTTATCGAAATCGTCGAAAACACCGGCGTTGCAACGGCCCTCGTCTGGGGGTCGTTCGCGATGGTCGCTACCGCCGTGCTCATCGGCGTCGGCGAGAAGATGATGTCCATCGGGCAAGCCATGGAGACCGTCTTAGACGGTTTCGCGACGATGCTTCCAGCAGTCAGCATCCTCGTGCTCGCGTGGTCGATTGGCTCGGTCGCCACCGCACTTGGGACGGGCGATTACGTCACGCAGTTCGCAACCGGCGTCGTCTCACCGATGATGGTGCCCGTCGTCGTGTTCGCCACCTCGGCGTTCATCGCGTTCGCCATCGGGACCTCGTGGGGGACGATGTCCATCATGACGCCAATCGTGATTCCGATGGCGTGGACCATCGGAAGTCAGTCGCCGCAGTTCATCGCCGTCGCCGTCGGCGCGATGTTCAGTGGCGCGGTGTTCGGCGACAACTGCTCCCCAATCAGCGACACCACGGTGCTGGCCTCGACGTTCTCCGGGTCGGACCACATCGACCACGTCCGGACGCAGATGTACTACGCCTTTACCGTCCTCATCGCGACGGCCGTCATCTACCTGCTGTACGGTATGACGAACCTGAGTCCGCTCGTGCTCCTGCCACTCGGCGTGCTCGTGCTCGTCGTGTTGGTGTACGGGTTCTCCGAAATCGACGCCAGCCGCAAGGACCTGGACGCACAACCCGGTCGGGCCCGTTCGTCGGGTCGGACGCTCACGAGCGACGACTGAACACTCACACCACCGTTTTTCATTTTTCGTTAGGATAGTGACTACTCCTGGTGATTTTGTGGGTTTTGACCGTCAATATTTTTGTACACCTGCACAGAAAGAAAGTAGCACATGAGTACCCGCTCTGATTCTCGGCTGGACGCGTTGAAACAGCCGGCGTACACGGGCGAGAATCGCTGCATTCCCTGCACACTGGTCAATCTCGTCATCGCCGCCGTAGTGAGCCTCGGCGTCTACGTCGCCGCCGCCGCTCCGGGTGTCGCGCTCGTCGTCTTTGCGCTCTTTGTCGTCGCCATCTACTTTCGCGGGTACCTGATTCCCGGCACGCCGACGTTCACGAAGCGATACTTCCCAGACCGCGTGCTCGCGTGGTTCGACAAAGTTCCAGAAACTACCATCGACAGCGACCTCGACGTCGAAGCCCAACTCGCCAGTCTCGGCGTGGTCGAACCCGCAGCAGACGACGTGTACCTCGCCCCCGATTTCGAGCGCGAGTGGTGGGCGAAAATCGAGCAGGTGGACGCCGACTTACCCGCCCATCTGGCAGACCAGTTCGCGGTCTCCGACCTCGAAATCCACGACGAAGAGGACCGCCTCGTCGTCCAAAACGAGACGGTGGTCGCTGGCCAGTGGCCCTCTCGCCCCGCGCTGGTCGCGGACATCGCCGCCCTATCACTGCTTCGCGAACGCGCCGCGAACTGGGAGGACCTCTCGCTCGACGCCCAGTCTCAACTCGTCTCTGGCCTGCGTATCTTCCTCGACTCCTGTCCCGCGTGCGGGGGTGACCTCTCGTTTTCGGAGGACGTCGTCGAATCGTGCTGTCGGACGATGGACGTCGTCACCTACGACTGCGACGCCTGTGGGGCCCGCCTGTTCGAAGCCCGAGTGTAACCCTGAATATTCCTGCTTGAATATATATACGAGCACGAATTACTTCTGCCCATGACAGTGAAACAGCCACACGTCGCCGTGACCGGCGCGGCTGGCTACATCGGCAGCCGTGTGGTTCGCGACATCTCTGAGGCCCATCCCGACTGGACGGTGACGGCCCTCGACAACTTCTATCGCGGGCAGGTTGAGGAAATTGGGGACGTTCCGGTCGACCACGTCGATATTCGCGACCGTGACCGACTCGAAGACGCACTCGCGGGGGCGGACATCGTCATGCATCTCGCGGCGATTTCGGGCGTGAAAGACTGCGACGAGAACCCGGACCTCGCCTACGAGGTGAACGTCCAGGGCACGACCAACGTGGCGTGGTTCTGCAAGAAAACGGGTGCGGGGCTCATCTTCCCGTTCAGCATGGCCGTCGTCGGCGACCCCGAGGCGTTCCCCATCACCATCGAAAACCCACGGGACCCGATGAACCTCTACGGGCGGACGAAACTCCTGAACGAGCGCACTATCGATACGCTCGCGGAGGGGGCGTTCCCGGCCCACCTCTTTCTGAAATCGAATCTCTACGGTGCCCACGAAATCGGCGAGACGCGCGTCTCGAAGCCGACGGTCATCAACATCTTCGTGGGGCGTGCCCTGCGCGACCAGGACCTGACGGTTCACGAACCCGGCACGCAGGCGCGAAACTACGTCCACGTCAAGGACGTGGCACGTGCCTACGTCCGCAGTGCAGAGCGACTCCTCACCGAACTCGACGCGGGCGAGACGGGCGTCTCGAAGTTCGAACTCGCGGGCGACGAGGACCCCTCGGTCATCGACGTGGCCGAACTCGTCCAGTCACAGGCCGCCGAGGTACTCGACTCGCGTCCCGACCTCGTCATGCTCGAAAACCCCCGCGACGAGACGCTCGTCGAACGCTTCGACGTAGAGACGAGCAGAACAGAAGAGGAACTCGGCTGGGAGCGCCGTCACTCCATCAAGCGTGCGATTCGAGCGGACCTGAAACGCCTCGCCGCAGGCAAAGAAAAACCACCGTCTCCCTAATCAGTCGACTCACGCTTCCGATTGGTAAGCCCGAGCAGGTCGGTCACGGTGAACAGTCCGGGCATGCCGTCGTACACCCAGACCGTAATTGCAATCGCCGTGATGCCCAGTTCGATGGCGAAGAACGTAGACCAATCGAGCGCGAGGAGATGTTCTACGATGCTCCGCGACTCGTTCTCGTAGGGCGGCAGCGGGAGAAGCGGCCACCCGAGATAGGTGAGAAACTCGAACTGGCCGAGGACGAAGGGCTGGAAGCCGTCTGCGGCGAGGTGCGAGAGGTAGCCAAGGCTGAACACCCAGGCCACGCGCTCGCGGTCGAATCGCCGTGCGATGGCGACGACGATTGCGATGACGACGAGCGCCGTGATGAGCGAGTGGGCGAGCGACCGGCCACTCGGCAAGAGTGCGAGGTCCCAGCCGAGGGGTTTGTCCACGAGATCTGGAAACTGCGTGCCGAAGGCGACGGCGAGCGCTTCGTGCCCGCGAAGCGACGCGTCGCGCCACCGTGCGCCGAGCGAATAGGAGAGATAGCCAACCGCGAGATGTCCCCAGGGCCACATGGAGGTGGCTTGCGGGGACGCGGATAAAGACGCTTCGTTCATCCGATAGTTTCTAACCGCCCGCCGTGTAACCGCAAGCAAATGGCGACCCAGCACAGACAGCGGTTCATCGTCGGGCAAACGGCGTGGATGCTCGCGACGATTCTGTGTCTGGCGTTGCTCGATAGCCTCTCGCTCGAACTCTACTTCGTCGTCTCGCTCATCGGCTTTCTCGTCGTCGTCGAACTCACCGCACCCTTCGCGGTCACGCCCACCTGGCGCGCCCGTCTCAAGTGGATCATCCTCATCGGTCTCGCCGGGTTCGCCTACGTCGTCGTCAAACGCATCCTCGAAATTCTGCCTCCGGGGGTGTTCGGGTGAACTGGCGCGACCTCGACATCCCACGGGTCGTCCTCGTCGTCCTCGTCGTGCTCACGGCGAGCGCCGCCGTCGTCGGCGCGAGCACCTCGACGGCCTCGTTCGGCGTCTACAACCCCGCGTGGGACGGGGCCTCCGACCTCCGCGGCGTGGCCGACGACACGGGCACGAAGACGACGCTCGTCCGGAACACCTCTCGCTACGTGGCGTTCGCGCCGAGCGAGACGGTGGCGTTCGTGCTCTCGCCCGACGACGCCTACACGCCCGCCCAGCAGGCCCGTCTTCGCGCGTTTGTCGAGGGTGGGGGCACGCTCGTGGTCGCGGAGGATTACGGCATGCACTCGAACGACTTGCTCGCGGGCCTCGGCGCGACTGCCCGCTTCGACGGGACGCCCGTCCGCGACGAACGGCGCAACTACCAGTCGCCCGCCATCCCCGTCGCGAACAACGTCTCCGCCCACCCACTCGCAAACGGAAGCAATGCCCTTGTACTGAACCATGGGACGGTCGTCGAGGCGAACAACGCGACGGTGCTCGCCCGCACCTCCGAGTTCGCCTATCTCGATGCGAATCGCAACGACGCACTCGACGAAACTGAGTCGGTCGGGACGTACCCCGTCGCCACCGTCGAACAGGTCGGCGCGGGACAGGTCGTCGCGGTGAGCGACCCGAGCGCGTTCATCAACGCGATGCTCGACCGCCCCGGAAACCGGGCGTTCGCTGAGGCACTCGTCAGCGCACACGACCAGCTCCTGCTCGATTACTCGCACGCAGACCAGTTGCCGCCGCTCGCCGTCGCCGTGGTCATCTTGCGTGAATCTGCGCTGGTGCAAGCCCTCGTCGGCGTGCTCGGACTGGGCGCGGTGTTGCTCGTCTCCCGGCGCGTAGTCGGTAGTGAGGACGAACCCGCAGTAGACCGGTCGGTCGGCCTCACGAGCGCGGAGGTGGAAGCTTATCTCGCCCGTCGCCACCCCGACTGGGAGTCGCGGCGAATCGAGCGCGTCACACAAGGGATTATAGTGACAGAGGAGGAAGCGGAAGAAAGATGACTGACTCCGCGTCGCTCTATTCTTCCTTGCAGACAGAGATGGAGCAGGTGCTCATCGGGAAAGAGCAACTCGTCGAACGCCTGACTATCTCGCTGCTGACCCGCGGGCACGTCCTCTTAGAGGGCGTTCCGGGCGTAGCGAAGACCACGATTGCGAACTTGTTCGCGCAGGCTTCTGGCCTCGGGTACAACCGCATCCAGATGACGCCCGACACGCTTCCCGCAGACATCACGGGCACGCACGTCTATCGGGAAAACACCGGGCAGTTCGACCTGAACCGCGGTCCCATCTTCGCGAACATCGTCGTGGCTGACGAAATCAACCGGGCGACGCCAAAGACCCAGAGTGCGTTGCTCGAAGCGATGCAGGAGAACAACGTCACCGTCGAGGGGACGACGCTCACCCTGCCGACGCCGTTTTTCGTTATCGCGACGCAGAACCCAATCGAGATGGAGGGGACGTTCAGGCTGCCCGAGGCACAGCGCGACCGCTTCCAGTTCAAACTCACCGTCGAACTTCCCGAACGCCACGACGAGCAGTCGCTGCTCGACCGCTTCGACACGCACCCAGACCTCGGCCCTGAGGACGTCTCGCAGGTGGTCTCGCTGAGCGACATCCAGCGCGCCCAGAAAGAGGTCGATGGCGTGCACGTCGATGCCAAGGTCAAAGACTACATCCTCGACATCGTGGAAGCCACCCGCGAGAGCCCCGACACCGAACATGGGGCTTCGCCGCGAGCGTCGCTCGCATTCCTCAAAACGTCGAAAGCGCGGGCTGCCATCGAGGGACGTGAGTACGTCATTCCGGACGACGTGAAGACCCTCGCGATTCCGATTCTCTCACACCGGCTCGTGTTGAGCACGGACGCAGAACTCAGCGACGTTTCGGCTGGTGACGTGGTGGACGACGTGGTCTCGCGGGTCGAACCACCGGGCAGCGAGTCAGTTCAAACGGCCGTCGTCGACGGCGGCGAGCACGCAGACGAAACCTAGCTCTCTCGGTCACTCTGCCAGCATCCGCTCTTTGACGTGGGTAAACTCGTTGTAGAACTCAGCTCGTTTTAACACCACGAACCCGGCCAGAATGAGGAGAAACCCGGCGAGCGTTCCGGTCGTGAGTCGCTCTCCGAAGAACGCCCAACTGAACACCGTTCCAGACATGGCAGCGCCGTAGGTCACGAGATTGAGTTCGACGGACCCGAGCCGAGAGAGTAAGTCGAAATACAATAGATATCCGACTGCGCTCACGAATACGGCGAGGTAGACCAGTGCGAAGACACCCTCTATCGAGAGGTGAACCTGTTGGAGGGATTCACCCGGACTCGCGACGCTTACCGCGTGGGTGAACAGCGCCCCGACGGCCATCGCCCAGGCGGTTCGTGGGGCAACCGGAATTTCGGCGCTGGCCCACTGCGTCAACACGCCGCCGAACGCGAACGAAGCGGCAGCGAGAACCAACAACAACTGTCCGAAAGTGTCCGCGGCAAACAGATTTGCGGGGTCTGGACGCGTGATTATCACCAGTCCCGCGAACCCGAGGCCGACTCCGAAGAGTTCGCTCGCGCCGAATCGCTCCGTTGGGAGCAACAGTCTGGCGAATCCGATCGTGAGCAGGGGAATCAAGCCAGCGAGAATCGCCGCGATGGCGCTCGAGACCGTCTGCTGGCCGATGTTCAGGAGGATGCTGTATCCGGCAAGCATGAGGATGCCACCGGCGAACACTGTGACCCAGTCGCGGACGGTGCGGGGCCGCCAGTAGTCGAACGCGTTCACCGCGTACACCAGCAACAAGACGGCGGCGACGTCGAATCGAAGCGCCGCGTAGAGAATTGGCGGGAAATCCGCGAGCCCCACCTTCACCGCGGGATAGGTTCCACCCCAGAGACAGGCCAAGCTGACGAACAGCAGTGCATTGCGATATCGTCCGAACACGGTGGTCACCGTCCGACCACCGCACGGGAGGCGCGAATTTTCATGTAGCCAGTGTTCCTGTTTCGGGAATATAGTCGATTCTCGAAACTTTTTCAGGTCAGTGCAATCTTTGCACCGCGGTACAGGCTCACGAACGGCCACTTATACCGACTCAGTTCGTCCTCGTTGCATGGCACAGTCACTGGATGAAATCGAGTTCCTCGCTCGTTCTGAAAACCGGGTTCACGTCCTCGCACTTCTTTCGACCGAGTCGCACACCCGTCGGGAACTGGAGGCGGAAACCGGTGCCTCGCAGGCGACGCTCGGTCGGATTTTAGATGGGTTTTCCGAGCGGGGCTGGGTCGAAAAGCGCGATGCCAGTTACGAAGCAACCGCCATCGGGTCGTGGGTGGCAAATCGGTTCCGTGCTCTCCAGCAGGCAGTCAGCGTCGGTGAGGAACTCAGTGAGTTCGCGCCGTGGCTCCCCACACAGGTCGAGGGCTTCGACGTGAGTTGGCTCGAAGCTGCGAGCAGCATCACCCCGACGCCGACCGAACCGCACGCGCCGATGGACCGGGTGGAGGCCGCATTGCGCGCTGGACAACGCGTCCGAGTGCTTTCGTACGCCTACAACAGACACTGCCTCGACGCGAACGTGACAGCGGTCCACGACCGAGACCAGCGCTACGAAGGGGTGTACACGGACGCGGCGATAACCTCACTTTGCGACGTTTCAGCACGCGCTCAGAAATTCGAGACGTTACTTGAAAATGACCGTGCCACAGTACGCGTCTTCGACGGCGAGATTCCGTGCTCCATCGATATCATCGACGAGACGGTCCACGTAATCGTCAGAGACGACTCCGGAATCGTCCGCGCCGTGGTCGAATCCACCTCCCAACCGCTCCGGGAATGGGCAATCGACCTGTTCGAACGCTATCGTCGGGACTCCACACCGCTGTCTGACTGAGCGCGCTGTGTCGTCGATGGCCGTATTACAGAGATTCAAGGAGAAAGCCCACGACTTTAGTCGTGGGATGAATCCGACCAATCCCGTCAACACCGCACTACTTAGCTTGAATGGGGTCGGATGTTAACGCAACTCTCTCGGGAAACTTGGAGTTGGCTTGGGGTCTCCGTCACCAAAAAGCAACCCTGCCCAAGTGAGGCTCGGACGCGAGTCCGAGTCGGGTCGATGGCACGGCCTGTAGGGTGTCAGCAGGGTAGTCCGAACGGACTGGCGTCACCACGCGCCCACCGCCCCGACGCACTACCTACAAACCGAGACCTCCCTCGGGAGGGAAGGTGCCTCCGTTGGTGTCGGAACGACCGACCCCAAGCGCGAGGAATCCCACGACTTCAGTCGTGTGGAGGATGTCAATCGTCCTGCCACGACGCGGTGACGAGATAGGCCATCCGGTCGTCGCCCGTCGTCGTCTCGACGGTGACCGGTTGGTCGAGCGCGCTCGCGAGGCCGACGCCGATGAAGGAGGCGACGGGGTGGTCGAAGCGGTCCGGGCGGCCGTAGGCTGGGCCGTTGACCCCGACTGTCGCTCGGTTTTCGGCCTTTTCTACGTCCACCCGCGTGTTTTCGACGAGTTCGAACTGCGATTCGAGCGCGTCGGTGAGCTGGACGAGCGCGTCGTTCGGCCCCGACGCGAGGTCGCCTGCCAGTGCATTCTCGAACTCTGCGAGGAGCGTCGTCGCGGTTGGCGTGAGGGCGACCCCTCGTTCTGTATCGTCGTCCCCGGTCACGAACAGCGCGTCGAATTCGTCGGGAAGGCTGTAGGACGTGTGTTTCGGGACGAAGAGTCGAGCGTCGCGGCCCCGTGCTGTGTTCCCCGGGATGTAGACCGCCGTATCCTGCAACCCGAGTTCTTCGGTGATTGCCTCGGCGTTGTCCGCGCTCGCGTCGAAGACAGCCTCGCCGACGGAAGCCGCGAGGAATCGCTCGGGGGTGAGGTAGTAGGTCAGCACGCCCGCGAAGACGCCCGTTCCGCCGAGAGCGAGCAACACGGTGCGTGCCGTCTCGAACAGCGCGCCGCCCGCGATGCCGACGAGGCCCACGGCGACCATCGCGAGTGCCGTCTTTCGATACTTCGACTGGCGTGCGCGGGCATATTCTTCGCGGAGGCGTTCGTTCTCTTCCTCGACGACGGCGAGTCGTGCACGGAGGTCTTCGAGTTGCTCTTGGGGCGTTGGCTCGGCTGACTCCGAACTCATGGCTCACCCCCGGCGAGGCCCAGTTTGAAGCGTTCGATCCGGTGGAGGCCGTAGGAGAGGAACGACACGGCGACGACGAGGACGAGCGCCGCGAGCCACAGCTCGGTATCCGTCGCGAGGAGTCCCTGCGTGAGCGCGAGCAGGAGAGCGAAGCCGCAGAGTGCAGCCGCGCCATCTCGAACGGTGGGCGCGTCGCTCGCGACGAGGAGGCCGAAGCCGGCTTCGACGGCCACGAGCGATTCGAGGGAGAGGTCGGGGCCGCCGAGGAAGGCGACTGCGAGATGGCCAATCGCCACCGCGTAGGGCGTGGGGAGCGCGCCGAGCGTCACCGCGACGACGCCGCCCGCCGCGACCCCGAGGGGCCCGGCGACGTACGCGAGCGCCGCCGTGAGGACGGCAAGCCCGAGGACGCTCCCGGCGTACTCACGTCCAATCGACACAATTCGCATTGGGACAGTCCAGTCGGCCAATCTGTTTAGTTCTACCTGTCCGTAGTTCCGCAAAAGTGGGTCGGCGGGTCAGAAGCCGCGTCTGAACGCGACGATGCCCCCACTGACCACCGCGATGAGAGCGACGCCTGCGGCGAGTTCACCCGTCGAGAGGCCGGTTCCCTCCACGAGTTCTGGTTCGTCGGTGGGTGATTCACTCGTCGGTTGGCTCGGGGTGATGACCGACTCGTCGGTGGTCGATTCGCCCGTGGTGGCTGGTGGCTCCGTCGTTCCGTCGGTCGTCGAAGCATCGGTAGGCGAGGCGCTCGCCGTCGCTGTCGCCGTCGTTTTCGGAGTCCCCGTCACGGTGGCCGTCGTCGCCGCTGGTGGCTCGTCGCCACCGCCTCCGGACGCGGTCGTGGTCTTCGCCCGGGTGATGTCCAGTGTGTTCGTGTTGCTCAGCCCGAGCAGTTCCTCTGAGCCGAAGGCTTTCTCGGTTCCGCGGACCACGGCGTACACCTGGTGCTCGCCCGTGGAGAGTTCGGAGAGCGAGACGGTCGCCCGGTAGCTGCCGTCGGCTCGTTTCGTGGCCGTTTCGATGACAGTCTTTTGGTCGTTGCCGATGCCGACTTCTACCTCGTGGGGGTCGGCCATGTCACCACGCGGGGTGACGGTCACGTCGACGGTCACCGAGGAGTCGGTGGTCGCCTTGTTCGGTGCGTCGAGGCTCACGTCGTAGCCCTTCACGAGGACGGGGTGGATGGCTCGGAAGATGCCGTCCTGTTTGACGACGAGGACGTACGACCCGGCGTCGTACCCAGAGAGGTCGAACTCGAAGGCTGCGGAGGCTTCGGCGCGCTTCGAATCGAGAATCTGGTTTTCCTTGTTGTAGAGGTAGACGCGATAGATGGTGTCGTCGGGGCCGGTCACGCGGGCGGTGATCGTCTGGTCTCCGGCCGTCTTCGAGACCGCGGGTACGGTGTACTCGTCACCTTCGAAGGTGACCTCGCGTGACGGCGTATCGACGCTGCCATCGACCGATATCTCGTAGGTTGGTGCCGTCGTGGGGAGTGCACTGGCCCCGCTTCCACCGAGCACCAGCAGGAGGGCTCCCATCACGAGCCACCAGGAGTCAGTCATATTGACAGGTCTGTGACCTGTCCTCTTAATCGTTCCCACTCCCCCAATAACTGTCCGTCCGGATTGCGGTTGCTCGCTGAATTCCATCCACTCAGCTGTCAAAAATTACCAGAATGGAAATAAATTATTTTTGGAGTTGTTAGTGGAAAACACTTTATAAATTGCCAATAAACGTTCGCCCAGGATGCAATTATCAAGGTTCGTGAGTAACCGAGGTGGGGGAGCCCTGGTGCTCGTCGCACTGATGGTCTTCTCACTTTTCGCCAGCGCACCAGTAGCAGGGATGAGCGACCACACAGGACCGCTCACCGCAGACCAGTATTTCGAGGGGTCTGCCGACGTGAACGTCTGGGAGCGGGGTTATCTCCCGCTCCGGACGGACATGAGTAATGCGATGACGAAGGTAGACGAGGCTGACTGGCAGGTCAGGACCACTGACGATTCCGAAATCAGCGTCGGGAAAGAGCAGATGGGCGTCTACTCGAAGGACGCGACCATCAATCTCGACTTCCAGGACGCACGCGCTCAGAACAGCGACTTCAACGGGCAGCAGGTCCAGCTCATTGCCGCCCACATCAAGGGCGACCCGAGCACGGACATCCCCGACTCCTTCTCGGAGATGGTAGACCTCGTCTCTATGCAGAACTCGAACGACGTGGCTACCTTCGAGGAAGTCGGCCAGAAGTCTATCGACAGTGAGGGGAACGTCGAATTTAACCACACCGCGGGCCAGTCAGGGATGTACGTCTACTTCCTCGCGCTCACCGAGAGCGGGCAGGACGGCTACACGGTGAACAGCGCGGGAGAACTCTCGCTCGACGGTAAGGCGACGGTCATCGGCATCGAGACGGCCGCCGTCCAGAAGGGGGCCTCGTCGGTCGACCACCAGAACTCCGTCACGCGCGGGAACAACGTCAACTTCGACGTTGACGCGAGCGACCACCTCTCCGGCAACGACGTCACGCACACGGTGTTGCTCTACGACGAGGACACGTACGTCAACCAGCGCTTCATGCTCGACTTAAAAGAGGAGCCGTCTGCTGACTTTAGTTTCTCTGAGGACGCCACGCTCGAACACAGCGTTGGCGACGTAAACGGCGTGATGGAAGTTTCGGGCAATCCGGACTTCTTCGGCGCAACCATGTCGGACGAGAAACTCACCGGCATGAGCAGCTTCGCCACGACACTCGACTTCTTCGCCGACAAGTTCCACACCGTGTCGCCGGAGACGACGGCGACCGACGATACGCGTCTCGACGCCTCGATGAAGGTCATTGAGGGGAGCGCGACCGAGCAGGTCACCGTCGAGACGATGAGCAACTGGCGACCCGGAACCTACCGCTGGGTGGCGGTTTCCTCCACCGAAAATAGCGAGGAATTCGTGACGGACATGGGCACCATCACCATCAAGAAAGCCTCCTCAGGAGGCGGTGGCGGTGGAGATACGCCACCATCTGACCCACCAGACGACGCACCCGGTGACCCACCGGTCGAAATCGACCGCGAAGTGACCGAAGAGGGCATCGTCAAGCTCACCATCACGAACTTCCAGTCCGGCAAGACGGTCACTATCGACCTCGCGGACACGCCCGCCACGAAGCAAGGCGGCGTGAAACTCAACGCGGTGCAGGCGACGATGGCCAACGGCGAGGCGTTCACCATGTCCGTGAACGCGCTCGACGACGTACCCGAGGACACGCCACCGGTCACCCGACGTGGCGCGGTTCGCCCGCTCACCTACATCAACGTCGAACACAGCAACACGAACGACGCCTTCAGTGGGGGGACGTTCGAGTTCACCGTCGACGAGGAACAACTGAACGGTGAGGACCCAGAAAACGTAGGTCTCTACCGCTTCAACGACGACGAGTGGAACCCACTCGACACCCGGCTGGTCAGCCAGTCTGACGGCGAGTACACCTTCGAGGCAGACACGCCCGGCTTCTCGGTGTTCGCACTCGGTGTCAAGCAGGCACAGATTTCGGTCACCGACGCGTCACTCGCCCAGCAATCTATCGCACCCGGCGAACAGTCGACGGTGAGCGCCACCGTCACGAACGACGGTGAGGCCGCCGGCGAATACCTCGTCCAACTGTTCGTCGACGGTAATGTCGAAGCAGAGCAGTCCGTCCAGGTCGGCGCCGGCGAGAGCCAGACCGTGACCTTCGACCGGACGTGGGACGACGCTGGCTCCTACGACGTCGCGGTCAACAACCAGTCTGCGGGCACGCTCGACGTGGCCCAGCAGACGGGAACCGCGACGGGAACTGCAGACCCCGGAACGGGGACGCCTGACGGCGAATCACCAGGCGCGACTGACGGCCCAGAGGATACCGAAGAACCGAGCAACCCGCTCGACACCATCCTGTCGATTCCGGTGCTCATCGGTGTGGTCGTCATCATCCTGATTGCGGCCATCTACGGGCTCGACACCTCGCGCAAAGAGTAGGCCTGCACAGCGATTCGACCATATTTTTATTTTGTCTGACACAGAGATTCGACCAACAACAGTCAGCGCCTCGTGACACTCGGGGTGGTTGACACTCCACGCTATCCCATCCATTCCACATGACCCACGCCGAACACGCCGCCGCAGAACCCCACGGAACCGCTCGCGTCCGCTGTGAGTCCGTGAGTCGCGTCTACTCGCGAACCTCGGGGGGTGGCTGGTTTTCGAGGCAAACTGAGACACCAGTCGTGACCGCGCTCGACGACGTGTCGCTCACCGTCCGCGACGGCGAACTCGTCTGTCTCACCGGCCCGAGCGGGAGCGGGAAGTCCACGCTCCTTCACCTGCTCGCGGGCCTCGACACGCCCACTTCGGGGACCGTCTCGCTCGCGGGGACGGACCTCTCCTCGCTCTCAGACCGGGAACGAACTCGCCTGCGTCTCGACCGCGTGGGCATCGTCTTCCAGCGATTCCACCTGCTGTCTGCGCTTTCTGCGCGTTCGAACGTCGCCCTCCCGTTGCTCGAACGCGGCGTGAAACGAAGCGCCCGGAGAGCGCGAGCGACCGATTTGCTGGAACGAGTCGGCCTCGGCGACCGGATTACCCACAAACCCGGCGAACTCTCGGGGGGCGAACAACAGCGCGTCGCCATCGCCCGGGCGCTCGCGAATGACCCGGCCATCCTCATCGCCGACGAACCCACGGGTGAACTCGATACGGACACGGGGCGACGAATCCTCGATACGCTCTCGGAGCTCGCTACCGAGCGCGCCGTCGTCATCGCCTCTCACGACGCACAGACCCAGGCAATCGCCGACCGCATCGTGAAACTCAGAGATGGCCGCCTCGTGAGCGATGGGTGAGGCGTGGTCGCGGTTCGTGGGGACGGTTCGCCTCGCCCTGCGTCGCCTGTTCACAGGGGGTGCGGCCTCCCCTCAGCAGGTGCGCCTGAGCGTGTCGAGCGTCGCGGTGGCCATCGCGCTCATGCTCGTCGTCACCGGCCTCAGTCTGGGCCTCGTCACCGACGCGACTGTCCAGAGCGACGACACCGACTACTGGGTCGTCCCCGACGCAGGCTCCGGGTCGAGTTCCGTCGTCTCGGTCGACGGCCCGCGCTTTGGTGACGTCCACCGCGTGAGCGCAGGCCTCACCACCCGCGAGGACGTGACCCACGCGACGCCCGTGCTCGTAGACGTGTTGCGATTTCCCGGAGAGGGTGATGATGCTCAACCCGAGTACGTCCTCGCCGTGGGCGTCGTCCCAGGTGAGCACCACGTGACCATCTCGGGCGTCTCGACACGCGGACTCACGCCCGGCGACCCGCACTTCGCCGATGGCTCCTACGCGGGGCCGTGGACGGGTGAGGCCGTCGTCTCTGCGGGAGCCGCGGAGACGATTGGCGTCTCCCAGGGCGGGTCGTTCACGCCCGCCTCGGCAAATCGCTCGTTCAGCGCGGTTCGTGTGAGCGAGGCGACGGGCGCAGACCAGCTCCCGGTCGTGCTCGTCCACCTCAGTGAACTCCAGGTCGTCGCGGGGGCGACGAGCGGCGACCAGGCAGACCAGTTGCTCGTCGCGACCGACTCGCGGGACGTGAAATCTCACCTCGAAGGCCTCTATCCCCACTCGTCGGTCGTCACGCGGGGGGGCATCTTCACGCCGCAGTTGCTGAGCGAGGACGTTCCCGTCTCGGTGGCCGTGACCGCACTCCTCGTCGCGCTCGTCATCGGGACGCTCTCGATTGCGACTACGATGGGCCTCGCCGTCGCCGCAGACCAGCGTGACCGCGCCGTCCTCGCCGCCATTGGAATCTCGCGGCGCTCGCGGTCGGTGCTCCTCGTCACGCAAACGCTCACCGTCGCCCTGCTCGGGGGGATTGGTGGCATCATCTTGGGCGTAGGTGGCATCTTCCTCGTCAACGAACTCGTCGCCCCCGAGTTTGGCCTCGACGCCGTCGCCGCGTTCGACGTCATCCTGGTTCCCTACGCCCTCGGCGTCTCGGTGCTCATCGGCGTCCTGAGCGTGCCCTACCTGCTCGCACTCGCGGGTCGGACGACGAATCTGGAGGTGCTCGGCGAGTGATTGGCACGCGCCTTCGGGCCGCCGTTGGCCTTGCCGTCGCGCAGTTGCGCCACAAGCGCACCCACACGGCGCTCGTCGTCGTCGGCATCACGCTCGCCGTCCTCTCCACGACACTGCTCGCGAGCGTGGGCTACGGCGTCGTCGCGACGGGCGAGGAGAAGTTCGGCTCGGCGAATCAGGACCTCTGGATTACCGCTGGTTCGGTGCAGTTCGCACCCGGCTCTGTGGGTGGCGTCGAGAACAAACTCGTCGATTCCCACCGCGTCGCGCGGGACATCTCCAGCAGGGAAGACGTGAAAATCGCTGCGCCGATGGGCTTCCAGACCATCTATCTCGGCACCTCGCCCGACCCGAACGCCTTCGAGACGGTGGTCGGCGTGGGCGTCCCCGGCGTGAGTGCTAACGCCATCTCGCTGTCCGCAGGTCGCGGGTTCGTA
Source organism: Haladaptatus sp. QDMS2 (assembly GCF_029338295.1). NCBI lineage: Archaea > Methanobacteriati > Methanobacteriota > Halobacteria > Halobacteriales > Haladaptataceae > Haladaptatus > Haladaptatus sp. QDMS2. The sequence continues at coordinate 519,972 of NZ_CP119792.1, forward strand.
AACGGGGACCCCCACTACGCGGGCGGGACCTACGACGGGCCGATGACGCACGAAATCGTCGTCGACCAGCAACTCGCCCAGCGCTACAATCTCTCGGTCGGCGACACCGTCTACGCGGGCGGGACCATCGCCAACGCCAGGCAGAATCGCTTCACAATCGTCGGCATCTCCTCTACGTTCAGCCAATTCTTGGGAGCACCGACGGCCACCCTTCCACTGAGTGAACTCCAGACGCTCACCGGGTCTGAAGGCTCAGACCCCGCCGCACTCATCACGGTCACGCTCAAGCCTGGCGCGGACCCAGAGACCGTCGCCGAGGAACTACGCGCCGAGTACCCGAACTATCAGGTGCGGACGAACCAGGAGCAACTCCAGTCGGTGTTACAGGGGCAGGCGCTCGTCATCGCGAGCGGGGTGACGCTCGTCGTCCTCGCGCTCGTCGCGGGCATCGCACTCACGGTGAACGTCCTCGCCATGCTCGTATTCCAACAGCGCGTCGAACTCGCCGCGCTCAAGGCTGTAGGCCTCTCCTCGCGGACGCTTGGCGCAATTGCCGCGAGTCAGGGCCTGCTGCTCGGACTGGTCGGAGGCATCGCAGGCCTCGCCCTTACTCCCATCGCGGTACGGGCCCTCAACTTCGTGGCTGCTCGACTCGTGGGCTTGGAGGGACTGGTTCAGACGCCGCCGTGGGTGCTTCCCGTCGGCCTGTTCATCTCGCTCGTCATCGGGACGATTGGCGCCGTTGTCGCGGGCGTCCGGGTCGCGCGAATCGAGCCGTTGGGGCAGTTACAGCAACGATAGGCTGGAATTCGCGTTTGCACGAGGCTGTCGTTTCATCTACGACTCTTTCATTTCTAGACTACTTCCGCCACTATTTGCACAACTAACCTCAGCCAGATGCAACTAATTAAGGTTCCAGCGCAAAAACCCAAAAATATGCACCCGAGCAACTCTGGCAGCGACTCGCCGACTACCCACGACTCCTCCTCGAGTGCAACCGAGACCTTCAACGAGTGGTTCGCGCTCCAGAAGGCCACTGACAAAGTTCGCGCCAATCTCATCGCTGACCTCACGGGACACCCGACGATGGCGTCTGTCGAAGAACTCGACTACATGAATCCTGACCTCAGCGACCATTCCATCCGAAGACACCTCACCACGCTCATGGATGCAGGGGTCGTCGAAGAGTTCGAACTCGACACCCGTCTTCGCGACTTCCCTTACAAGTTCTACACGATTACCCCGGAAGCTCGCGACCTATTCGACCGGGACAACCTGTTCCCCGTCGAAGCTTGGAAACGCCAGTACGCGAAGGTGAAGAAGACGCCACGCATCCGTGAGGTCGAATCGATGCCACGGCCCGAAAACTAACCAACTCGGCTACTTGACATCCTCCGCGCTAAAGCATGGGGCTTTCTCTTTGCCCTCCCGTAAACCGGCCCTGAAGCCCGGAACGATGACCGCGTACGGGTTCGATTACCGTCCTCGCCGTTTGGGGCAAAGCGTGAGAAAACGGGCAATTAAAGCCGTGTGTGGCGGTCACAGCCGCACCCCCTTTGACCGCCTTGAAACGCGCCTTGTCCATGCACGGGGACAGAGCGGAAACCTGCATAAGCCGGGGAAAGACAAAGACCTGTCTTCAAGCAGCCGCCACAGGCGGCGTGTAGGGAACGGTAGTTTACAGAAATACAAAGAGAATGCCCCGAGGCTTGACCCCGAGACGCTCCGCATCTCGTTAGCCACTCAGAACGCGCCGAGTTCCGATGACGTGGGATGAAGTCAGCTCCCGTACCGCTCCCGGAAAAGGCCCAGTAGCAAGTACGCGTATAGACTAGCCCCGATAAAGGCGAGCAGTCGCCCGCCCAACGTGGCGACGTCAAACCCAGCGAGCGACCCGTACGCCTCCACGCCGACGCCAACTGCGAGACACCCCATCGAGGCGAGTGCCGTCCGGTTGTTGGCGCCCGGGAACGTGCCGACGGCTGGCGGATAGAACTGATAGGCGACACCGACGATTGTGAGTCCGAGAAAGCCCAACAGGTTCAGTCGGTAGTGAGCAATCGACCAGCCAGGAGACCCACCAGCGAACGCAACGTGGGCACCCAATGCAACTCCCATAACACCCATGACGACGCCGACAAGCGGCCCGTAAAGACCGATACGGCGACGCTCGGAGCGAACGAAGAGCGAGATGTACGCAACGGCGAATCCACCAACAGCGATGGATTCAGCGACGGCGCCAACCCGAAACCACATCCCACCCCAGAGGTTCCCGGCGACGAGCGCGGGACCAACCGTTCCTGCGATGAGGACCACGATGACGAGCACCATCGGGGGCGAACTCACAAGAAACCGCGGGAGGAGGCGGAAGCCGACTGCGAATATCAATAAGGCGCCGACACCGGCTGCGAGCAGGTGGCTCGCGCCGGCCATTCCCCGTCCCGTGAGCGTTGGAAGAGCCGCCGAGACGGCGACCGTTTCGTAGGAACCAGCAACGAGGTAGGCGAGAACGACCGGGATGAACGCGTTGGCGGCGCGGTCGGCCCACCGACGGTCAGTGTTGACCTCGCCGGTGCCTGTCTCGCGTCCGGTAAGGTTGTCTCGGACCGTCCAACCGACTGCGCCGACGAAGACGAGCGCGCCGAGCGCCCAGCAAACGGCGCCCGCGATACCGATGACGGAGGGGATGTCATCGAGGGGCGCTACGGCGAGGCCGACGGTACCGAGTGAGAGCAGCGGGAGACTCATGGCTGGTGCCGCAGGATGTGAAAGCGTCCGGTCGAAGTAGGAGGGGACGAGCGCGTACGCCTTTCCAGCGACGGTGTGGAGCACGAACCCGTAGAGTCCGAGGACGACGCCCGAGCGATGGGGTACTCCAACGAGTGTGGCAACTTGCCAAGTGACCAGAAAAAGCGCGCCAGCGGCGACGTGTCTCCGGGCTCCCTGGGAGATGCGTGCTGCACTCATATGTCACCACAATTTGAGTGTCACCCGCTAAGTGTTTCCCCGTCTCCAACGCCAGCAACACCCACCGACATCTTGTCGCGTTGGTCTGACGATTTCGCCTACCTGCTGTCAGTGGCAAAAGATGAGAATTGAATGGAAATGTGAAGCCATCGCCCCACCGTTTCGGTCACCAGAACTTGAGGTTTTGTTTGATGGCCTCGCGTTTCATCTCCTGGATCTCTTCGGTGATTGGGATGTCTTTCGGACAGACCGTGGTACACGAAAACTGCGTGTGGCACTGCCAGACGCCGTGTTCTTTCTCGAGAAGTTCCAGCCGGCGTTCTTGTGTATTAGGCCCTTCGCGTTCGTCCATATAGAACCGATACCCCTTGACGATCGCCGCCGGTCCGATGTACTCGTCGTCGGTCTGGGCTGGATTACACGACGACGTACAACAACCACACTGGATGCATCGAGAGGCTAGCTTGATCTGCACGCGGTTCTTGGGCGACTGCCGCTGCTCTTCCAGCTCACCAGAGGGGAGTTCGTCGGGCTGGAAGTACGGTTCAACGGCCTCCATCCGTTCGTAGAAGTGGTCCATGTCGACGACGAGATCCTTGATGACCGGCTGATGCGGAAGTGGTTCGACCCGAATGGGTTCGTCGAGATCCGAAATCTGCGTCTGACAGCCCAGTCGCTGCCGTCCGTTGATGAAGAAGCCATCACTGCCACAGACGGCCATGCGACATGAATGGCGGAACGTGAGTGACGAATCGTCCTGATCTCGCGCATAGATGAGCGCATCGAGGACGGTCATCCCCCGTTCGTAGGGGACGGCAAAGGTGTCAAATCGAGGCTCCTGTTTGGCCTTGACGTCGGGGTCATACCGAAACACTTCGAGCTGGATCGTGTCAGTGTCGCCATCGACAGCCCGCTCGGCTTCAGCCTGGGACTGAGCAGCCATCGCCCGCTTTCGTTTCCGTTCAAGCCGTCGCTGCTGGGGTGTCTCTTCGTCGGCAGATTCGGGCTCCGTCGGAGACGATGGCTGTTGAGAGCTCATGCGCTCCCTTCTGACGAGTCAGGGTCCTCTCGTTTCGCAGCGAGAACGAGCAACGCGGTGCTGTCCGTCTTCGCGACTGGAGAGATCTCCTGTGCCCCATCGAAGTGAACTACATCGCCCTGAGTCACGTGGTACGGCTCCCCATCGAGCTGGAGTTCGAGGCTGCCAGAGACGAGGTAAAGTACGATTTCTCGATCCGGATGCGCATGCGGTTCGACATGCTCTCCCTCCGAGAGGGTTAATCGGATCGTCTTCGGTTCCTCACTGGGAAAGGCGTTCGCGTGTGGTGCCCCTTCGAGTTCTGATAGTGATTTGATGTGAACCATAGTGTTTGAATCGATGAGTGGACGGATTCACAGCCTGCTGCTGCCGTTCGCTGCGTTCGTGACGTTATTCGATGTGAGCGCGGACGACGTGGCCCCCACAGCCACATTGTTCGATATACTCCCAACGGACGGCCTCCGCCCCGAATCGCTCACTGAGCGCGTCATAGAGGTACGTCTCCGGATGGCCATGCGCTTCGTGGGTAACGAGATTGACGTGGTGGCCACTGGTCGTGTGCTCGATGGCCTCGATCGCGTGTCGTTCGAGCAAGGAGCGATCGTCGGCGTACTGTGGCTTTTCGAGATTAGCCGACCACGAGTTGTCGTGTGTGCGGTCGGTGACTGGTTCCGTGTCGCCGTGGCCGTGATCGTGTGATTCAATTGTCATACTCGGCTGTAGGTTCGCTGCTATCAAAAATAGTAGGGTGCAGAATCTCCTGCTAGCTACTCTTCTCGTTTCACGACCAACACTGGCACGTCCACTGTCCGCAAAACAGTCGAAGCGACGCTTCCGAGCAGTTGTCGACGAAGGTTCGACCGGCCGTGTGAGCCCATCACCACGAGGCCGATGTCGTTTTCCTCGACGTACGCGCGAATCCCAGCCCCGACGCCCTCGAAGGTAGTCTGCGTGACCACCTCGGCCATCACGTCCAGGTCGGGTGCCGATTCGTGCACCGACGATTCGATTTCGTCGACCGCGGTTTGCCCCTCGGCTTCAAGTCGCTCGACGAATTCTCGCTCCAGTCCGCCGGCGTCGAAGAGCCCGCCTGCGGATTGCAGGTCGACGACGTTCAGGACGTGGATGGCTGCGTCGTAGCGTTCTGCGATGGCGATGCCGTGGTCGGTCGCGTCTGCTGCGTTCTCGCTGCCGTCCGTCGTGATGAGTAGACGGGAGACTTCCCAGGCCCCGTCCATCCCTTCCTCGGGGACGACCAGCACGGGAACGTCGCTCTGGTGGATGACGCGTTCTGCGACCCCGCCGAGCAACCGCTCGCCGAGTCCCGTGAGGCCCTGCCTGCCGACGACGAGCAGGTCTGCGCCTTCTTCGTCGGCGAATTTGCTAATCTCGTCTCCGGGCGTCCCCTCGCGCATCGCGGTCTGGACGGGATGGTCGAGGTCCGAAGCGAGTGCCTTGATGTCGGCGAGGATGTCCTCACCGAGGGCTCTGAGTCGCGCTTTCTCCGGCTCGGAGGTGGTGAGTCGGAGGCGTTTGTGTTCGACGACGTGGAGTGCGGTGACCGTCGCGGCGAATCTGTCCGCGAGCTCGAACGCTCGGCGTGCAGCTCGCTTCGCCTCTTCGCTTCCATCGACAGCGACCACGATGTGGGCGTACATGGCTCTCCCTAGACTTAGACCGGTAGGCGCTTTATCATTTCCCAGCTATGACTCTCACGCTTGAACTGCTGGAACTGTTCGTGCCTGCTCGCAGTAGTACTTGGAAACAGCAACTCACGAAAACGAAATGATCGAAGCTTCGTGACCGCTCAGTTCTCGGCTGAACCGCTGTACATCTCCTCGAATTCCTGCTCACCACGGATGAGGCTATCAACGCCATCTGAGAGCGTCACTTCACCGAAGAAGGTTGCCCGATAGTACGTGTCGAGGCCGTCCTGTCCACGCTCCGTGCGTTGCCGTTTTTCGACGAGGCCGACGGAAACGAGCTTGTTGAGGTGGTAGTGGAGCGTACTGTCGTCGATGTCGAGTTCGGCTTCGAGTTCTTTGGGACTCCTGTCTCCGCTGTGGACCAGCCGATAGAGTATCTCGTAGCGCGTCCGGTGCCCGACTGCGGCGTGCATTGCCAGATACTCGTCGAGGGTGAGGATGCTGTCTTCAGGGAGGAGGTCCGCTGGGTCCTCTGGAACTCTATTGTCACCAGGGTGTCCACGATTCGTCGCCATCGTGTTCGAACGTATGGGTGAATACCGCTTAGACTTTCTCAAGCCAGGATTTTTCGAAAACACGGGTTTTTAAATTGCACTTTAATTGTCTTACATGGCTGTAGAATCAGGGTACCCGGTTCTCGTGGGCTACTCGTGCTGGTTCACTCCCCTTCTTCCAGCGCGAACGACCCGTACTCGATGTCGCCTGCCCGCTCGTATCTGAGCATCTGGACGCCCGTACTCGAAGTGTCCGTCCGCGTCAGTTCGAGGTTTCCGGGAACGGTTCCTTCCGCGAACAGGCGCTTGCCCTCGCCGAGGACGACCGGGAACACCCAGAGCCAGAACTCGTCAACGAGGTCGTGGGTGAGCAGCGTCTGGAGCAGGTTCTGACTCCCCTGGACCAGAATCACGTCGTCAGAGTCGGCTTTGAGGTCAGCGACTGCTTCTGCGACGTCGCCCTCGAGGAGCGTCGAGTTGTTCCACTCCACGCTGTCGATGGTGCGTGAGGCGACGTACTTGGGCATCGAATTGAGTTTCGCCGCCATGGGGTCTGCGTCGTCGACGTGTGGCCAGTGGCCGGCGAAGATTTCGTACGTCTTTCGGCCAAGGAGGAGTGAATCGACCCCATCTGACTGTTCGTCCATGATTTTCCCCATCCCCTCGTCCCAGTAGTTCACCGACCATCCACCGTGTTCGAATCCGCCCTCTCGGTCCTCGTCTGGGCCGCCCGGCCCCTGCATCACGCCATCGAGCGTGAGGAAGGTTCCGACGACGAGACGTCCAGGGATTTCGCGTGGCGCTGAATCACTCATAACCTGAATCTTCGAGCCACCAGCCAATAGTTCTATTCACTGTTCGAATCCGTAGAATGAAATCCGGAGAGCTGGTGTCTGGGAGTTCCTCGAGGAGCGCCTCACGTCGGTTCGGATGAATCGACGTACGCGTGTGTATTGCACTACTCATCGCTCTATCGATGAGTGACGGCTATTCATTTACTCTCTGATATCTATACTGCGTATTAATAAGATAGAAAACCATTCAACGGCTCTCTACACCCTCGTTTACTCCTCTCTATTCGCGTGGCTTTTCCTGACCACCATCTCCCATTTCGATATACAATTATTTTTTCATAACTTGTTCATTACTTTCCCCTGTATTGGACTCTCTGCCTAGTGTACTCATGACCGAGAACGACAACGTCAGAGATCTGCATCTAAGCGACGAAGAGCTCATCGAGGTCCTGAAGAATCATGGTGTGAATCGCCGGCCGCTAATGAAGTTAATCGGTGCTGGGGCAGCCCTTTCATTGTTCGGCGGCACTGCGGCTGCGATGCCAGCCGACGGCCGTGGCAATCGAATAGATACAATATACGGTGCCCCGTATGCCGCAGGTGAGACCGTTCCATCTGGCTTGGTTGACCACACCGTCACGCTCCACATTCACGAAGGACCGGGTGACCACCCCGATTTCCCCCTTGAAGAGTCAGGTGATGAGATTCCCGCAGAGTTCTTCTTCGACCCCGCTGGCTTGCACGTCCGCCCTGGTGAAACTGTCAATTTCACGATTCACAACGGGCTTCACACAGTGACGGCGTTCCACTCGAAGTTCAGCGAACCGCCGTTTTTCACGCTCCCTGACCGCGTACCGACGAGTAACGGATTCACCTCCCCACCGATGTCGGTCGACGATTCATGGCTGTATCGCTTCACCAAACAGGGAGTGTACGACATTCTTTGCTTGCCACACCTCGAACTCGGGATGGTCATGCGCATCGTGGTGTCCGGAGATGACAACGTACCCGACGACCCCTACGGCCCACTCCCCATCCCGAACGCCGGTGCAGTGTTGGGCGCACCAGAGCTAACTCCAGAAAACATCGTCAACGAGGGTTCGGTTCCCTGGGCAGATCTCTCGCTCTGAGATATCACTCTGCTCGAACGACGAATCTACAGTCACACGTAGCCACGATTGGTCGTCCCTATGATATTGAATATTTAACATTACTTCGGCGGGTTTCCTGTACGCTACCAACCAAAATGGCAAAGCAGTGTTTTAACCCGCCTATGCGTGTTATCTCGGCACATATATTATGTCCTATCTAAGCCGTTCTAAACGGAATGAATGAAATAAAATACAAAAAACGATAGTTTCAGCTTTTGTGATAGTGCTTTCTCAGACGAGTACGATGAACGCAGAACGTGTCGCGACCGTACTCCTCGGCGGAGCGTTACTCGTTTCCGCCACAGCAATTGCCATTCCAAATCAGTTCACGAGTGGCCCATTCACTGGTAACCTTCTCGCTGTTGTCCTGTGGGGAACAACCGCGCTATTTGCCGCGACTGCAGCCTTCTGGGTCGCGCTCACCTACGTGTTGGGCGCAGGGTACGAGCCACCTGAATCCATCTACGGTGGCGACGAAATTCAAGTTCGTATCTTGACCATTGACGCCGAAGCTGTCGTCCAAGCAACGGTTGATTCACTCCCTTCGGAGTTAACCGACAGACACGTCATCGCAGAAGAACCAATCGACATCGACGGCGCGACAGTCCACGTGGTTCCAGACGAGTTCGAATGTCGCGCCGTTCAGAAAGGGCGGGCAATCGAATGGGCTCGCCGTACACTCGATTGTGACCGCGAGTTCGTCCTCTATCTCGATGAGGATAGCGTCGTAGAGCAGTTCGATGGCCTTCCAGAGGCAGACATCGTACAGTTGCGCGAACGCCCCCGTCGAACCGGTTCTGTGCTCTCGTATCTCGCTGATGTCTACCGAATGGGCGTGCAGATAGAACAGCGTGCGTTCGCTCGGTTACAGATTCCACTCTTCGCATGGGGCGGTGGCATCGCAGTTCGCAGTGCTATAGAAAACGAGGTGACCTGGGACCGAGAGACGCTCGTCGAGGATACCGCGTTCGTCTGGGCGGCCGCTCGTCAGTTCGATATCGACTTCGCGCTTTCAACGGCCACCTGTCGCAACGAAGCACCGCCGTCGCTCGGCGAAATCCTCCAGCAGCGTCGTCGCTGGGCGGCCGGAAATATCGACGCGACCGCTTTGCTCCCCTTCCGTTACCAACTGCTGACGCGGGTGCGTAACTTTGCGTGGGCGCTTTCACCTGTCGTCACCGTCGTGGCCGTCCCATTGGCACTCGTCGGCGTGAGCGTCGTCTATGCTGGACTATTCCTCCTCGCATCGCTCACGCTCGCCTCGTTTACCGCCTTCTGGTTCGTTCGCGGCATGCTCTACTATGGTGGCGCAGAACTCAAGTGGTTGCTCGCGCTTCCACTCGTTCCACTCGTGAGTGTCGTCCATTCGATGGGAACGGTCGTCGGTATCCTCCATCCTCCGACCACCTTCCGTGTGACAAAGAAGGTCGGCATTCGTGAATAACGGCGTTCCTGGCGCTTGACGTTGGCGTCGATACTGCGGATTTCGATGCGGCAATTCAGCGTAACGAGTCCATCAAATGCAGCAACGCGACTGTCTTCGTTCTCCCGTTTCTCGGGCACGACTATGGTGTCGGATTCCTCCTACGGCTAAAGCCGTGGGCTTCCTCCTTGCATCTGTGTGATGCTCCAACCAGGCAGAGTCCGCTTTCGGGGAGAAGACACTTACCGGGCGACCAGACAGTTCACTTCGTGTTTGCGAGTCTGGGGTACGTAGACGAACTCATCGAAGCCGCGAACCGCGGTGACGAGAACGTTCGCTTGAAGGTGGGAGTCGACGGAACAGCAGTCGAACAGGTTGCACAAGAGACGTTTCCAGGCGCCGACTCGGTCGTCGTCCACGAGGACTCCATGGCTGGCGACGGTGGCGTCACGTACACGTTCACGATTCCGGAGACCGACGCGCGGTACGTCGCCAAGTTCGCTCCGGACGATGCCACCTCACTCGTGAAGGGGGCGGGCATGTATCGCGCTCTCGCGAAGGTTGCTCGACTCCCGGTTCCTGCGGTGTACGCCGTCGAACGCGACCCGAGCGTGGTGGACGTTCCGTACTCGATCGTCGAGTACGTCCCGGGCGACGAACTCACGAGCATCTCGCAGTTCAAATCCTTCTCGCGGGACACAAAGCGCACGCTCGTCCGGGAGATGGGCCGGACACTCGGCCTCCTTCATTCGGAAACCCGATTCGATTACTACGGCGACGTGGCTGTTTCACAGGCTGGCAATCTGCGGGTCGATTCGGGCGTGACCGATTGGCGGAACTACTACCGCGAGGAGTACACCAGCAATCTCGACGACGGTTCGGGCTCACCCGTCGACGACCTGGCCGAGCGGGCAACAGACTGCTTCGCCGACGCGGCCGCGGACATCGAACCCGACACGGGACCAGTCCTGCTTCACGGCGACTTCACCCCGGACAACCTGATTTTCGAGGACAACCGCGTTCGCGCCGTGCTCGACTGGGAACACGCCACGGCTGGCTGTCGGGCAAAAGAAGCCTGGGAGGTCGAGGAGGCCATCGTCAATCTGTTCACCAGCGAGCGAGTGCGGGCCGACCTTCGAGAGGCGCTATGGTCGGGGTATGCAGAAACTGCGTCGGTGACAGAGAATTTCCGCGCGATGAAGGACCTGTTCGCAATCGGTGCGGTCACCCGAGTCGGGCGCGTTCACGCGGCGTGTTCGGATGTGGTCGAGGATTTGGACGAGGAAGAATTTCGGGTTCGAGCTGAGCGAGAACTGGAACGGCGACTTCGGCGTATAGGTGTCGGAAGCAGCCCGTGGTAGAGCTTCATCCACCGAACTGACCGAGGTTGACGGTAAAACGATTGACGAGCGCTAGAACGCACTAATCGATAAATCCCCTTAGTAATGGTTTTCCGCCCTGCCACTGAATTGCTTCCAATGCTACTGGGAATTGTTGGAGCCGTTGGTCGAGGACGGCGAGCGGATGCGCGTCGATGAATTCCACTTCATACCTGTCGACCTCGATGTTTTCGTATTCCAACTGAACGTGACACTCGCCTAATTCGGGGTGGTCTGCATCCTGATGAAAGCCAAGCATGAGGTTGCGCTCTGGTTCGACCCAGTTGATACGATAATACTCGTGGTCACCACCAGGAGGATACCAAAACCGTATCTCCAACTGAGCGTTCTCTATTGGATACGTTTTGCCCAAGAACGCCACCGTGTCAATCTCAGCGAGTACGTATCGGGGCCGTCTTCGAGAAGGGCGATATCGGATATTTTCACATCCTGCCTGTTTCGAGAGTCGACCGTGAATTTCTTGGAGCAATGACCGTTGCGTATAGCGGTCGCGACCTGCAAGGAATATCATCGATTGAGAAAATTAGCGATTAGCTTGTCACCCGGTCAGTTGCATTTGACATCTGCTCGCGAGCGGCTTCCACGTCGGAATACAATGCCAGTGCGTGCTTGATGAGTTGCCTGTCCTGTTCGTTTTCACGCCAAACTGCAATAACGTCGCGCCGTTCGCGGAGCTCACTACTCGATAGGTCACCATCTGCGAGCGACTGTTCGAGTTCTTCCCACGTCTCGACAGCGTACCTCGCCTGCCACTCTTCGATTTCTTCGGTGATTGCTGTCAATTCATCTCGAAGTTCTTCGCGAGCGTTCTCCTCGATGAGTGTGCGGATTTCATCGAACAGCAGTCGCGTAAAATCTGGTTGGTAGCGAGCCGTCTCACCGACCTCGACACGGCGTAGTCGGCCTTGCTCCACGAGTTCTTGGAGTTCCTCGTTCGTCGTGCTCCACGCGGCGTTCGCTTGCTCACTGACCCAGTTGACGGACCGAGGCTCGCGCATCGATTCTGCCACTGCACGAATCCGCTCTCGTGCACTCATCGTCTCAGACCACGACTGAACCCTTGGTGATTCCCCCATATTTGCTACCTCTATTTCTGTCTTCGCGACTATCTCTCAAATATCTTTGTACACTCTTGAATAATCAAGGGTGCTTGATTTCCACCTGCCGTCTCGAAACTCACGCGCCTCGGAGTCAGGCCCCTCGGAACTACCCGCTGTCCGTTTCTTTTCCGCCTCAAACTTCGGCCTTCGACGCCCGAACACACAGAAACGTCGGGTAGCGCAGTCGTTTCTCGTAAGACTGTGGATTTTTGTCTTTGAACGACGCCTGCGGCGTTGGCTCGACCAGCTCATCCAGTACAAACCCGGTTTCGAGGAGTGGATTGATTGCCTCAGCAAGCGGGCGACGATAGAACGGCACCTCGACTTCCTCGCCCGAAGCCTCCCACGTCATCCGGTGCTGTTCGGTCTCGAAGTAGTTCTCGGCATCGAACGCGATGTACTCGTCGACGGGATGCTGGGCTGAAAAGACGAGAAAGCCACCCGGTTTGAGGATGCGAGCGAACTCGCTGAAGGGTTGCCGCCAGTCTTCGACGTAGTGGAGCGAGAGGCCGCACACCACGCCGTCGAACGTGCCGTCGTCGACGGACTCGAGCGGTTCGGTGATATCTGCCTGGCGAATCGCTACTCGGTCGCCGAGTCGTCGCCGCGCTTGTTCGAGCATCTTGGCGTTTGCATCGACAGCGAGGACGTCCGCTTCCTGTTCGACTAACCAGTCTGCGTACCGCCCGTGTCCACAACCCGCATCGAGGATTCGCTTGCCCGCGACGTCCGGAATGAGGTCCTTCATCGCCGGGAACTCGAAATCTGCGCAGTAGGGGTCGTCTTCCTGCGTCGTGTACGTCGCTGCCAATTTATCGTAGGCGGCCTCGACGGTGGGACTCTCATCGGGAGACATGAACTGGCGTTTGTGTCATTCGTAGATTAATGTAGGTGGCTGTCCTCCTGGCGGATTCATCCTCGAGCCCAGCACCATAAACAGAAATAATACAGTTTACAGTAGATATATTGCAGAGAAACTCGTTGGTGCATGTACGAGATGGTCAAGTATGGATGTGACTGATACGCCGGAGGGAATACCTGGTGAGGGGGAGGAACCACCGAACTTCGATGACTGGGAGTCTCCAGACGAGGTTCTGAAGGCTGGGCCAATTCGAGAACGGATGCTTGATGTGATTGTCCAGTTGCGGGAGCCAACAAAGGTATCGTCGATCGCTGAACGAGTGGACTGTGACACGGAGACGGCTCGTGACTATCTACAGTGGTTTGCTGAGATGGGCATCGTCCACGAACTGTCTGGACGCCCAGTGCGGTATGAGCGCAATGAGTCCTACCTGAAATGGCATAGAGTTGAGCAACTCCGCCAGCAGTATTCCGAGGCTGAGATTGTCGAGCAACTCACGGAAACGCTTGACGCGATGGAAGCATATCGAGACCGCTTTGGGGTGGAGTCGCCTGACGAGGTGTCGTTGGTTGACGCAAGCCGTGAGGGGTCGGTCGAGGATATCTGGGAGGAAGTATCTAACTGGAAGTCGCTCGAGGAGCGTGCGACGTTACTTGATGCCGCTCGTCGTGACGAAGGACGAGGTGGGCGAACTGGAAGAGTCGATGCGTGAGGACGATGAAGTCACTGTTGGTGGAATTGATAGTGATGTGTTAGAGCGGATTGGCCGCCGCCTTCGTGGGAGCACTCGATTTTCGTCGGTTGAATATCGGCCGACAGCTGCGCCAAATGCCGTTGTCGCTGAATATGACCTCGGCTATTTCCCGGCTGGTATGAAACGAGCGTCGCTTCGGATTCGGTGGTTCAACACGGACGATTTCAATGTCCATTATTCAGAGCAGTATCGTGACGGAACGTTGTGGGAGTGTCGGTGGGACCGTCATCCGAACGAACACAACGACCGTGAGCATTTTCACCCGCCGCCGGATGCCGCGTCGCCAGGTAATGATATGACATTCGCTGATGACTGGCGAGCAGTGATTTCGTTCGTGTTGTCGGAGTTAGACGAGCGTGTTCGGTCGTTCTGGGAGTGAAACTCACGTATCGATAATTACGGAAAGTCAAGGAGAAAGCCTCGCTCTATAGGGTGGGAAGGATGTCAACGCTCTCCAAGAGGTCGTCGAGGACGCTACGTCCTATGACCCACTCCTCGATTGGAACGCGTAATCTCTGCCGCTGGTAACTAAGTACCGTCATCCGCCTCGAAGGTGATGGTCAGGACGAATTCGACCGTACCCACTTCGATGCCGAATTCCTCTCAAATACGACCTCAACCACCTGCACTTGCGCTGTCAGTCCTCAGCACCTGAATCGCGAGTGCCTGTCCATGGTAACGGCCCTCGACAATCCTGGTTGCAGCTGGTCGAACGGGGGAAATTGCGTCTGGGTCGTGCTTCCCGACCCACGTACACACCTCAAGAGCGGCTTCCAACACGAAGTCAGCAGGAGTCATTGTGAGGTGTTCTTCTGGGGACCGTCGATACCCCAGAGCCCGGTTTGCGATGGTTTCAGGCCCTGCTAACTCGGTGACAATTGCACTGACCGCATCGATCGCAGGGACGATTGCCGCTGGCTGGACCTTCGCGAGCGAAAGGAGGAACCGCAATACAGACTGGACAGTCTCCTCACCTTCGAGCTCATCGGTCAGTGTCACCGTCGAGAGCACAGCTGATGCATCGGCAACGTACTTCGACACGACAGTAGGAGCGAATTGTGCGTAGCTCCCGAGCACACGGAAGGCTGCCGCCATAACTTCGGGTTCATCGTCTAGTCGGGTAGTGATTGTCTCGATATGTTCGAAGAGCAGTGTTGGATATGTGCTCGCAACATTCGCAAGCTGTCCAGTGGCTGCTGCTCGAATTTTCACGTCAGCGTGGGTCGTAAGTTCGAGAAGTGGGGGCGTCCACTCCTCAGGATAAGCCTGGACTACTGCACCGATTGTGGTGAACAGATGCCCGCGGGTACACTCGTCCGGTTCGTCGAAGAGCGACAGGAGTGTCGGACCCCGGTCGTTGAGCTCGTCGAGGTAGCCAATGTAGCCACATTCCAATCCCCAGGCGGTGGTATCGCGTACGTCAGAATCAACACAGTGCAGGCGTTCGATAATGTCGTCCAGTTCGATAGTCCCCATGTCTATTTCGATGTCGATGTTCCTGAGAAACTCCTCATCATCGGGCTGGACGGGACGATTACGGGTTGCCATCGGAGGCACTTCGAAAGCAGGTGGATGGTCGACCTCGTATCCAAGCTCCGACAGCAATCTTCGGGCAGAAATCCGTCGACCTCGCTCATCCGACTCCGCGTGCGTTCGCAGCGCTGGAATGAGTTCGGAGCTTCGGGTATCAGCCACTTCAACGTCAGCTCGAAGCGCATCGCCAAGAATCCGTATGAACGATTCGTAGTCGAGTTCGGCCGCCGGCATTGACACAACGAGTTCGTGGAGGCGCGAGACAACCGGTGTGAGTGTGTTTGGTCGAGTCGAGCCAACAAGTCTGAGTAAGGAGAGTGCATCTCTGTGAGGATGTGGGATGCCTCTTACGAGCCGCTTTGGCGGTGTTCCGTCCGGCTCATCCGGAAGAGCCGCGTAGACGCCGTTGAATCGTTCGGCCTCGCTCGGGAACCAGCGTTCATCGAGAAAGGGGACGACTGCATCGAGGTGTGGTGCGACCCGTTCCGGGTAGTGACGAGCGAGTGAGGTGAGGCTTCCAAGGGCGTACGCAGCGACTCGGAGGTCGTCGTCTGTCAGCCGTTTCGCAAGCATGTCGATATACGGCACAAATGCACCGGCAGCTCCGTTCCCGAAGGTATTCACCCCAACCGCTCGAATTCGGACGTCGGTCGATGTCAGGAGATCGGTGATTCGAGGGGCGAGTTCCTGTGGCCAAATTCTGACGAGGCGGGAGAGCATCTCAGCCGCGGTTAGTGCGATGTTGTGCTCAGACGATTCGATAATCTCGATAAGTGATTCGGCTACCGGTATGGGGTTGGGTACGGTGTTGGTGACGAGTGTGCGGATGTCGTGGGCCTGAGAAGTGACTTCGTACTCGTCTGAGGAAAGATAGCGACAGAGGGCAGGGATATCAACAGCCTCCGGTTCACGCTCTGCAGTGGCCATCAACTCGGCCAGCGATGGATTTCCGGACATGAATACCTTACACTGCGTGGAGTAGAAAATGTGTCTGGTCTAATGTCAGGTTGTGGCACGGGCCATTCATTGGCTTGTCTGGCGCAGTTTCAATCCGAGCATTTCCATTTACGCGATAAATTTTGACGTTGGAACTCACGCAGGCTTCGCCGGCCCAGGAGCCGGTTCGTCCCCCGGCCTCGCCATGACTGATGACCGGTCTCTATCGACCCACTGGATGAATCGTGCCATCAGCACGACGCTCACTCCGGTCAACGCGTAGGAGTTGACCAGTTGTGGGAGCGCGACGGCCTGCTCATCGCGAATCATGAAACAGTTACGGATGAGAAATAATTAGTTCTAGCGCGAACAT
Source organism: Haladaptatus sp. QDMS2 (assembly GCF_029338295.1). Classification (NCBI taxonomy): domain Archaea; kingdom Methanobacteriati; phylum Methanobacteriota; class Halobacteria; order Halobacteriales; family Haladaptataceae; genus Haladaptatus; species Haladaptatus sp. QDMS2. Next base: position 536,504 of record NZ_CP119792.1, read on the forward strand.
ATTAGTATTACAGGGACGAACGTACCACCAATGAGTGAAAATGAACCGGCGTGGCCCGACAGGATGGATGCCGCAGAGCGCGTCCGCCACGTTGCGATAACGCGGACAGAGCCGCGCAACGCAGGGTGGATCGCTGACGAAGCCGCCGTTTCGCGTGATACAGCCGTCAAATATCTTGAGCGAATGGTCGATCAAGGAGACCTCGAACGAATTGAAACGAACAACGGAACGAGCTATAAGCCCGATAGTGTCACCCAGTTCCTCCGTGAAGTCCGTCAGTTAGCGGAAACGCACACCGTCGACGAATTGACGCAGGAACTCAACGCAATCGGTGACGAACTTGACGCGTGGAAAGAGACCTACGAGGTCGATTCACTCGCGGAGTTACGCCAGAGCATCGGACGTGAGGATCTCACCGGTGCAGAGCGTCGCGAGCGGCTCGACGTCATCGACGAATGGGAGTACAACATCGAGATTCGTGAATCGATTCAACTCGCAATCAGTCTCCAGAGTTCGCTGACGACATTGGACGTGGAGTCACGTTCGGGTGGCTCGAAAACCCTCTCTCAGGAACGGTAGTTGCGCAGATGGTGGTTTTTCTTGCTGGTGGTCGAGGGTTCACCCGGCGTGAAGGACTTCGAAGACTCAAGGAACGAATGGAGAACGTTCCTGGATTCTCTGCTATTCGGTATGAGCCGTCTCGACTTCGTCCGCGGTCGGTTGTCGCGGACGTCGACGTCGAGATGTTCTTGGGAACGTCGTTTCCACGACCAGCGGCAAACGTGGAAGTGCTATGGCGACCGCGAGAAGGGACAGACGTCCAGCGCGTGCAGTGGGCCGATGATGCGGTGAGCCTCGGGTGGCACAAGGATGACGACCATCCCGACCTTGGAACGACACATTTTCAGTACGAAGTGGATGAAGAGCCTGTCCATGAACCGGGGCATATCGAGGTCGAAGCACCGGTGAGTTTTCTCGAAATCTGTCTGAATCGGCTTCCAGCTGCACTCAAGAAAACGACGGAGTAGTAAAGTGGTAAGCCAGTCACTTGCGAAGGAAGTGAGTCACGCTCCAGAGACAGACGATTTATACGGGCCTCGGTGGTTCACCGACGAGTTCGTCATTCGACGCCGCCGTGACTGATGTACGGTCTACTTTTATCGACAGGATAAACCGAACCATCAGCACGACGCTCACCACGGTCAAGACGACGAAGATGACCAGTTGTGGAAGGGGAACCGCCTGCCCGTCGCGAATCATGAAGGCAATCATCGCGAGCACCGCGCCGCCGAGCGTCACGATTTTCGCGAGGAGGACGCCCGTGAGCGCGTAGCCCCAGGTGCGCCCTCGCCACAGCCAGTAGGCAGCAAGGGCAAACGCGGGGAGGACGACGCCGAGGTCGAGCGAGTAGATGACGTTTACGGGAAGGCCCGTTTCAGCGATACTCGGTGGAACTGTCCCCGCGAACGTGGCCGGGAGAATCTCTGCCAGCCAAAGCCCACCGACGAGGACGGCGAGCAAGAGCTGGAACGCGACGTACACCCGGACCGATTGGTCGCCAACTGCCCGTTTCACCGCAGACGCATCGAGGCGCATCATCCCGCCGACGAACGCAAATAGCGTCAACCACAGTAGCGAAACGTAGACGAGGTACAGCTCGTTGAACGCCGTCATGAACGCATAAGAGGCGTAGGTGTAGAGGAGATATCCGGTTACGCCGAGCCAGACGATGTAGGCTCGCAGCGACCCGCGTGTGGTGAAGTATAGGGAGACTGAGAGCGCTGGGACGGCTACCACGAGCGTCAGGAGGTCCTGGCCGTACACCTGTGGTATGAGGACCGGTGCGTCGCGGTAAAACCCGGGAACGAACAGGCCGACCACCGTCGCGACGACCGTGAGCGCGAGGGTCGCGAGCGACGCGAGCAGCGCCGACCGCGGAACCGAAACCTGCGCCTGCGTCATCAGCAGCGCTCCGTTACGCTTGCACCTTGCGTGATGGTGCTGCGGGGTTGGGCACCGACCGTCGCGACGTCTGTGCCCGTGGCAATCTGACCGTTCTTGAACCCGACGAATACCCGAATCGATGCCATAGCGTTCTCCACTAGGAGGTAGCACGTCCTCGGCAATAATCGAACATCTGATTCTCAAACGGGGAGAATACGTGCCCCACACGTCTTCGTCCAGCGTCCGCCCGGCGCACCGACGAGGGGTCCATCAGGTGGTACGTCAGGTCCCCGTCTCTGTTTGGAGTCCGTGGGCGTCTTCGATGAGTTCGCCCAGCCGCTGGACGAAGCGGGCAGCGGGCGCACCGTCGACGACGTCGTGGTCGAAGGTCACGGTGAGGCTGAGATACTCTCGGGGGGTGACCTCTCCGTCAACGAAGCCTGGTTTCGTGGCGATACCCCCGACCGTCAACTGCACCGTGTAGTTCGTTGGGCTGACTGCCCAACCGCCGCCCGTCCCGAACATGCCGACCGAGGTCACCTCAACGGTGCCCGCGAGATTCTTCCACAGCCGTGGGAACAGTTGCGGGAGCCGCCACATTTGGCGCGTGACGACGCTCGGCAGTCGTAGCGCCAGCGATTCCCCCCGTGACTGTCGAGACCTTGGCTGTGCGTTCTGTGTGGTTCGTATCTCTTCGTGAATCGATTGCAGCGACCGACGGTTCGCTGCTCTGACGACGTGCGGGATGCCTCGCTTGTCGCCATCCACGGTTTTCTCGACGAGCACGTTCACGTCGACGTCGTCGAACGTGTGGAGTCGCCCTCGCCAATCGACGTACGCGTTCACGTGCGGGTGGTCTTCGATTGCCTGCGCGAAACAGTAGACGAGAAATGCGGTGAACGAGAGTTGTTCTCCTGTCTCCTCCTCGATTGCTTGGATGCGACGTCTTGCCTCGGTCACATCGAGTTCGACCAGGCCGTGGACGTTGCTTCGCCGACTCGCTATTCGCATGTACTCGGCCGTCAGCTCGCGACGAGCGGAGACCGGTTCGATCTGCCCATCCCGTTTGTACATAGCGGTCATACGTCGGCGAGCAGCATCCACCTTGATGCGAGTCACACCCGTTCGAACCCGTTCGACGCGCGATGCAGTCTACTGGGATTCAGTGCTTGGGTCTCAAACCCCGACCAGATCCCGGCATCGAACTCGTGACAGTGCCGCCCGTGGACAGTCTCTCCTGGTGGGATTCGTCGGCGCAAGTGATGGACAGGGCGAGCCAAGCTATACACGGTGAACATTCCATGGCAGACGTAGAAACATTCGACCAACCGATGACGATTCGTGGACTGGCCGCAGACAGCAGACAACTCGCTGGCGGCTTCTTCCTCGTGCTCGCCGCTCAGTTCATGACGGTCATCATGCTCGCCGCGGCGATGGCTCCCGGCTACAACTTCAATACGGCTGCAATCAGTGACCTCGGGGTCATCTCGGAGACGGCGCTCCTCTTCAACGCCTCGCTCGTCGTGGTCGGGATATTCAACATCGTCGGCGGGTATTTCTTCTATCGAATTCACGGGAAGCGCTGGCTCTTGGCCATCTTTACGGTTGCCGGCATCGGTGCACTCGGCGCGGGCGTCTTCCCGCTCGACACGGGTGGGCTACACGGTCTGTTCGCGCTCGTTGCGTTCCTGTTCTTCAATCTCCAGGCGATTGGGAGCGCTACTCGACTCACGGGTGCGATGCGGGTGTTGTCTCTGCTTGCCGGGATTCTCGGACTCGTTTTCGTCGTCCTCATGGCGATTGGCGACGCCGGAAACACGGCCGTGTTCGGTCCGATCGGCCACGGAGGGACCGAGCGCATGATTGTCTATCCAGTCATGCTCTGGATGGTCGCACTCGGTGGGTACCTCTTCGGCACGGATTCTAGTGCCGTACAACCAAATTGATTTTTGAGACTGACTAATCCAACTCTCGCTCCAGAATCGTCCTATTTCTCAGAAGACAACATGCGGCGAAACGTGAGCATGCTGTCGATTCACATACTCTTTCCGTGACGAATTCCTGGACCATTGGCCGAAGAATTTATTAAAATACAACACCATACTAAACCGTCCTGTGTATTTTGCAGGACAGAGGCCCGGCACTCCCAATCGCCACACCTCCCCAACCAGGTGCGGTGATTCGTGGAACCCCGGAGTTTCTCCCCCCTTCCCCCTCGGTTGGCCCCTGTCCGGGTACTACACATGTCTTGTGAGGGGATATATGTTGGTGTATCCACAGCTGATATGTTATCGTACGCGCCAAAACCGACGGTTAAACTGTTTATTCAACAGCTAAATACTGTGAAAAATATAAATGCGTCGGGAATTCAAAATTCCAGTTCGCCAAAGGGTTGTGCGTAATGGTTGGCGACGATTTCTGAACTGAGCAGCTCGAGGCCGAGGTCAGTGAGCTTGTTAGTCATCTCTGCGAGGTCGCTCGTGTTCGTCGCGATTGCTTCGATTTAGAGATTGCGCTGACTCGTGAGCATCTCACGAACGTCGATTACGCCGGGTACCGACAGTGCCTGCTTTGCGAGTGTGTTTCGGTCACGGGCGGGCGCGGTGGCGACGAACAGGGTGCGGAGGGTAAACCCGGCCTTTTCATAGTCGAGTTTTGGGTTGTACCCTTCGATGATGCCGTGATTTTCGAGATTGGCGATGCGGTTGCGAACGGTACTCGCAGAGACGCCGACTTCGGCTGCAATCTCGCTTGCGGTGGTGTTTCGGGCGTCTCGCTGCAGTGCGTAGAGGACACCGCGGTCGACGTCGTCGAGGACGTACTGGGTATCGGGGTTGGTTTCCGGCGCCATCGATGGTTCTGAATGAGTGCCCACCCACATGAACGTTGGTGGCGTTCGCCCCGTGCTTTCAAGCGTACGCGGTCAAAAGAGGGGAGCTTCGTTTGGTGTGGGTTCTGCAGGCGTGTTTTCTGCGTCCTCCTGTAGCAGTTCGATAACGAAGACGGCTCCAGTCGGGTCGTTGTCTTCGACCCATACGTCACCGCCGACGGCGCGCACCATCGTGTCGACGAAGAATAGTCCGAACCCACCGCTCGGTCGACCCGAGTGACCACGGCGAAACACGGCCTCCTTCTGGTCGTCTGCAATTCCCGTTCCCGTATCGGCAATTCGTGTCCTGACGGTTCCCAGCTGTTCGTCCGTTTCGACGGTCACGGTCACCTGGAGTTTCTCCGTATCGTTGTGGCGAATGACGTTCGTGAGGACGTTTCCGATGACCTCACTCAGCAAGTCGTTTCCTCTCGCGTGGACGTCGGGAGGAACGTCCGTCTCGAAGGTCACGTCCGGATATGTCGAGCGCACGCGTGTCACCTCTTCATCGATTCGCTCTGAGAGATTGACGCTCGTCAGTGGGACCGTCGAACTCCCAATCACCGTCTGGATAATCGTGGATACCCGTTGGACGATATCGACGACATCGTTCGACCACCGTACGATGGTTTCTGCGTGCCTGCGGTCCTCGCCCGAGTCGAGTCGTTCGACCAGATGTTCCGCACATCCGCGGATGACGGTCATGCCGTTCACGCCCGCGCCTGTCGCCGAGTGGTCAACAGCGCAGCGAGTCGGTCGCCCGGTGCGACCTCGAAGGCTTCGACCCGCGAGAGATTCGAGAGTTCGCGGCGCAGGTCTTCGAATTCAACGTAGCGTTCGTAGGCGGCTTCCATGTCGGCGAGGCCGCCCGGTTCGAACAGGACGGTGGGCGTGAGGAACACGAGAACGTGGTCGTCGCCGCGCTGGGCGAGTTTTACGGTTTCACGCAGTTCGACCGGATTCGAGTCGTCGGCGAGGATGACCGTCCAGACGGTTCCTTTGAGCCGCCTGATGTGCGTGCGGGCGGTGGCGAACAGGGGGTCGGAATCGATACGCTGGATGTAGGTCGTAGTGTTCGCGAAGTAGGGGTGGAGCGTCTGTCCGAACGCGGAGTCGTCGTCTGAAAGCTGGCTCGCCTGCTGACGTGCGGTCGCGGGGTCGTGGCTGTGAGTTGCACTTCCTGTGTCCGCCTCCGTGGGTTCTAAGTCGAATAGCCACGACCGGATGGCGCGGTAGTGGCTCGCCATCGACGCGGGCGCGTCAGCGTTCGTCACGCCTCCGTCGCCGACGGTATAGAGGCCGATGTGGTCGTTGTACTGGTTCGCGTTGGCTACGAACGAGGCGGCCACCTCGCGGACGTAGTCGAGTTTTCGCTCGCCCTCGTGGCCCGTGGCCATCGTCCCCCGGTGGTCGAGGAGCAGGGCCATCGTGCGGTCGGTTTCTGCCTCGTACTGCCTGACAAAGGGGCTGTTCAGCCGTGCGGTTGCCTTCCAGTCGATGTCGTGGGCCGCGTCGCTCGCCTGGTACTCGCGGAGTTCTGCGGGGTCGAGGCCGGTGCCGCTCTTTCCGGCTTTGTGCTCGCCGTAGGCCGCAGCCGTCTCGACGCCGCCCTGCCCGACGTGGAGGTTCGTAGGCGTGCGGGGTTCGACCGTCACCGTGAGCTGTGGCCCACGCGAGAGGGTTTCGCGAAAGAGGCCGTGGTCGTCGGTCGCGGTGAGCGTGGGCGCGTCGAACTCGAAGCGGCCGGCGACGCCCCACTCGACGTCGAAAGTGGTGCTGGCGCGTTCGACCGTCGAGATATCCAGTGCTCGCTCGGGGGCAGACGAACCGGTCGCCGTGAGGGGAGGATTCGCCTCGACGGTGAGCGAGAGCGGGGTCCGTTGGGTGCGCGTCGCGGTGAGCGTGACCTGTACGGGCTGGTCGGTTGGAGTTCGCGAGCGAGAGACGCGCTGGTCTACGGTGAGCGTCTCTTCGGTTTTGACGAGCGCCCGAAGAAAGACGTACTGCTTGGCGAGGAGCCACGCGCCGACGCCTGCGGCCCCGAGGAGGAACCACGGCTGGTCGGCGACGACCGCGAGGAGGGCGAGGAATCCACCGAGAGCAGACACCTCGACGAACCGGCGCGTGACCTGCATTACGCAGACAGAGAGGGGGCCGATAGTTGAAGATACTGGTCCCGTCACGGAGCGAGAAAGTCCGAGCAGAAGACGTTTTATCCTCGACTGTGAGGATGCACTCGTGATTCGTGGGTCTCCCCGTGCACTCTGTCTCGCCCTGCTGGTCGTCTGTGCGACCGTGAGCCCGGCGATTCTTGGCGTCGCGCCCGCGGTCGGGACGGCACTCGCCCAGGAGGAGACCCCAACGCCGACGAACAATTCGAGCCTGCGCCACGAGGATCCCGCCGAGTTGAACAAATCCGGGGACTTACAACGCCTCCAGGGCTGGCTCGCGGGGCGCATGGGCACCGTCGTCATCGACTGTACCCAGGGCGTGCAGGTGGGGAACTACGACGCCTGTGAGCAAATGGACGAAGATTACCCCGACTGGCTCGACAAGTACGTCGACGTCGCGGGCGACACACAGACCGAGCGCGACGACAACGCGACTGATGCGTTCGAGGAGACGCGCCAACAGCAACAGAACCTCTCGAACGACGTCCAGGAGTTCCGCGAGACCAAAGACGAGTACGAGCAGGCCCGCGAGAGCGGGGACGTGTACCGAGCGCGGCAACTCGCCCGCGAACTCAACCGTCTCGCCCAGGATGTGAATTCGACGAGCGACGACCTCATCCGCAACTACGGGACGATTTCGAACAATACGGACGTTAATTTGAATGAGTCTGCGACGACGGTGGATTCGATTCGCACCAATGTGACGGACACCGCAGATGAGGTGCAAGTCGAGCAGTTCACGAACACGACGCTGACCGTCGAGGCGGCAGACGAGCAAATCTCGTTTCTCGACCCACTCGACGCGACTGGGCGATTGACGACCGAGGACGGGGAGGCGCTCGCAGACCAGACCGTGCGTTTCCAGATTGGGGGCCAGACCGTCGAGACGACGACGGATGGGAACGGGGAGTTTGCGTTGACCTACAGGCCGACGACGCTCGCGCTGGATACTTCGGAGGTGACGCTTCGCTACGTGCCGAACAACACCTCGCTGTACTGGGGCTCACAGGCGTCCCTGCCCGTCGACGTCGAGCAGGTGAACTCCGAGATGACCGTCTCGCGAGAGCCAGAGTCGGTGGCCTTTGGCGACAATCTCTCCGTGCGTGGGTCGGTCGCCGTGGAGGAGACTGGTGCGCCGAACGTGCCCGTGGTCGTCTCTGTCGATGGGGTTCCCGTGGGACGCACGCAGACCGACGGTGAGGGGAACTACGAACTCGAAGCGGCGCTGCCTGCGGACATCGAAGACGGAAATCAGACGGTTCGGGCGTCGCTGCCGTTGACTGAGCAAGCACTCGCGAGCAGTGAGGCCACCGCGCCGATTACGGTGACGACGACGAACACGACACTGTCTGTTTCCGGAGAGCAGGCCGGCCCGCGTGCGGTTCGTGCCTCGGGTGTGCTGCGGACGGCTGATGGGCGTCCCGTGGCGAATCAGTCTGTCGAACTTCGGGTGAACGGGACGACGGTTGGCGAGGCAGTCACAGATGGGTCTGGTCGGTACATGAAGACGGTGAACGCGCCCGGTGTCGCCGAGGAGAACGCGACCGTCGCGCTTGTCGCCCGGTTCGACGGGCAGGGGACGAACCTCGAAGCTTCTGCCGCGGAGGATGAGGTTGCACTGGTCGCAGGAGGTTCGAGTGGTGGGGCTGGAGGACCCGTCCAGAACCTGTTCGGCAATACGACCGACGCCGTACTCGACCTCGTTGGCTTCCTCGCGCTCGTGTTGGTGGTCGTGCTCGTTTATCATCGCGACCGTGTATTCGCGTTCGTTCGGGACCTTCGTTCGGGTGATGGGGACTCAGAGAGTGCAGCTGGAGAAGACGCGGCTGTGGCTGTCGCTGCGGACGTTGACGACTCGGAGCCAGTGGAGCCTGCGGAGCCCACGCCCGAACCACTCACGGTCGCACAGGAGCAACTCGACGCGGGCGAGACGGACCACGCCGCGATGACGGCCTACAGTCTGGCCCGGACGCGGTTGGCCGAGAAACTGCACATCGACTCTCCGCGCACGCACTGGGAGTTCTTCGTGGCCAGTCGCGACCAGCTCGGGGAGGCAGAAGGACGGTTGCTCCAGCACCTCACAGAGGCCTACGAGCAGGCGTCGTTCGCCGCGGACACACTTCCGGCCTCGGTGGCAAAACAGGCGCTCTCGGCTGCTGCGGAGCTCACGGAGTCGCGCCAGGAATCGCGGGCCGACTGACCTGTCTGTTTGGCTAACACCGACTCCTTTTTGATGCTCTCCTGTTTAGGAGAGTTCACATGGCTGACGACCGAAGTCTGTGGCTGCTCCTCCCACGTCCGGTCCGCGACCTGCCTGCGGACCTCGCGGCAGTCGCCGTCTTCGTCGTGCTGACGAATCTGTCTGTGTTTCTCCCGGTCGTCAAGGATACGCCCGTTCGTGTGGTGTTCGGGCTCGCGTTCGTGCTGTTCCTCCCGGGCTATGCGTTCATCGCGGCGCTGTTTCCAGAGGAAGGTGAGTCGGTGGTCGAGGACGAGGATGGGTGGAACGAGGAGGACGATGATTCGTTGCTCTCGCGAGACGGTGGCATCGACGGCATCGAGCGCGTGGCGCTTTCCTTCGGCCTGAGCATCGCGATTGTCCCGTTGATTGGGCTCGTGTTGAACTTCACGCCGTGGGGGATTCGACTGGTTCCGATTATTGTGACGGTGAGTGGGTTTACGCTCGTGGCTGTTGGGGTGGCTGCGGTTCGTCGTTGGGAGTTGCCCGAGGACGAACGGTTTTCGGTTCCCTACGAGACGTGGCTTGCGAGTGGGCGCGAGGAGCTGTTCAACCCGGAGACGCGGCTCGATAAGTATCTGAACGTGCTGTTGGTGCTGAGTGTCGTGATTGCGGTGGGGAGTGTGACGTTTGCTGTGGCCGTTCCGAAGGAAGGGGAGCAGTTCACGGAGTTTTATCTGTTGACCGAGAACGAGACGGGAGATTACGTTGCGGCTGATTATCCCACTGAGTTCGTGCGTGGGGAGTCGAAACCTGTCGTGATTGGCATCGGGAATCAAGAACACGAGGTGGAGAACTACACAGTGGTGGTGGAGTTACAGCGAGTTGAGGTGCAGAACAACTCGACGACGGTGTTGGAAGAGCGGGAGTTACGGCGGTTCGAGACTGGGTTGCCCCACAACGAGACGTGGATGACCGAGTACAACGTTCGCCCCACGATGACCGGTGATCGGTTGCGGTTGGCGTTTCTGCTGTACGATGGGGAGGCTCCTGCGGAGCCCACGGTGAACAATTCGTATCGGGAGTTACATCTGTGGGTGAACGTCACGTCGGCGCAGTAGTCGGTTTTGAAGCTTCTGGAGTAAAATTTCTGGATAGTACAATCGTATAATTGTTTTAATACGGATACTCTGCCCTAAAAACATATCACAGTACACTGTAATTTTCATGTCATTGTAACAAGAGTTATATTGGTTAGACACAGAGACTGTCTATAATGGTGGGACGTTGATGCGACGCTATCTCAGAGCGGTGCGCGACGCTGCAATCAAATGCATCTCGTGTAACGCTCCGATATCTCGAACTGTCGAAAACCGATATGTCTGTGTTGAGTGTGGAGTCGCCTGCGTGAAGACTCATCAATAGTACCCTCACAAATGTCCGAGCTATCATCTAACCTGCAAACGAATAAAGGAGAAACTGCCTACAGTCGGCCTGCAGTTGGTCTCATCGCTACCCAAGACAATGGCGATGAGATTGCAGGAGCGATTCTTCGTGCTCGGCAAAAGGGGCATGAAGCTATCGTGATGGCAGCAGGCGGATCAGCTAATGAGGCAGTAGCGTTTGCCAAAGAATTGGGCGCAATTGTTGTAGAACAAGACTTTGCAATGGGGCACTCACGTTCGGGTACGCAACATTGCACCAGCGTTGCCAGAGATGTTGGCTTTCCAGGAGTTATCCTACACGAAAATCTTTCACAACCTTTGGATTACAAGACCAGTGTCGGAAAACTTCGAGATTCATCTGCCTATGCAATTGAAGGGGAACTATCTACAGCGATAGAATCAGAACCCCGCACTTTGGCTGCAATACCGGCGTACAATGAAGAGCAGTCAATTTACCATGTCGTCTCAACTGCACGGGAACATGCTGATGAAGTGCTCGTCGTTGACGATGGCAGTACGGACGAGACTGTTGAACGAGCTCGTGAGGCAGGTGCCACCGTGGTTGTTCACGAAGACAATCGAGGATACGGAGGGGCATTAAAAACAGCCTTCGTCGAGGCCGAACGAGCGGGTGTTGAGTATCTCGTAATTCTCGACGGCGACGGTCAGCACGACGCTTCTGATATTCCTCGACTCATTGAGAACCAGCAGGATACTCGGTCGGAGATTGTAATTGGGAGTCGGTTTTGTGGGGGTTCGGATACAAAGCTTCCACTGCATCGGTATCTTGGATTGCGTGTGGTAAATTTCATGACTAACTTGAGCTTTGGCGTTGTTCGGTCGCGCTCTAGAGTTGCAGACACGCAGAGTGGCTTCCGATTGTATACTCGAAAGGCTATTGGGTCACTTGCGGCAGATGAAACCATTGGCAATCGAATGGGTGCGAGTACTGATATTTTGCATCACGCACATCGGAAACGATACGAGATTACGGAGGTTGGAACGACCGTATCGTACGACGTCCAGAACGCAAGTACGCATAATCCTGTTTCTCATGGGATTCATCTAGTGATGAACATTGTTCGGACAATTGAGGAGCAAAGACCGATTTCTGTGCTTGGTGTTCCTGGGTTCCTTAGTGCGGTAGTGGGTCTTGGGTTTGCCTACCTTACGTTTTCGAATTTCATCAATTCGGGGTTGTTTCCGCTCGGGTTAGCTCTTGTATCCGTGTTTTTCACACTGGCAGGGATTTTCGCGTGCTTCACAGCAATTATTCTACACTCTCTTAACCAGCATTTCCCCGACTGATTGAGTGGAGATGAATATGCAGGACTTCTTCGTTTTCAAATTATTATCGGTCTCAACCAGAAAATATGGACAAGTAGAAGGACGTGGGCTATTGCATACTACTGTTATATCGGTTAGAAGTTACCTATTCTTCAAACTCATTTATTGGTTTTCACCACTATTTCAATAGCTCACGAACGTCTCTCCTTTCCCGTCGCTTTGTAAGAATATCGCCTCTTTCGAGATAAATATCCACAAATATCTTAATTACATACTTGAACTTTGCTTTCGACACTATTGGATGCCGGAGTTTTATTTTCTCATAATCTCTGTATAGGAAAAACTCAGACAATGATGACAGAATATAGGGGGTACACATCACTATCCAAGAAATGGGATAGCTAGTCAATATCAATCTAATATTGTTGCGGATTTTTATATAGCGAATATACTCTTCTCCCAATTTCATGCTAGTTTGATTAGGATTATGTTCTACAAATGCAATTGGAGAATAAGCAACCCTATACCCAGCGTCCCAAGCTCTGATACAATAATCTGTCTCCTCACCGTATGCTGGGGAATATTTTTCATCTAAGAAGCCGATGTTCTCTATCAACTCTCTCTTAATTAGGAAAACTGCTCCAATTACCTCGTCTACAAATTCAAAATCAAATTCTTTTGTTTCATTTTCCTGATAAATGTTATATTCATAATTTCTAATTAGGGGTAAATTTTGAATAGGGAAATACCTCCCATCAAAATTCACATCTCCTTCAGGATCTAAGACCCTGCAACCAACAATACCAATATCGCCTCGACTCTCTCCAATCTCTACTAATTTTGCCAACCATCCTTCTTGAATAATTTGAGTATCGTTGTTTAATAGTAATGTATAATCACTTTGTCTTTCAAGGGAACGAACCATAACTCGATTATTCGCCTTTGAAAAGCCCTCATTAGTCTCATTCTCTATAATCTCTAACTCCGGGAACTCTGATTTTATTTCTGGGACTGACCCATCCGAACTCCCGTTGTCAACAATCACTATATCAAAATTTTCATAATTTGTAAGAGAAATTATTGATTTGACACAATCTTTTGTCATCTCTTTACCGTTTAAATTAAGTATCGATATTGTTACGTGAGGTTGTGATTTTTGAACCATTTATTTATAATTCCATGATAAGTTTGATTATATTTAACTAGTCTCGGAAATATTGCCATCTGTGGACCTAACTATGAAATCCTATTCCTTCCAACTATTGTAATAGATTCGTTTCCCACTCATTATCTAATTAAACCTATCAATATATTAATCCCAGTGGGACAAAAAATAGTAACATGGATATCTTAAGCCTATCAATTGGCGCTCCCAATGGCGATGCCAAATGGTGGCGTATCTCAAATATATCCAATCAGTTGCAAAATTACGGTCATAATGTTCATCACGTATGTTATGGGGATGAATCTTTAGGGACAAAAAAGGGGTTGGATGAGTTAGAAAGAAACTCGACCGACGTAACAATCATAGATTCAAGCTTGACTGCAGCCTCAATAAGGAACGTTTTTCATGAAAATATAGTCGAAAACTACGATTGTATCTATGGAAATAACCATGTAAGCACGCTTTTCGGGAATTTAAGAATCTTCGACGATGTTCCAGTAATCTATGATATTCACGGAGACATCTTGCAAGAGCACTTACTAAAATATGAATCAAATCCACAATTACCTAACCGGTTTTCACTAAAAAGCGGGTCAAAATTACTGACAAAATGGGTTATCTACAAATCAAATTTATCAGCTTCCTCTGCAATTCTGAGCGTCTCTAAAAAAATGAAAAGGAAATTACAGGATGATGGAATACCGAAGAGCAAGATTTCGTATATCACGAATGGAGTAGATCTTGATTTCTTCTCACAAGAAAATTCTCAACATCAACCTCTCAAGGAAGAACTCGGATTGAGCTCTGAATTAATCGTCGGATATGTCGGTGGATTTCAGGAGTGGCAAGGAGTTCAAAGTCTGATTTCGGCTGCAAAACAAATTGACGATGACGAAATTATTTTTTTGATAGTGGGGAAGCGCCAAGGAGTAGACGATAACATTCGGTTTGTACCAAGAATCCCACGTGAGTCGGTTCCTGACTACTACAGTGTATGTGACATCCTGGTGCTCCCGCGCCCGCACCACGTAGCTACTGAAGTAGCAGCACCAACTAAATTCGCCGAATACGCTGCAATGGGAAAACCAATATTAGCAACTAACGTTGGCGATGCAGCAAACTTAATCAGACAGTACGAATGTGGAGTCGTCATCGAGAATAACAGCGCCGAACGGATTACTGAAGGGATTGCTGAGCTACAATCTCTTTCTCAATCTGAACGTAAAAAAATGGGCGAGAATTCGAGGAAAATGGCGATCTCGGAATTCAACTGGGAAAAGATCGGAAAGTCATTGTCAGATACATTGTCGAAATTGGTATGAAATAGTCTCGGTGGCTTTTTCAAAGAATCTCTGCTTGAACTCATCAAAACTGTCCAATGAGATGGTTCCGGTACAAATCCAGCTAAAAACTGCTTTTACATACTACAGTTATTTATTCTGTCGGATTGACAACGGATTATGAATCGGATTCAAGCTGCAAACAGGATACTAAATAATGAGGGTCCACAAAGGCTGCTTTCTGAAACGGCAAATCTAATCGTTAAAGTAGCGAGCAAGAATTCAATAGTCGACGACATTGCTCTCCAAGCAACCAAAGAACTGCTCTCAAGTCGAAAGGGCGATGAAAATACTCCGAGCGATGTCATCGATACAATCTATTCCTTTCGTGGGGTTGGCCGATATCGAACGATTCGGGCGCTTCAGGTGCGGAGTGAATTTGAACAGTTAGTTGATACAGTTATTGAGCATGACCCAGATACGGTCCTCGAAATAGGAACTGCAAAGGGGGGAACGTTGTATGCTTGGGCACGGCTTCTGAATGCGGATACAAAATTCATTAGTATCGATCTTCCAGGGGGTGAATTTGGTGGTGGGTACTCTGAGAATCGCCAGCAACTTCTGGACTCATTTTCGGACGCAGAGATGACCTTCATCCGTGCTAATTCCCATAGCGCAGATACCATTGCTAAAGCAGCTGGCGAAGTACTCCACAACGGGGTTGATTTCCTTTTCATCGATGGCGACCACACGTATGAAGGAGTGAAGGCTGATTGGACACTCTATCGAGAATTAGTGAATGACGGAGGGATTGTAGCATTCCACGATATCGCTCCTCATCCAGAATATCCAAACTCAAACGTTGACCAGCTTTGGGATGAGATTAAAGAGGACTATGATACTACCGAGTTTATTGAGGATTCAAACCAAGGCTGGGCTGGAATTGGATTGGTACATCTCTGACTTTCAATATTCTAAGTTATTTTTTGCGCTCCCTTTGAGTGGAGGCCTATATTTTAGGGATGAAGCTCTTCAAAAGCGATTTTCATATAAATAAACCTGCACATTTTTATATCCTTCCCCGAAATATTTGAAAATTAACTTATGGAACAATTCCATATGGGAGAACCGCAGAATTATGACCAAAATCTATTAAGTGTGCTCTGAGTTTTAGGTGCTAATGCGGCCCTCAAAGAAAATAGTATTGTCTACGCTTACTGTCGGTTCTTTGATTATTGTTGCGATTGCAGCATTTCTATTCAATAAGCAAATTGCAGCACGCGCAAGTTATCTTGTTGTTGGCACAAGCCTCGCAATCTTTGCTGGATTCGTTGTACAACTCAAATCGGATATCTCTATAAGGCCCTCAGCCCATCATTTATTGAAAATTCATGTTATAATATGGTGTCTCGGAATTGTAGTAACAATATTGTTTAATGCACAATGGGTTCTGTATATCTCGCTCCCCCTTGCTGCAATATGCTTGGTTCTACTTTGGCTCACCAGTACATCATTTTATTCGATATCGTTCCTTGGAATCCTGACTTTTTTGATGGTTCCTCTAACCCGCATCCTCACGACAGGATTTATCTTTGGTCATGGGGATACGGCGGTCCATCTTAGAAATATTGACATGTTGATTCACACTTCCAAAATCGCTGGAATGCCTCTGGACCGATATCACAACTTTGCCGTTGAGCACTCACTAGTTGGAGGTGTTAGTCTAGTCTCGGGTATTTCAACTACATCTGCATTAATGCTAATTGGGTTGATATCCATGTCCTTGTTAATAATTTCAATATCACTCACCTCAGACATAATTTTTAATAGCAAGCATATGGCTGGGAGCACCCTCCTAGGGGCGATCGGGATTTCTAGTTTAACATTCTATGTTACGTATCCATTCCCTCAGGTAATTTCACTCTCATTTCTTTCCTTAGTTCTGTACCACTCTTTCCGAGCTACTACCGAAAAACGCTATGCGAATATTGGCCTGGCATTTATTATGGGTGTTACAGCAGTATTTACACACCAACTTGCACTATTTATTTTTGGCATTTTTT
The DNA here is from genome assembly GCF_029338295.1 of Haladaptatus sp. QDMS2. NCBI lineage: Archaea > Methanobacteriati > Methanobacteriota > Halobacteria > Halobacteriales > Haladaptataceae > Haladaptatus > Haladaptatus sp. QDMS2. The sequence goes on from NZ_CP119792.1 coordinate 552,907, forward strand.
TAACTCATTGGTTGATTACTAATCGCTTCTTGTCAAGGCTGACCAATCAATCAATGCCATCTGTTTATCCACTTATAATCCCAATATTAGTTGCTGTTTCATATTGGGTTCTTGTCGATGAAATATTTGCTATCGGGTTGGTTATTGCTTCAGGCACGTTCAGCAGCCAAATTATCAACTCTCCTACTGCAGTGAGTGCCGGAGAAGGTGAAGGAGGAATTATAACGCTTGGTACTACTCTAACTACAAATAATATAATCGATAGTGTTAGTTGGCTTTGGTCCATTGAGGGAATTTATTTTTCGATATTAGTTGCCCTGTTGACTCTTTGTATAGTAAGTATCGTCGAAAACAATGCCTCATTCAACCAAGGCACAAGTGTAGTGAGTGTCGGTTTGATGGGTTCTATCCTCTTTCTCAAAACTCCCCTTTCAATTGAATCAAAAAGTCGTATTGCCCTCATGTGGGTTCCGTTCGTAGCAATCGCAATAGGCCGGGGAATTGCATTTCTTAAGCCGGCTAACGACCATCAAATAACCGCTCGCTCAACCTCTGCTGTTCTTGTTGTAGCTCTATTGGTTTCCGGTCCACTGCTCGTTCCCTTTGACACATTTGATTCAGGATATTCGCCTAAAGAGAGTTACTCAAAGAGTACCGTTAACCAGCTCCAAGAGCTCACAAAATATTCTGAGACATCAAACTCCCAAATTTCAGCTACACATGCAGATGCGGTTATGCTTCGACGCTTTGGAGCAGTTCAAAACGAACAGATAAACATTGTAAACCAAACGGTTACTTCAGTTCATCCCATCTTGATTCGACGAAATATGTCCGAAAATCGCTTATCTATCGCTACTGGGGAGAAATGGGGTCTTCAACCTCTGATTGTCAGTGAGGAGTGGGTTAGTAAACAGTCGGAACAACAATCTTCTATATATCATTCTGGAGAGTTGAGATTGATAATTTCAAGGGGTTAACCTAATATGGACTGATTCGGGATATATTCGTTTTAATTTTCGTTCTAGTCTCTGCACGGCTTACAATCACAGAAGAATAAATTATAACTCCGAGTGTAATTTTCGCAATTAGCACTGGTAAACTCGATGTCGGGAGTACAAATTCTGCCACATACAACATAGATAGCATTACTGTTGCTGCGAAGAGGAGCCAGATAATGTCTTTCCACGGTGTCTTGATGGAGACATATCTGTAGACGTATTTGATATGTAGGATATCATTGAGTAAAGATGAAATCGCTGTGGCAATGGCTGCACCTATTATCCCAAATTCCAATATCAAAATGATATTCAAAACCAAATTGGTTATTATGCTAATTACTGTGGCACGAGCAGCTAATTCTGGTCTATCAATCGCAAGTAATGCTTGACCAGCAACAATATGGATTGCTTGAAATATCTTCTCTGCTAATAGAATAATGAGAACTATCCACGCTACTGCATACTCTGGACCAAAGACGAATGATAGAATTTCCTGAGAATAAAGTAGCGAGCCAAAGAATGCTGGAATTACTAAAAACAAAGAGAGGGTCATTGATTCCGATATGATTTCGTTGATTTTGGAGATCTCATTCTCGCTTGCCCACTTACTTATCTGTGGGAATAGCGCCCTACCGAGTGCTTTACTGAATATTAGGGTTAGTACTGACACTCTCCAAGCGACTTCGTAAACACCCACATCGGCTTGGGTCAGAATCACCCCAATTATCGCCACATCCATCCAATTGAATGTGTGCCCACCTATAGTTGAGATGACTGCATATTTTGAATAATCGAATAAGTTACGCATTCGACTTATTGTTGGTCTCCCAAACCCGGTTGAACTTCTGAAGAAACCAATTCCAAGCATAGAAATAAAACCGAGCAATAGTGCGTATATAAGAGATACAACTCCGAAACCAAGGCCGACTAATATCGAGCCAGCTCCAACAAAGACGACTTGTTGAGCTACCGTTGGAAGGGCTGTTTTCCCGACTTTAAGTTCCCCTTGGAGTAGTTCGATAGATAGTTTGGCGAATTCTTGAAGGACTATTCCTACTGCTAAATACACCGCAAATTCGCCGCCAAGGAAGTCATTGACGTAATCTCTAGATAATAAAACTATTCCAGCTATACCTGCTGCTGTGATGGTTTTTAATATGAGAGCACTTGATAAAGTTTTACCCGGGTTTTGCCCCTCACTAATACGCTTCGCTACACCATTGCTGATTCCGATGTCTGCGGGTATCGAAATTACTGTTAGAAGCGCCTGGAATAGAAAGAATGTGCCCATAAGGTGTGGGCCAAGCTCCTGAGCAAAAAATGCAATCCCCACGAAACCTATTATTGTTGCTACTAAATTTGCTATGAATACCTTGACAGTAGATTTCGCAAAATCCATATTATAAATTCAGTTTATTAGTTCGGAGATTCGTATTGTGCTATTGTAGCAGGTCAGAATGTTTCCTGGATACGCGGTCGGCAAACCCTTCCCATGTCCACCCTTGTTCTATAAGCCTCTCTTTGCCTGCTTGACCCATCTCTCGGAGAGTGCTGGGATTTTCAGTGAGTTCCGATAATGCTGTAGTTAGCTCTTCGGAATTGCCTGGACTGATAAGACGACCTGTCTTTCCTTCCTCAACCTGCTCACTAACACCTTCAATTCGTGTAGAGAGGACAGCAGTATTTGATGCCATTGCTTCATAGATTGCAGTAGGTCGTCCTTCTGCATGACTTGGAAGAAAAAATAGGTCTGCCATTGCGAACCACTCTCTAAGTTCATCCGTTTCAACTGATTCGAGAATTCGTGTGCTCTTTGGAGAATCAGACCTTTTGGTAGCTTCAAATAGCTCTTGTTTCATTTGCCCACCATGGCCAATGAATATATATTCAACATCTTTTTTAGGAAGTCCCGGTAAGGCCTCAATTATTTCGTTAATCCCTTTCCGTTGAATAAACTGTCCGCAAAAGAGTACAATTGTTTTCTGATTGTCGATTTTATACTTTGCACGCAACGCTTCTGACTTTTCTATCGGAAAATTTGAGGGGGTCGCACCAATAGGAATCGTAGATATATTTTCAATATTCGCGATTTCCGAGGCTGTTTCCGTGAGAGCGTCTGAGACGCAGAAAACGTGATTAGCCTCCTGTAGCACTTTAAGTACATGGCCTTCTACCTTTGGAGGCAAATCGGAGTAATTGTTGAGGAAGTGGCCGTGGCACATAACTGTAAATGGGCGCTGTTGATTCTCAGCAACAGACATCAATGCATATCCATCAGGATAGATGTGACACGCATGAGCAACTTCGAACTCTGTTTCTGAAGTTGCCTTCTCCATCGTCCGTCTATAACTCTTACCGGTCAATGAATATAGAATCGACTTGGGAATCCAATATAAAAATCGAGGACGAATAACACTGTGCTGCGGAAACTCCTCATAAATTGGCACCTTAAAGAATTCAGAATTCGGTCCAAAAGGAGGTGCATATGGAATGGGAGCAAATGCAGTAAGAGAGCAGTCGTCGTGCTTTGCTAACGCTTCAAGAGAACGTTTGTTGAAAATTCCTCGATAGGGGTGCTGTGAATCTGGGTGATTGACTGCAGATGCCAACAATTTATACTTCATAGATACCCAAGACTTCTGAGCAGTTCTTCAACATCTTGGTCATCTTCTGATAGCGATTCGGTTTTTTCAAACTTGCCCTTTACAACCTCTTTAAGTACGAAATTTACATATTCCTCAACAGATTCGAAACTAGTCCCTTCTATGCGCTCATTAATCGATTCCACGACCTCTGTACCTATTTCAACCTGTACCATCTTTTTATTCCTCCAACATATTCCATTTCATGAGAGCGTCGATGAAGAACTTGCTTGCCCAATTGGGATATCTGAAATACATGTAGTTTCCCCAAACTGGATCTGATCCACGAATTCCACCGTGTATTGATGGAGGTCCGTGTAGCGTTTGTGAATTTGTGAGATAATCAACGCTCTCTTCCATAGCAATTAAATATTTTCTATTCTCGTACATTTCAAATAATCGTCCCCACACGATTGCCATCTGTGCGTTCCCTGTTAAACAACGATACTCGCCAACTGGATTCCAGGTCGAGTCGTATACACCGAGTAAGATTTTATTTTCATTCTGTAGATGCAGTAATCTTTCCGCGGTAGCTTTCGCTGCTTTCTCACACTCCTTTTCGAGGTCTCCATCGAAGAGTATTGCCGATTCTAGTAATCCTCGGATCGTATACGCTATTGTGTGTAAGTACGCGGTATCTGATCCGTCGAAGCTACTTCTCTCAAACCAATCGTTCTCTCTTTGTTGTGAGAGGACCCACCGAAGATTGGCAGATGCAACTTCGTATCCGAGCTCGACATCAAACTCTTCGGCTGCTTCCAAAACTGGCCAACTGATACGGCTAGAATAAGCGTGACTTGTACCGTTGTAATCGAATGTATCCCAGCGACCGTCATTTCTTTGCACCTTTGATAGCCATCTGATCGCTGAAACGGCGCTTTCCCTGTACTTCTCGTTATTCGTCTCTTGGTTTGCGCGTACCAACCCCCGAAGAATTTGGCCAGTGTTGAAGACACTTGGTTCAGTACCATCTTCTGAATAGGTCCCTGCGGGGAAAGCGCCACTTGGCAATTGGACGCTTAACAACCACTCTGCCATCTTCTCAGCCCTCTCACGTGCTTCCGGAAAATTATACCACTCGGACACATCATACAGTGTGGGAATGATGTACCCAGTCGTTTCTGGATAGGGGGCTTCCCATCCCAAAAATAGGTTATAGCTTGCGGCTGACCCTCCCGTCCCAGTTACATCTTGAGACTTGAACAGCCACTTCACTGCAGCCATTACGTGGTCATCGATTGGTTTAGAAGGGGTAGATTCGCCCCGAATATCTCTCCAAATTGTTGATGAGAGTCCGTGAAGCCGATTATGCATCATTTGTTAGGGCAATTAAACTCATGTACAAAGCGCTTACATTCATTTGATTGGTTGTGAACTACCGATTTTATTGTTGGCCGGGAGACCTCGACGCCATATTGGGGATAATATTCCGTATCTATTAGTTCAATCTCATCAACACCGGATACCGAAATATCGAGAAATTCCCCATTAGGTGTTTCTACCTTCACTATGTTATTTAGGATTTCTACGGAAATGTCGGGAGAAAGATGAAATCTGCTTTTGTATGGGGCATCACCACCACATACTTCGTCTATAATCTTGAACCCTTTATCAATAGAGGAAACAGTCCTGATGTGCTGATATTTCCCAGTAAACATGGGAGAATCAAATTCTACTTTCACCAAGTCTTTTTCTTTCAAATGGACTTTGGGATTTGGTCGGGGTCCCATTTTAAAACGACCGTGGAGAATGGCCTGATCTCCGTCACCTACTTGAATCGTGTTGTGAGCAGTTACGCTTCGAACGTAACCTCGCCGTGTCCCCGATTGATAATCGTAAACACCGGTATCTACGATAACTGGTTCATCTTCTACCCATAATACAATGTTACCCACATCGTTATGTGCATGTCCTGGTAGGTGATCTGGACATGGTTTTCCCCCATCAATGATTGCTGTGAGGTTCTGGGACTGGAGTTGATAATAGCCTGACTCACCGGTCAACACTTCCGAATCTGGGGGGTTGAAATTAAACACTTTTTCTGCCAAACGAAGACAACTCACTCTCGATGGGCACTCGTGATAGACGGAATCGTTTAGTAATGGATAATTTGCATTTCCAGGGGATACACAATAAAGGAACTCGTACATCGATTTGATGTCGGATTTGATAGGAATCGGTATCGAGTACCCCGATTCTTGCAGCACGGAGAGTGACCAAGTGAGTTGGTATAGTAGGATTGTGTGATACATCGTACTCCTTTCATAATGCATTCCATCCTCAAGTAACTGCGAGGGGAGTTCTTCCACCAGAATTTTCAGCCCTTGGGTTTTCGCTTCGTCATCTGACAATGCAGTTCCTCCAACAAGGAGCGCACATGCATTCTCAACCAGATGATTTCCTCCAACGTCGTACTCTATATGGTTCTTTAAGAATTGAACATCACGGATAAGAGATCTCTGGAGAATTTCAGTATTCGTTGACTCTTTCTCAAAAATCACACCTAATCGAACGAGATTACAGATACGCCTGGACACTGTATAAGGTGCCCAATATCTACGGAACGAATTCGAATCGCCAATCTTCGAGATTCTAGAGGTATCCCACGCTTCTAACCAGTTCAGGAGTGATTCAGCAAACTCGACTGTTGTTGAGTCTGGACACAATGAAATCCATAATGCGGGTTCAAGCGAAAGGAGCTTTAGTGTCCATTGACGGGGGTAGTTATACTTTTCACCCACGAGCGGCGGAATTCTTGCCGGGAATTGATTACCGCCTTTTACCGAACGGCCCAGCAACGATAGTGTGCCATCTCGAAGGGCTTGGATATTATCCTCGAGATACGATTTGTAATCGTTATCAAGTGTTGACCTGACGAGGTCGATCGTCTCAGTCACCGAATCAAAATTTACACCTCCAGTGGGGGTATTCCCACCATATTTCTTGGATTTGTCTACTGGAATGTAAGGGAGTAATCTAGATTTCATTTTACGATGGAGTACTCCTCTGACCTGACTTGGCTCCATTTTCACGGCCGTTGTGGTGAATGCTATTGCCCAATCTCTCATAATCAAGCCTCAAGTCGTCGTAAACATTCTCGGATTCGCAAAATCTCTGTCGCTGTTCGAGACTCAACCTCCGTTGTTTTCTGTTCGTCACGAATGAGTCCTTTTAATTTCTGCACCTCGCTTTGAGATTCGACACTTAAATCTTCGGTTTCATGAGGGTCCTCCGCTAAATTATAAAGTTCTACCTCATCTAGATGCTGGTTCCAATGCAACTTCCAAGGCCAACAAACGATTGCGCATAGAATACCTGAGGTGTCAGTCTTCGAAGCGGCGGGATTGTAGTTGTAAATGACCTCTGTCAATGCGAATTCTCGCTGCTCATCCAACAAATTATTCCCAGGCCAATCATATACAAACTCTTTGTTTGATTCTGAATTGGCCAATTCGATTAGCGTAGTTGGGATGTCGATGTGTTGGACTGGGCTGGAAATAGTTCGGTTCTGTATCTCTGGCCCAGAGAGAACCAATGGTACATGAGTCACTTCATTATAAAGCGAAGCAGGCCCATGGCTGAATCCACCGTGATCTCCGAGTTCGGTTCCGTGATCAGCTGTGACACAAACAATAGTCTTTTCATCATTGGATGAATGATTAATTATCTTCCCAATTGCGGAATCAACGTTCTTCACTTCGCGGGCGTACAACCGATTGACGCTTTCCAATGTTGATTGCTCTGGTTGCTGATCAGACTTATTGTATATATGTGCAACTTCGTGCCAGGTTCGAGCAACTTCCCAGCTTGATATCTCTTTTGAGGCTGGAGTCCATGGATAGTGTGGATCCATATAATGTACCCATAAGAAGAAGGGGGAATCGGACGAACGAGAATTTAACCATTGTACTGCCTTTTTGGTTACAGCTTCACAGGATTTTATTGGGAAGTTTTTTGTGAAACTACAGAACGCTCTCGCAGCGAGTCCAAGTTTGTCCCGTAATTGTCCCTCTTCTGGAATTCTGTGTTGAACTCTCTGCATCCCCTTTACTAACGGACTTGTCTCGTCCCCACTTGAATCATCATTTAGAAAATCTACGAAGGTATCGAAACCAGAATCGTAGTGAAAGCTTTCTGTCAACCAAGGGTTAGCAGCATTGAAACCTGCAGTCTCATACCCCCTCTCTGAGAATTCATCGGCTAGCGAATGCCATCCTATAGGAAGACCAATAGGATCATCCGTATTGATATCTCGTCGTCCTCCAAGGATTGATCGGAAAGCAAAGTAGGTTGGAATGCCATTGGCGTAAGCATGTGTATAGGAGGCACCCTTCTCTGCAAGGGAATCGATGCACGGTGTGTATTTAACACGGTTTGAAAGATGTCCTACGTGGTCTACTCGCAACGAGTCTACAGTTATTAAAATGATATTTTTCCTCATGGTTTGATATGATGATTTATTTATTGACCATTCTGATTTTATTTCATCCCACACACAATGTCCTAATCTGCTGCACTAGTTCCATCGCAATATTTCGACGGTTATACTTTTCTTCAACAAATTGCCTTCCATGCTTCCCTATCCGTTTTCTTTCTTGTTCGGATAGTAGTAACCGTTCAATCTGCTGAGCCATCTGTTTCGGATTATTGGACGCGACAATACCTGCACCAGAGCTTTCAAGAATGGTTTCGATTTGACCTCTCCCTAACGCGATAATTGGTAGTTCACAAGCCATATATTCGTATACTTTAGTGGGAATTGCGTAACTCAGTGAATCCCTGTCTTTAAGCGGGGCCAACCCAACCTTTGACTGGTTCAATAATTTCGGAATATGCTCTCTATCGACTAGCCCTGTAAACTCAATTTGTTCCGACAGGTCAAGGTCGTCTGCTAAATTCTCTAACCTGGATTTAAGATCGCCACTCCCAACGATTTGGAAAGTCGTACTATTATCAAGGAACTGCATAGACCGAATGCAGGTCTCCAAGTCCTGTCCATAACCCAGATTTCCTGTATAAATCAAATCGTGTTTGGTAGATTCATTGAGTGGTTCGAAAAATTCAATATCAACCCCATTCGGAATCGTTGTAATGTCGGATTTAAAATTGTATCTCTCCCTTAGTTGCTCGCTCGTTCCCTCTGTCGTCACTGTAATCAAGTCGGCTTTTCTGAGTTCAAACTCTTGGTAAGAGTGACTAATTTTCGTAATAATCCCATTTTCCGAGATAAATCCGAGATCTGAAGATACATCAATCCAGAGGTCTCGGATATCAACCACCCATTTGACAGAGCCTGCGAGACGGAATGGCAGCGCAACTATCCCTGTAAAAATCGGTGGTGACGTCGTCACAACAACATCGAACTCCTCGCGTCGCCAGAACAACCAGAATATCGCATGAGCGACGAATGTGAAATAATAAAGCATTCTCTCGATAAACGAGGGATCAACATCTCGAAGCTGCCACGACCACAATCGGTGGACATTAACGCCATCACGGGTTTCACCTGTCTCCCACACCCACGACCAATCAAAATCACTCGCTGGAAAACAAGGTGGTGGCGAAACAACCGTCACATCTAACTCATCGGCCATGTGTTTCGACAAGTCACCTATCCGAGAGGCGTTACCTCCCTTCTCAGGTGGGAACATCTGACTGACAATCAGCACTCTTAGTTCGGATTTGCTCATTCTATTTATATTCGGACGAGGTCCAATCCAGCATCGTTCCATTCTGCCTGATTCAAAATCGCTTTCGAATCAATCACTAAATCATCGGCCATTCGTGAAGCTATTTCCTCAGGATTAATCTGAGTGTACTTTTTGTGGTCAGTTGCAATAATGATTACATCGGCGTTCTCAGTCGCTTCCTCAATCGAATACAGGTTCAGCGTCTGGTCATCCACGTGAGGGTCGTTTAGTCTCACGTGGACGTCCTCAGATTCGCCACCATCTTTTGAAACAGCAGCAATCGCTTCCTCTGTCCCCGACTGAAATCGGCGCGCGAGTGCGAGACCTGGGCTTTTTCGAATGTCATCGACATTTCCCTTGTAAGCAACTCCAAGTATCGCAATTTGCTTTCCTGCCAGTGTGCCTAGCTCTGATTCGACAAGATTAACGATGTAATCTACCATACCGTCGTTGATCTTTCGGGCGACTGATATTAGTTCGAGGGAATCTGAATCCTGTCCTAAGAACCATGGATCAATAGGTAGGCAATGACCTCCAACTCCTGGGCCTGGCTGATGAATCTCTACACGTGGATGTCTGTTCGCTAATTGAATCGCCTCTCTGGAATCAACACCGTAATCTTGTGCCAACTTTGCTAGCTCGTTTGCGAGGGCAATATTAGTGTCCCTGTAGGTATTTTGGATTAGTTTAACGAATTCGGCAGTCGTTGCATCTGCAGTTGTGTGAATCTCCCCCTCAACAAACGAGTCATAAAGTCGGACTGCTGCTTCTGTTGATACACCATTTACACCACCAATAATCCGGTCATTTTCCCGAAGCTCAGTGATGATATTTCCAGGTAGAACCGTCTCTGGACAGTGAATAAGGGCGAAGTCTTGACCTGCACTGAGTCCAGATCTCTCTAATATCGGTTGTAAGGTGTTTATTGTCGTTCCAGGTGGGACTGTCGATTCGAGGATGACTGAATCGCCAGGTCGGAGGTGTGGCTGAATCGCCTTCCCTGCAGCCTCGATATAGCTCAAATCAGCCTTTTTAGCTTCGTCGTCAAAAGGGGTGGGGACAGAAATGATGTGATACTTTGAGGTGCCAACGGAATCAGTGACCTCAAGGTTTCCTGACTCGAGGGCTTCTGTAACGAATGCTCGAAGCCCTGGTTCATCTACATTAATAGACCCCTTGTTCAATTCGTGGACGATTTTTTCGTCGATATCATAGCCAGCGACTGAATGGCCATAATTTGCCAACATTGCTGCTGTTGGCAGCCCTATGTATCCCAGTCCGTGAACGTAGACAGAACTCATTGAATGTACCTCGATTATTTTCCCATTGATATATCAATAATCCTTCCGGCAGCGGTTCCATCCCCGAACGGGTTATTCCAATCCGTTTCGTTCTTGAGCATCTCGGTAGCTGAAGTTAATATTGACTCAGGCTCAACCCCTGATAGCTGGTTTGCACCGACATCCACTGTCTCAGGGCGCTCCGTATTTTCTCGAACAGTGACACAGGGAACGCCGAGGATGCAGGCCTCCTCTTGAACGCCTCCAGAATCTGTCAATATAATGTCGGCTTCCTGTTCAAGCCGGAGAAAATCGAGGTAATCTAGTGGTTCAATACACTGAATCGAGGTTGGGACTTCGATATCGTACTCTTCACACCGGTTTTTCGCCCGCGGATGAATCGGATAAACAATTTCCAATCCGAACTGATGAGCGACAGATTCAATCCCTGAAAGAAGTTTTTTGAATCTCTCAGGATTATCAACGTTTTCAGCCCGATGTGCGGTAACTAACGCGTACGGTGTACTCTTCAGGTCTAGCTCCGTGAGTATCTTACTCCTCTGAACCGCAATCTCACTATGTTCATAAACGGCATCAACAATCGTATTTCCTGTGATGAAAATCCGCTCTTCTTGAATCCCTTCTCTATACAATAGTTTGGCTGTCTCTTCAGTTGGTGCAAATAAATAGTCTGCTACATGGTCAGTCAGGACTCGGTTTGTCTCTTCAGGCATGTTTCGGTCGAAGCTCCGAAGTCCAGCTTCAACATGGCCTAATTGCAAATCCATCTTGCTTGTCGCAAGAGCCCCTGCCAATACGGAGTTCGTGTCTCCTTGTACCAATACTACCTTTGGATTGATCTTCTGAAGAATTTCTTCAATCCCAGCTAGCATTTCTCCTGTTTGTTTTCCGTGAGGCTGAGAACCAACTTCGAGATTGTAGTCTGGTTCAGGGAGGCTTAACTGGTCGAAAAAAATCGAATCCAATTCCTCAGAGTAGTGTTGACCAGTGTGAATCAATGAGAAACTGATGTTCTGTTCTTCACATCGTCTGATAACTGGTGCCAATTTGATAATCTCTGGTCGGGTACCGAGGATGACCACAATTTCTGATTTTGTATCTTTGGTCATTTGAGTATTATCCTTGTTAAATTCGTCTCAAATGAGATTCTCAAGAATTCACGCTGCTGCAAATTAAGACTCATTATGGGTTCCGTCAAATCAATTAGAAATCAATCACACATCTTGATAAATCTGTGTACTTTCTGTTCACTCAGTATTTCTGTGATCGGATTCATCCATAATGATGGAGCTGTATTTAAAGATCCATATCTCGAATTGGATACTAACCTTACTCTCTCAAATTCCAACAATCTGTTAAATATTGCACTAAAATAGGGAAACGATTATTGAGTGGTTGCATTCTATAAATGCCATCGTACCGTCTGTGGTACCCCTTCTTTGAACGACCACTCTGACTTCCAGCCAAGATCCCTGATCTTCTTTGCATCTAGTGCGTAGCGCTGGTCGTGACCAGGTTGATCTTCTACTAATTTAATGAGGTATTCGATAGCTCCCACCTCATTGAGTACAGTTAATGCAATCTCGATATTCGTTTTCTCAAAGCCACTACCGATATTACAAACTTCTCCAACTTCACCTACCTGCACTACTTCGATTGCTGCACGATTATCTTCAACATTAATCCACTCACGAACATTCGACCCATCCCCGTAGATCGGGAGCGATTTCCCTTGGCTTGCACGGTGAATGAGCTTGGGGAGAGTTTCTCGTCGTGCTGTCGAGGTTCGTAGTTGTTCGAAGATCGAGTAATCTTCACCGGAATCTCGTGAGTGGTATGATAGCTAAGAGTCAGCAGGTCAGCCCCCTCCTTCGTAGCAGAATACGGATTTCGTGGATTGAGTGCATCCTCCTCGGTGAACTCGCCTTCGAGGATTTGGCCGTAGGCTTCGTCGGTCGAAATTTGGATGAACGGTTCGACCGAGTTCGAAAGCTACATCTAAGAGAGTCTGCGTTCCCTGAACGTTCGTTGTGACGAACAGTGCTGCTCCCTCCATGGAATGTTCTACATGTGATTCAGCTGCGATGGTTGATGCAACGGGACAGTCTTTCACGGAATTGAATCGTGCACCGGCGGTTGCGACGCACGATATTTGGGGGTTGTCCTCGACGCCGGTCTCGTCGGTGGAGGGCGCGAAGCTCTCTGTGGGTGGGAGTGGGATGCTCGGGTCGAGTGCGGCGGCGGCGCTGTCCGGGCCGCGGTACTTGGGGCCGGATGATGAGTTCTGGCGCCCCCTCCGAACCCTCCTTCCTCGCCTTGATAAGCTTTTCGCGCGCGTGTTCGACGGCATCGCACCGAGTCCATACGACACAGAGTCTGAGACAAATCCGATGCAAGTGAACGGCGAGACCAAATTTACAGGTGAACGTGCTATTCTTGAGAATAATGAATCTGCATTGGTCGCTTGACTCTCGTTTGTTTATGCGAGACACAGCGCGACCGATGAGATAGAAGGATTCCTTTCATGGGTCATCTCCCAATTGTTACAGAACAAAGAGACACCGCTCTTCACTGACCAGCAAATTACGCCAACTCTCGCTGGCCACACAGCGAAAACCACACTCAACCTCATTGAAAAACGAGCATGTGGTCTCCTACACATAGTGAGTCGCTCCTGTGTCACACCCTTTGAATTTGGAATCCTGATTGCGGGAGCGAAGGGGCATCGCACACAAATTTTCGAAGTAGGGTCGATGGTTAATCTCAAACGCTCTGCATCGCACCCTCCATACAGTTGTCTCGATGTCTCTGGTTTGGAAGAAATCCTTGGATGAAACCAACCAACGTTAGAAGAAGATATACAGAACGTAGTCTGAGTTAGTCAAGCCGATAGGCACCTCGATTGGTTACGTATTGATTTTGGACGTCTTCTGGTAGGTCCTCGAACCGAAGAATGTGTTCACAGTCAAGCCTTGGGCATTTCATCACGCGAAACGATTCAAGTACGTTCCCCGCCACAATCGTCCCACAATCGGGGCAGCTGAGTGTTTCGATGCGCATGTTAAAGGTTAATTTTTGAGTTTTCGCCAATCACGAGTCGCCGTCCTTCGGGGAGTTTGTCTTTAGCACTCCCAACATTAGCTCCCCGTCCAATGAGACTGTCTACTATTCGTCCACCAGATGTTATATCGGATTTCCCAATAATCACGCTATTCTCAATGTGGGTCTCAGATACTTTGCAGCCTTCCCCGATACTAGTGTATGGTCCGATGTAGGTCCCAGCAGAAATGGTAGTGTTCGCACCAATACTGACTGGACCACGAACGACTGCCCCCTCTTCGATGGTCGCAGTCTTAGCAAGGTCAATATGCCCAGTCACTTCTGCACCGGGCTCAACAGTCCCTTCCAGTGACCTAGGTTTGCTCTCAAGTACGAGTCGATTCGCATCAAGGATGTCTTCGGGTTTCCCGGTGTCTTTCCACCAGCCTTCAACTATGTGTGAATCGATTGCACTGCCATCATCAATGAGTGATTGAATTGCATCGGTTATCTCCAATTCACCACGCCACGACGGCTTTAATCGTGAAATCGCATCGAACACTTTTGAAGAGAAAACGTAGATTCCGATGAGAGCGAGGTTACTTGGTGGTTCGTCTGGTTTCTCAATGAGTTCCTTGACAGTACCATTATCGTCAACTGCTGCAATCCCAAATTGACCTGGTTTGTCAACATGTTGGAGGGCGATTCCAGCATCGAAGTTTCCTGCTTCGAAGCTCTCTACGAACTCCTCAATGCCCTGTTTGATGATATTGTCCCCAAGATACATCACGAAATCATCGTCACCAACGAACTCCTCAGCACAGCCTGCAGCATGAGCTAGTCCGAGCGGGGCACCTTGAATGATGTAAGTGATCTGGACACCAAGTTCTGAGCCATCCCCAAGGAATTTCTGAATCTCATCTCTCCCTTTCTCTCCTAGAATAACTCCAATCTCTGTGATGCCAGCATCGCGAAGATCTTCGATACAGTACTGGAGGACTGGTTTATTTGCAACAGGTACGAGCTGCTTTGGGCCAGTATGTGTGATTGGCCGAAGACGCGACCCCGTCCCACCCGAAAGTACTACCCCCTTCATGCGTGTGGTTCTTCGTCCCAATCCAACGGAATCTTGTCCGTGTCGTTTGGAAGCCGTTCTTCATCGGGGTTTTCGTAATCGTAGAGATTCGTCGGGAAATTGATGAGCATCGCTTGCTCGTTTCCAATTACTTTGAACCCATGCCAGCAGTCACCCGGAATTCGGATTGCCTGCTGGTTGTGTTCACCAATGATGAAGGTGTTCAACTCTCCTTCAGTCGGGGAATCTTCACGATCGTCGTAGATTCCCACTTTTACTCGACCCTTTGGACAAATGAAGTGGTCTACCTGCCCTCGGTTGTGCCGGTGCCACGCGCGAATTACCCCTGGATAACTAAGAGAGTAGTACGATTGAGCTGGTTCCGGATCGTAGAGGTCCCAATCCTCACGGAAAATCTCGACAAGATGACCTCGTTCGTCAGTATTGACTTGGAGGTCTTTGGCTTCTACACCTTGGATCATCGTATGTGAATTCTTTTCAGGGAACATATTATTCTTATGCTCAGATGTATTATGCTGAGTTTTTTGGATTGTCGAAATCACTCTACTATTCAATTTGAAATACTTGTGAGAGACGTGGTTTATAGATTCGAACCTTAGTGTGTGTAGACGGCCACAGCGCGGGTGTTGAACAAAAGAATGCGAAAGCTTTGAATTTGTGAACCTCATATGTCAGTCTTCGGCTAATATTGTTCGTGCTCACACCTAGAACGTATTTTTCCCATAATCGGTGAATCATCTCATTGCTTGCACGAAGTGCGGAACTATCTCTGTGCCAACCATTCGAACCGCATGTACAGAGGTATGGCTGCCTACGTACTTCGATTCGATGACCGAGAACATTTTCTCAAAAACAGAGACCGTTACAACCTATAGTCGCTAAAAGCACCCTCAAGCTCGCTGAGGTCCTTTGATAACGTTGGCTGTGGACGCCCAAGTTCATCTTCGATTTTCGAAATATCCAAGCAAGAGTTTCGAGGTCGTGTCGCCTCCCGTTCTAGGTCAGCCATAGAGGATGTCTGGATGAGCGTTTTGTCTGCACTAATCAGTTCACAAATCTGTTTCCCAAACTCATGTGGACTAACACACGATTGACTCGCTACGTGGAAGAGCCCCGCTGCACCCTCTTCGAGGAGTGCGAACGTCGTCTCTGCAACGTGGCCCGCTCGACTCGGTGTAATCCATTGATCTGTGAAGAGCGGTACTTCATCACCTGCTGCCAAGGTCGATGCAACCCAGTGAGGAAACCCAGTCAAGTTACCGGTGTCTCCTCGAGCACCGTAGACGAACGAAAGACGGAGGATCAAGGCGTCTGAACCGAGTTCTCGAACGGCTTGTTCACCAGCAATCTTTGAAGCTCCATACTCCTGTATTGGGTTGGTCTCCGAGTCTTCAGTATAACGCTCCTCTGCGTCCCCGGCGAAAACGTAGTCTGTCGAGTAGTGAACGAAGTCAATACCGCGTTCGGCACAGACTTTGGCGATAGCACCTGGAGCAATACCATTCACTTCGGCTGCTTGTTCAGGCTCTCTCTCACAGCCATCGACATCGGTGTAGGCAGCGCAATTAATCACAGTCTCGACGTCGTAATCGTCGACGATTGTTGCCACATGCTCCGTGTCTGTGATGTCCATTTCGTGGAGCGGAATCTCGAATTCTGGAGGTTCTGAATGGTATCCACCGACTACCATGTCGCCTCGATCACGGAGCGTCTTGATGACCACGCTCCCGAGTAATCCGTTTGCCCCGGTAACGAGCGTATACATGCAACGGTCCTGTCGATGAAAATGTAAATATATGCCGACTTAGACATTCGTGTATGGAGATACTCGTTACCGGTGGTGCGGGCTTCATCGGTTCCAATTTCGTTCGATTTCTTCTCGAGGAACGCGATGACTCTGTGATTACACTTGATGCACTCACATATGCCGGTTCACGTGATAATCTCGACGGTGTACTCGACAGTCCGAATCACCGATTCGTCGAAGGCGATATTCGCGACCGTGAGCTCGTAGACGAACTCATGACCAAGGTAGATGTGGTTGTTAACTTCGCCGCTGAGTCTCACGTCGACCGTTCTATCAACGGTGCAGAACCGTTCGTGTCGACGAACGTCCAGGGAACGCAGACGCTACTCGATGCCGCCCTTGAAGCTGACATCGACCGATTCCTTCAGATATCAACTGACGAGGTCTATGGCGAGATTCACGAGGGTCTGTTTACCGAAGACGACCCACTCAATCCCAGAAACCCGTATTCAGCAACGAAAGCCGGCGCAGACCTACTCGTTCAGAGCTACGGGGAGACCCACGGCCTTCCCACGCTCATCACGCGCACGTGCAACAACTTCGGTCCGCGCCAGCACCCCGAGAAGCTCATTCCAAAATTCATTCAACGGGCTGTGAAAGGCGAGACGCTCCCAGTGTACGGCGATGGGTCGAACGTTCGTGAGTGGATCTACGTCGAAGACAACTGCACGGCACTTGACACGGTGCTCCGTGAGGGAGAGCTCGGCGAAGTGTACAATATCGGGAGTGGTGAAGAACTCTCGAACATAGAGACCACTGAAAAGATTCTGGAAGCTGTTGGTGGTTCCTCCGAACAGATCGAGTTCGTCGAAGACCGAGCTGGCCACGATCAGCGATACGCCATCGATGCAACCAAGATTAAAGAACTTAGCTGGGAGCCAACATGGAGCTTTGACGAAGGTCTCGAAGCCTGCGTTGACTATTATCTTTCTACCTGAAAATGTCTAATGAATCGCTAGAGGACGGCAAACCAATCCCTGACGACGAGTGGGAAGCAATCGTTCGTAATGTGCCACTGGTTTCGGTCGATTTGGTGATACGACACGAGGGCGGAGTTGTACTTGGGCTCCGGGAGAACGAACCTGTCCGTGGTGAATGGTTCGTACCTGGGGGCACTGTGATGAAGAACGAGACTCTCACTGACGCAGCCCACCGGGTTGCACGTGATGAACTAGGCATTAACGTAACGATTGAAGAACGATTGGGGACATTCGAACACTTCTATAACACCTCTGAAATTGCAGGAGTCGATTCAAAGCACTACCTGGCTACGGCATTCGTGGTTACCCTCAATGTAGACGAACTCAGTCCCGATGAACAGCATAGTCAGTTGAGGGTTTTCGAACCCCCATACGAAAACCTGCATCCGTATGTCGAACGCTACCTCTCAAAATTGGATTGAAGGGTTTCTTCTCGTCGTAGTTACCGCTGATTATTCTTTTTGAGATAGCTGCCGCCACTGGCCAACTGCTTTTGTGAACTCGTTCACCACACCAACCAGTGTCTGTGCCCAGCCAGAGCCTATGTACTAACGAGGACTCTTCGGAAGGGACCACCCACACGCAACGCTCACCGCCCCTTTCACTTCCGCGGTTCTTCCAAGGGGAATCGCCAAGATGTCCTTCAAAACTCCGCTCTGGTCTCTATATCACTCTCTGACTGAATCCTATCCCCCACCTCCTGTGGTGAACTGGTTCACATCCCCGTGATTGCTATGAACTTCCTCACAGTCTACGAGTAGCGCCTTGCGCTTTTGCTTCACTCCTGTGCTTGTCTGGACCGACTGAGCTTCCCGCAACTGACATCCGTCGACCGATTTGGCCATCGCCTCTAACAGGTCGTAGGCGTACCGTCGCGAGACTCCCACACAGCCTTTGATTTCCGTTGCGGAGACAGACACCCGAGACTGGTCCCCACGTTGCTTGTTTGCTGCGTACTCGAGGATGACTACGAATTTCTGCTCTTTCGTGGATGCTTCTGGTGAAATATCACCAAACTGTGTGAGGCGCTCATCGACCTCTGCGAGATGTGTCTCTATCTCATGCAATCGCTCACTGAACTCTCGACCCTCATTGGGTAGGTCTTCCATCGACTCAATATCCGCTGCAATTGCGTGGCGCACCGTCGCTGTGAGCAAAGGGATGCACTGTCCAGTTACGGTTGCAAGCGTCTCCTCAATCTCTTCAACTGCTATCTCCAGCTCATTGAGTCGGGCGATTACCTCCTCATCGCTCACGAAAAATCACCACTATGCACTCGCCATACAAATCGGTCGATTGGCCCGATTGCTCGCAGAAACTCAGCGATCTGTCCGGAATCGTTTTCACGATGTATTGTCGTATCTTTCATTGCTTCTCACACGGGAAGCGCGGTCAGGTGTTCCAGCACCTGGCCATTTTGTGCGATACCGCGCTTCGTCCAGAGACACAACTGGGGGTGGTATAATTATTGTGATTAGCACATTCTAAAAACAATAACGATTGGACTTGCCCAATCATTATATTCACATCCCCTGAATTCACGTTCAATGCCGGCTATCTCTCTCAATCCAACCGACAACGCAGTTCTTGATCTTCTCACTGAGGGTCGATGTACGCCCTCGTACATCGCCCAGGAAACGTCCTACTCTCGAGGGAACATCCAGAACCGCCTCCTCAGACTCGTCGAACACGGGTACGTTCGTCAACTCGGTGGTGGCCTCTACGAACTCTCAGAAGACCCTCGTTCATCCTAACGCTCGGAACGTCGGACCAACTGGCTGAGGACATGCGAAATGAACTCTCTTTCTACGCCAATTTAGAGCCACGATCTTGGAAAAAGACATACGAAATGCACTCTCATTTTCACACTTCACGTCGTGTCGTAGGCAACAGGAATTGAGCTGACGAGAGACCAATGACTGGTGCTCTCTCGAGTTTTCTTGCCAGGATTCGCGGGTTGCGTTTGGGCGAGAATTTCTTACCAAACATTTGGAAGCGTTGTGAGAAGCATTGTTTGGTAAGAAATTAAAATCGTATCCTCGCTGCTGTGCGTTGGAATGTAACTCTCCTATATCGCACGGACATCTCGAAGGTCGACGGGTAGACTGACCTTGCATTCGCAGAGGGAGGGTAGGTTTCGTCTGTTCACAGGAAGTAGGCGTCGTCTCTGTGTAGAATTCTACCAAGTGAGGATCTTACCAGTCCACCAACGGCAAACCGAGAGCAGTTTGGGTTGGGGTGAGGGGGTAGATTTCGTCTGTTCACGGCGGAGACACGCCCTCTCGCTGTAGAATTTCCGGAGGAGTAGTACTCAGAGGGGGTAGGTTTCGTCTGTTCCTGAAGGAACCGGCTCCCCACCAAAAGCAGGAATGAGGGAGAGTACATTTCGTTTGTTCCCACGCAATTTCAGCAGATAGACGACCTATAGAGCCAGATTACAATTAGAGGTATAACAAACGAAACAGACGAAACACTCTACTTTAACGAAACAGAAAACCTGTGATTTTATCAATGGGTGGTGAGTGCGTATGAATATCATATGCCATCCGACGCGTCGAACCCGTTCAACGAGGTGACTCACACACTTTTTTCTCGCAAGGAAGTTCTGAAGGAGGACTACCAGCCAGATCAGATCCTTGAACGGGACCAGGAGATTGCCGCCTATCGAGATGCACTCTCTGACGTGCTGTTTGGCAGGTCACCACCGAACATATTCGTCTACGGGAAAACAGGGGTTGGAAAGACGGTTGTGACGCGCTACATCCTTGACGCACTCGAAGAGGAAGCAGAGTCGCGAGAAAGTGCCGATGACCTCACCGTTCTATTCGGAAATTGTACCAACGAAAGTACGTACAGCATTCTCCGTCGTCACATCAACCAGCTCAAATCATCTGCGGAGAAACCCTTCCCAAAACGGGGCCTTTCGACGCGCGATGCGCTCGACGCATTCTACGAACACCTCGACGACCACGGTGGGTCGTTCCTGCTTGTCCTCGATGAAATCGACCACCTGAAAGACTTGGATAACCTTCTGTATGAACTCCCACGTGCCCGGGCGAATGACCACATCACCAACGCCCGTGTCGGAATAATCGGCATCAGCAATGACTACACGTTCAGGAATCGCCTCTCTGCAAAGGTCAAAAGTTCACTCCGTGAAGAGGAGATTTCGTTCACCCCATACGATGCAAACCAGCTACGAACCATCCTGGAACACCGCGCAAAACTCGCGTTTGCCGATGGAGCGTGTGATGAATCAGCCCTTTCGCTGAGTGCGGGACTCGCAGCGCGGGACTCGGGTAACGCCCGACAAGCCCTTGATCTCCTGCTCACTGGAGGTGTCCTTGCCGAACGTGCAGAGGACGACGTCGTCAGAGACACGCACATCGAAACCGCCTCAAAAGAGGTCGAACGCGGCCACCTCAAAAACAAAATCCAAGACCAAACTATCCACACGCAGTACGTGCTCGAAGCAGTTGCCCGTCTCGACGTCATCGAGGATCTTCCTGCGCGGTCAAAGACCATTCAATCGACTTACGAAGACGTTGCGAATCATTGGGGAGATAGTCCTCTCCAATCTCTCAAGAGCGTTCAGAACCACCTCTCTGAACTGTCGATGCTCGGGTTCCTTACGATGAACGACAGAAATAGTGGACAATCAGGAGGTCGATTCTACCAATACGACCTCGATTTCGATGCCGAGACTGTCTTCGAAGTTCGCCAGGAACTTGAACAAAAGCGTTCGCTCGAATGAGCGCCCTGAACAGACGAAAGCTATCCTCTCCGGCAACCCATTCACGCGAAATACTACCCGTTCAAGGCTTGTATCCTCCGCGAACAGACGAAAGCTACCCTCCTCCATGCCAGTATTCGATGTAGAGTTGTCTTCACCAAGAATTGACGAAATCTACCCTCTCGGACCAGCAATTCCCATGAAATTCTGTTGGGTGATCGGTTGTATCTCCTGTGAACAAACGAAATGTACTCTCCCTCCCACCAGGGTTTGATGGATGACTTTCTTCAGAACAGACGAAAGCTACCCCCTGCGAATTCCACTTCCTTATGAAATTCTACAGCGAGAGGGCACTTATCCACCGTGAACAGACGAAATCTACCCCCCCCTCCGATGAGTAACCACCACGAAATTCTGTACAGAGACGAGTCTTATCTCTTGAGAACAGACGAAATGTACTCTCCCCCTCTCCAGAATTTGATGGGTGGGTTCCTCTCCTCTGGAACAGACGAAAGTTTCCATCCCCGACAATCAAATTCCCTGAAATTCTACAGTGAGACGGCGTCTATCCATCGTGAACAGACGAAACCTACCCCCTTCGATAAGCAACTCCCCCTAAGATTCTGTACAGCGATAGGCTGTATCTCCTGAGAACAAACGAAATGTACTCTCCCTCTCTCCAGAATTAGATGTGTTGCCTTCTTCATGAACAAGCGAAATGTACCCCTTCTGAATGCTATTTCCCATGAGATACTGTAGATAGAAGGCGTGTATCTGCCGTGAACAGACGAAACCTACCCCCCACTATCTCGTTCAAGCAACTCGGAGGTGTTGTCCACTCTGACTGACGATACTCGTCGCAAAACACACGAGCGGAAAGAATGAGACTCCTCGACTACGCACTCTAAGCGTTTTCCACCGGGCGTGGCATTGACTCAATCTCCCGTATCTCGGGTGTTTTCTTCACCTTGGCGTAGGTTTCGCGCCACACGTCTTCGTTGAAGAGGTTGTTACGGTCGAACAACTCCCGCGCTTCCGAGGTGATACGATAGAACTTGTAGGGAAGGTCTCGACGCCGTTTACCTTTGGGGAACTCAACGGCCTTGACGACTCCCGCCTCAGTGAGCTTTCGGAAATGTCCCTCGATTGCGCTTCATCCGATGCTCGGGTTCGTGTACTCAAGTTCGGGGACACTTGGCAATCCCTTTGGGTGGCCGACGATATCCGAGAGGAGACTGGCACGTGTGTCTTGAGTTATGAGTTTGAGTGCGGTCCACGTATCGAACCCATCGGTTTCGCCCGGTTGACTGGTGTGTCCCATCAACGAGTTCTACGTTCCTAATGCGTACTAACTGTAGTGGTCAACACTGTGATGGTCTATACTGGGATAGTTATTGACTCATTCTTCCAACCGAGACAGGGAACGAAACTCCTCAATAAATCTGGTTCAATCTAACCGAATCAGCTGAGCGTCGCCTTGAACTGATACCGATTCAATACACTCGAAACCGGAAGGTCGTACAGACCCCCATCATTGGTGTGGTAATCGTACGCCTCGTCATCCGGCTCAAATGCACCAAAGATACGGAAGTCTACAGAAATCGAGGCAGAGTGCCTCGGGGTCTACGAGAGAGCGTGCTCTCTCGTGATAACGAGAGACCTGCGGTCTCTCGAACCACTTGTCCCCGAGGTACTTCACTCATTCACTCTAAGTTAGTTTCGAGTTCCGCGAGTTCTGCATCAAGATCTTCGTCGGTTCTCCCCTCCCCGATTTTACGCGTAGGTTCCTCAGGAGTGGTGTCGGATCGGTGGTGTCCGAACATGCGGTAGAGCTGGTCGAGGTTTGAGAGATATCGCTGGATGTCTGTTCGGTCGCTGAGAGCGTGGTAGTACCCGTCACTGGTTTTACCGACGTAGTCGGTGTCATAGAGGCGTTTGAGCGTGGTGGTTGCGGTGCCTCGAGGGATATCGAGTTCGTCTGTAACGTCCTTTGGAGTGTATCCCCATTCCGGGTTCTCGTACAGGAATTGTACGATGTCGGATTTGGTGGTTCCGGGTTTGAGATTGAGTTCCGGAACGTGTGATTCGAGATGAACCGGCATTGTAATCGAATGTAGCTCATAGTAGCATAAAGTAGTATCGGACAGATATCACACCCTCAACAAGACCGCTATCAAAACTAGAGGTGGAGTGACAAAGGTTTCCACTAGAGGAGTGTATCGTGGAAGGTGACTTGGTGTCGATTCGTTTCACAGCTCGCGGAGTCCACACCGGCGAATTCGATTATATTGAACCAACAGGGAATTCGTTCATAGTGGAGGCACTTGAAATGGTTCGAATGATGGATGGCGTAATCGTGAAGTACATCGAGGATAAGCCTCCAGATACTTTGTCTCGATTTCTGTAGAGGTTGTTGCAATCGAGTTCGAGTCTTGGCGGTCTTGACTCTTTGAGGGCGTCTCATTCGAACACGCCCAGGTGAGACGAATTGTTCTTTCCATTTTCTTTGTAACGTGAATAAATCCCGTATAGAGCGGGCAATAGACGTCGGTTGAATCAAGGGTAATGACTGGATGCCATGACAGTGACCCATAATCTTGCTATCGCAACCTCTCGCATATATTTAAAAAACATGAATATATATTGCAAATAGCTACCTACGAGTAGCTATGACCGAGTTCGACCCGGCTCCCAATGTCGACGATACCGAGCGTCGATGGCAGACTGGAACGGACACGTTTGGCCGTGTCTACGACGTGCTCCTCGGGATTACATCCCCGACGAAGTACACCGACATCGCTGAACTCGCAGACTGCTCGCCGAACGCCGCAAAAAAGCACCTCGAACGCTTAGCAGAGATGGGCATCGCCCGCGCTAACACAGAGAGCCGCCCGGCAACCTACGAGCGAAACGACGGCTACCTCGAATGGCAAGAGGCCAGTCGAATCGCAGCCGACCTCACTATCGAAGCGATCATCGCTCGCGTAGAAGCACTCGAAACGAAGCGTGCGGAGTACGAAGCCCAGTTCGAGACGACAGACCCCACAACCGTCAACGTATTTGACCACGATAGCCACGACACCATCCACGAACGGATGACCGCAATCAGCGAGTGGCAGGGCGTGATTCGCAACATCCGGCTGTACGAACTCGCTCGCCAGCTCTCCCAGAACGACGGGCACCTGATTCGCGCCTAAATGAGCTTTCCGTCAGACGATTCGGCTAGTCCACCTGACCGCCAGACGTTGCGCCTCCTGGAACGCCACCTCTCGGCAGACCCCCTCGTCGCTGAAACGACGTTCGACCCAGATTCATACGAACCGCGCCTTCTCCACGTGCGATTTGATGCTGGCCACTATCCCGACTCGATAGCAGCAGCCAGACTCGACATTCGATGGTTTTCCACTGGCGATTTCTCCTATCACTACGTCGAGGACCACGAAGATGGTGACCGCTGGGAGTGTCGATGGGATCGCCATCCGAACACGCATAACAGACGATTGCACTTCCACGAACCGCCAGATGCTCTTGAGATTACCGACCTCGAACTTCCGTCGCTGCACCCACTCGAGGTCTACTCGACAGTGCTCACTGCAATTGAGCGCCACATTGAGATGCTGTGGTCGTAGTACCTGTAGTGATAAGTCGAACTCTCTCAACGAGATGGACATCATAGTCCTTCGATACGTAGAGAACCAGCAGGTGTGCAACTACAGCGTGAATGTAACACTACAGTCCTGGGACGCACGCTCTTAGTATACTCCCTTATATGTCGACTATACGTGAAATTCGTTTCGGCGTTCGCACGTATACTCGGTCATTGTTTCACAAACGCCCTCACGCAGCGTCTTTGTATTTCTAAAAGGGTCGAACGGTGGCCTATACGTTGGTAGCTCTCAGCAGTGATCTCGCGGTAGATGAAGCTTCGGAACATCCTCTGAATGAATATGGGGCCGGATGCCACGCTGGGTAGGAGTCCTCCAGGGCTTCGGTCGAAGCTGATGCCTGACCGATGGTTGTGACGAGGGACGTTCCATGGCGGTATATGTCTGCAATCTCGATACCGACGCTATACGCGTCAGCCAGCCGCCGTTCCCGTTCGATGGGCTTTTGGCGAGACTCAGACATAACGACTCTTCGAGACCGTCGTTGTTGATGGTTACCAAGCTCTGGACGTGGGTACCGCGTCACGACAGAGAATAGGGCCACACCTGTAGCGGGAGAATGCTTATCTGATATGCGTACGTAAAGCACTCGTATATCATGTCTGGTGCCAAAACTTCGACCGGGGACGACGGGCCGGAGACCGTTCAGATCAACCTTCGGCTTACACAAGCATTCCTCGATGACATCGACGCAACGTGGGAAGAACAGGGCTTCAACTCGCGCAGCGAATTCCTCCGCTATGCGGCCCGAGACGCTGTCAAGCACCCCGAGTTCTCGCGTGAGGGCTGGAAGCAGATTGCAGCCAGCGAGCACGGACTTCGTACCGGTGAGGAGGGACTCGTGTCCCGGGAGGAAGTTATCGCGATGATGGACAACGACTCGGATGGCGAGTGAGGACGACGAGTGGACATGGAAGTTCGCTCCACGGGCTGCCAAACAATTCGACAACCTCGAACACCACGTTCAGGACCGCATCGTTTCGAAACTCGACGAGATCGTCGACGACCCCTGGCGTGATCCCGGCGATTATCTCGAACCGCTCACCGGTGGCCCTTTTGAGAAGCTTCGTGTGGGGCAGTATCGACTTGCGTGTGTCCTCGATCACGATGCGCTCGTACTTGAAGTCCATCGGATTGAACATCGGAGCGGAGCTTACACGGCAGACGACTGATCCAGCCACCTAGTCTCCGTACAAAAGGGCCGAGGGGTGAGAGATACAGGCAGACTACTACCCGTCGTTGTCGGCGGGATATCAAGAAAACGATATATGGTGGCGTGCTGAATATAGAGGGTGAGTTCAGCAGCTGGCCCTTGCGTGTGATTCGTTCTGATTACATCACCGATTCCGGGCACATTGAGCAAAGGAAGACAGACGTTACCGATGAATCTTATTGTCTCTTGAGCGAGAGTATAGCGTAATGGTCTTCGAGGCGTCGATGGCAAGCCAGGCCGATGCGTTCGCTAAGGAAGAGAGGTTTGAGGAGGCAGCACGCTACCGAGCGATGTCCGCGCAAGCCCGATTACAGTCGTGTGGCATCCGGTCGCATATGGACAGCGACGAGGCCGTCGCCGACCTCTTATTCGCCATCTATTATGCTCAACGAGCGGGCGAAACTACCCAAGCGACCTCCCTTCGCAATACACTCACATCCTACGCCTGGCTTCTGCAAGACGCCGCGTACGATGCGCTACAAGATGAATGGTCAAATTCGACGCGTGCGTGTCTTGTCGGGCTGTTCGAGGAGTGGGTCGGTGATGCGCATCTCTTTACGGGGTCGGCAGAAGCAACTCGATACTACGACAGAGCCGAACCGTGGTATCGAATCGAACAACTTCGGGCTAGGGACGACGTGCTCCCGTGTTGGAACTGGGGGGCAGAACCCCAGTTCTTCGAGGCACTCAGGGCGTTTTTCGAATACCTGGAGTGGATTGACCCCGAAACTGCGGACGCGTGGAACATTAGGGACTACGATTCGTTGTTCTTCGACAGGCTTGACAGGAAACGCGAACTCGTTGATTCGTTACGTGTTCAACGGTGAGTCTGCGTTCTGATTCGAACGATTCAATTGTTCGTTAGCGACTAAACTCTTGTGCCAGACTCGCGCGCTGTATGCAGCACGGTTCGTTCTATTCGTCTAATAGCTGACAGTAGCAATACTGGTAAGCCCACACACTTATCAATCGGATGTTCCGTGGGGTCAGATGATGAAAATAAGGCACGCAACAAAACTATCTTCCGAGGTTGTGGAAGTTGAGACTACACGGGCATTAGGACCGTCAGGATGCACGATTTTAGCCGAACCATCGAATTCGACCAGTTTCAGACTGAGGCTGTGCCTACATGTATGCATTGAGAAACCCAGCCTCAACTACCGCACGGTGGTTCAAACGGCGGTAGCGAGGAATCCCACGACTGAAGTCGTGGGTAGCTGACCTACGAGGATTTGAGTGCGAACTGGCTCGTTGTTTGCTTCTTGGGTAATCGTATTCGTACGAATATCTTTTACTGTTGTTCCCAACTTGGTCTGGGCGACCCTGGAAGCTCGTCCGTTGCATCGAGGAGCTCATCCACAGTTGTCCAGGGATAACACCGCCCGTGGAGTTCGAAGAGGCGGAAGTCCTTCAAGTGGACCCAGCTGTACGAGGGGACGTCGATTTGTTTGTCTTCGAGCGTACTCGTCACGTCATCGACTGTAATGTCGATACCAGTGTGTGCTGCCCGGTCAACAAGTGCCTCGAGTTCTGCAGCTTTCGTCTCCTCGTCGACGTTCGTGGCAGCCATAATTTGTGCTCCAGCAGCGAGCACGTCACGCTCTTCTGTGAGATTCTCTTCCATCTCCCAATGGTACGCGCGGGGGAAGGCGTACGCTTTCTCGAAGTACTCGGTTTCTCCAAGTTTGCCGAGTTCGTTGACTTCGCCACCTTCATCCTGTTCGAAGACGGCGGCGACATAGTCACTGAGCGTCGCGGTGATGTGAAATTTGACGCGGAATTCGGGGAGGCGTGGGATATCGATGTCGGTGAGATCCCCGATGAGAAACGCGTACGTTCCATAACGACGGTTCAATCGATCGCTGACCGCTCGTACACGTCGGAGATATGGATCTCGGTAGCTTCCGAGGACGAGATAGGCAGTCTGGTCGCGGTCGTAGATTGCTGGCGTCTCACTGTTGGCCCACGACAGAATCTGCGTCGCTTCGGTAGCCCCGACGTCAAGGCCCCGGAGTGCCCGCTGTACGGCTGTCATGATTTTGCCTGCGTTCGGGGGAACGGACGGCCCACTCATATTGGTGGACACAATTGACTGGGCCATAGGCGTTTCTGATTGACTCAGTAAAATACCGATTTTATTGACTTAGTTCACCCAAACCATTATGCAGGCGAGCAGGCTATATTGAGATATGAGCCACACGGCCCCGGAGGGATTCGAGGACCCGTTTGCAGAGCAGCGACAAATGCGCGAGCTGCTCTCACAGGAGACTCGACACCTCATCATCCAGTTAATCCTTGGTCACCCGGCTCACCTCATGTCGCTGGCCGAGCTTGACTACATGATTCCGAAGAACGAGGCAGCGATTCTCGATCAGCTTAAACGACTTCGAGAGGCGGGTATCCTCGACGTCTACGTTCACGAACCGAATGCGTCGACGCGGAATCTTCCCTCGAAGTTCTGGGGGCCGACCGAGCGTGGCGTCGAAATTCTGTACGAGCACAACTTCCTCCGGGGTGTCCCAATAGCACGCGCGGTCTATGAGGAGACGAAAAATCTGAGCGAGTGCTGCGTCATGAGGGGGCACCGCGACCAGTGCTTCCTGTAGCTGTCGCTGATGCCCTCGCATTCGATGAACCCTAGTCCGAGCTACTACTCGGACCTGCCCGAACTACGTTCGAGCGTGGAACGTGTCACCGCACCGTGGCTTGAGCGCAAAGAAAACGACGTTGACCACTGCTCTCTGGTGAGAGATGCTATGGTCATGGCAGCGTTGTACGCCATGTCAATCGGAAAGAACTCTTGACGTTTGGTGACTGGCCGCACGCCCTCTCAACGTTCTTCACTGAGGTGAAGATACGTCTCCAGTTTTGTTACGACCTGTTCGACGAAGCCATCCGTCACGCGTCCTTGCCAGGCGACAAAGTCCTCACTTCGCGGCGAATGGACCGCCCATGGAGAGACGTACGATTCCCGAGGGACACCACCGATTTCCCAGACGTCTTCTGAGAGGGCTACCGAATCGTCGTACGCTTTCGTCGAGATGGCGACTGGCGATGTACTGTTCGCCGCCGAACGGGTGCGTATCGTTGTTGACGACGAGCCACGGACGTTGTCTATCATTCCCGAGTTTGAACGGATCTGCACTCCGTACGACGTCGCCGCGCTCCGGTTGCATTTAGGATTTGTCCTCGCGTTCGCCTCGTTCGCTTGGGTGTGGCGTCTTTGGGGCCGTCAAGTCCCACTCGTCGGCGTCGATGCCGCCCTCGTTCTCGTTCAGTCGCTCGCTCGCGATGTGGAGGTCGTATGCATCGACGAGTCGAGATTCGTCGGGTGTAATCGCCCAGTATTCTCCCCGGTGGCGAACGAGACGACGTGCCTTCAGCCTCGACAGGGCGGTTCCGACTGTGTTCGGGTTCTCGCCGATAGCACTGGCAATCTCAGACCGGGTGAATGCCTGGTCGCGGTGTGTGTACAGATATGAAACCACCTGCTCGGGGACCGTTGGCCCCTGTGGAAGGTCTCCGGATTCGAAGTCGTCGATGCTCACGGGCATGACCTGAAATTGGTGTGCTGATGTAATTAGTGTACTGCTGTACCACGAGGGTTCAGCTACGAGGATTTAAGCGTGAATTGACTCGGTATTAAATATAGACGTACGGTTCTGGGAAGACTGCCGCGTAGGCAACTGGCAGACCACTCCTTCGTATACCCACTATAAAAACAGCTATACCAACAGAGAGGGAAGAGTGTGCTAAGTGCAATGCCCACGAAGGAGCTTCCAGAAAGTGCACCGGGAAAGTACGTCCCCTCCCATCCCCACCCGTACTATTCCCCCGAGTCGCTTCCTGTAGAGCCGAAGCACGATCTCACCGATCAGACACACGATCTGGTGGCTGATGCCGCGTATCAAATCGGTCGCGTGGACGGTATCATCTCGACAATTGACTTCTCCGCAGTTCTCTACACCTCCCTCATTCGCATCGAAGCTGTCGAATCCGCACGAATCGAAGGGGCAGAGGTCGCATATGAAGACGTCGAGGCGTATCATACAAGACACCCCGCAGACGAGACTGAATCCAGAATCGAGAAAGACCTACAAGAGGCGCTCAACTACGAGACTGCGCTCACGTACGGACTCGAACGAATCGAGAGTGGCGCGTCAATAACCCTCTCGCTCATCAAAGAACTCCATTCGATGCTGCTCGAAGACGTTCGAAACGAGGGTGACATCGTCGGCGAATTCCGCGACCACATGGTTCATCTTTCGAGTCCACAGCCAGGACAGCGTCCGTTCGTCCCACCGACGCCCGAGGCGCTCGATGGGCTCATGCAGTCACTCGCATCGTACATCCAGCTGGGTGGGCAGTATCATCCACTCGTCGATGCTGCTATCATCCACTACTTCTTCGAGACCGTTCATCCATTCTCTGACGGAAACGGTCGCCTTGGTCGCCTCCTCATCATCCTCTTTTTGGCAAGTAAGGGCTACCTCGAAAGTCCCTACATCTACCCGAGTGCGTATTTCAACCGGCACAAAGTCGAGTACGTCGAACGGATGCGTGCGGTGAGCGAAGAGGGTGCGTGGGACGAGTGGCTCACGTTCTTCCTCGAAGGCCTCCGAAGCCAAGCGGCGACGTCCTACGACCGGACACACCAGCTTCGAGAGCTCCAAACGCGCTACGAACAGGAGTACCCAGGCGCTACGAGCACGGACCGGTTCGCTCGGCAGTTGCTCCAGTATCCGTACTTCACTACACTCGACCTCGTGGAGTATCTCGACGTTTCACGCAGAACTGCCTACAAGGTCGTCGACGATCTCGAAGCAGATGGGCTCGTAGCAGAAGTGACCGGCAAAGAACGCGGCAAAGAGTACAAAGCAGTCGACGTGTTCGAGATTCTCGAATGAACCCACCTCAAACGACAATAGCGGTTCGAAGTGGCGAGAGTCGGTCAGCCACAACATCCTTTCAGTTGGATGCAAGAGCACTCTCCAGCTATGGCTGACCAGTCTGAGAGCGACGTTCGAGTCTGGCTTGTAGATGAAGACGGCGAAACTCTGGTACACCTATCCATTAGTCAGTTCATCAGCCAGCAGGCAACCGAACGAACTCCGCTCGATATAGGACGCCGTATCACCGCCATCGAACTCGCAGCTCTTGCCAACGAGCTTGGCTCGCCAGCAGAGACGTTGGACTACTGGATGACCACCGAACAGTACACGAGTAGTCAAGCGATCTGGGCACATGTCCGGAACGTAAGCCGACAGACTGTCAACGATCGAGTCCGCGCCGCTCGCAAGAAAATAAATGCGGTATAATACCCTCCCCTTCTCACTTACTTACAGAGCCAACCAGTACCAGACTATGTGCCACCGATACGATCAATGACTCTCCCTCTCTTCAAAACAAATTCCGCGTCATTCGCCTCCTCGATCGCACTCGATGCGAGCACCGTTGGTGGGACGACTGTCACCGTCGCAGTACACTCGACACGGGAGCAAGAACCCGAGATCCTCAGCTCCATCTATGAGCACGGCGCGGACATTGGGTTCAAACCGTTCTACGACAAGGCAAACAATTACGAGCACACCGAGTTGCAGGGGTTTTGCGAGAATCTCATTCATGCGAATCGGGCGCACCTCGAAGCATTTGCTCACAGCCGAGCGCGTGACAAGAACACAAATCTCCAGCAGGTCGAAGCGGTTCACTCAGCAATCCACGTGAACGATCTCCTTGTTCTCGGTTTAACTCCGCTGGTGATTATTGATGGAAACGAACAGAAAGCCAAGCCCTTTTTAGAGGCACTCTCCGGACTCACAGACGACCATCCCACAACAGCTCACGGCCAGAAATCGGAGTTCTACTACCCGAATGCGTTACTTGCCGACCTGACGGCAAATTACCTCGCCCACACCCTCGAGCAGCAGTACGACTATATGAATCCCGTTTTTCCCGTTGTGCATGCCAAACAAGCTCGGTCTGACGAGTGGGGACAGGCGTTCAATGGGATGTACCAAAATAGCGTTGAGTACACGCCCGCACAGCTACCCGGTCACCGTGGAGACAGCGTCCGTCAACGAATCTGTTGTTGGTACAAGGGAGCTGTTTTTGCGGATCAGGGGAGCCAGCCTCCAATCAGTGATTCGCTGAACCCGGTCGTACGGACACTTGAGAGGGATGGGTTCGACAATCTGGGGAGCATCCTGCGTGGGTTGTGACTCAGAGTATAGTAACAGGCGCCGATTCCTGCCCCCACATCCATCAAGGGACATGGTCGAACAGGCTCTTCACGCTGGCGCCTGCGCTCACTTCATTCTACGCCCGGCATTACTGAAAAGCCTTGCTGAAATCAGCGTTAATGACATTTCATTCCAGGGAAAAGAAATTAACATTGCGGGTAAATATTTTAACATTGCCGGTAAAACAGGGCACGCATGTCGAACGGAAGGAAATTTGACGCGTACAACGTCACCACTGACACAGACATCACAGCTGAGGCAGGTTCGCTCACGTTTGCGGAGGTTCAGTGGCTGACTCAGGCTGGTGTCCTCCGTATTAAATCACATCAAACAGCCACAGGCGAAGTTACTAACGCAATACTCAATGTAGAAAAGCTCGCTGATATTGCGTTTGAAAACGATATCCTCAGTAAAGTCGCCAGTTCGGTGGAAACGGATATTCTCGGGGCGTTCAAGCAGAGCGAGGAGACGACGTTAACAACAGGAGAGATTGCTGGCGAGATTGACCGTCCGAAATCGAGCGTGAGTCGTGCTCTCACCAAATTAACCGAGAAAGGGAAGTTGAATAAGGTGCAGTCTGGCGTGTATCGGGTTCGTTGAACCTACTAGTGGGTGTTTTCAGTGACAGATAATCGACTATTGCCTGACGTATTCTTACGATTAGGCCTAACGTTAAGCCGCCTGACATCCTCCCACGACTTCATCGTGGGCTTTCTCCTCGAATCGTGTAATCCAGACTATGCAGGCAAAGTCACCAACTCATGCGGCCCGTTCCTCAATGAAAATCTGTCTCGTTCCAGCCACGAGATTTTGAGAGCCTGCTAATGCCGCTTCATCAAGCCCAATAGTGACTCCCTCAAAATCACCAAGGACGAAGTTCAATTCGACCACATGCTCGAAGCACTTGACCAGGCACGTCAGTTCCCCATGGTCATCAGAGTAGAGTGAGTCGTATACCGGCGCAGTCATCGATTCCAGACGCGTATTGTCTATCGAATCTCTGAGTTGCTCTCTGGTGTATTTTTCGGTGACATCGTCACGGAGATACACAATCTCGTACTCTTCTTGCTCATAGCTTATGACACTCCGTAAATTCTCTTGTGTCCTCTCCTCAAAGTAGTCTTTGAGACGAGATGCTAGTCCCCTCACCATGGTTAGGCTACTCATTGATTCCTTAATAATTTGACTGGTACGCCTGAATACAACGGAAGCTAGTCACGGAAGTAGTAGTCAACCCAGGATGGGTAACGAAGCCATCGAAGGAATGGATAGCCAACCACCCAGCCATATCGGTTGCAGGTCAGAAATCGGTCCTCCGTTAGTCGACCGGACGTACGCCTGGCAGTTCGGGCACGTGCCTTTGTCTCGACTCGTGTCGAAGTAGTCGCTCTTTAATTGGCGATAATAAGTGAACCCAACTCCGTGGACTATCGACTCAATTTTGTAGAATAGCCAGCACTCCCCTCATTCGCAACGATTCGTGTTTGGAGGTACTTCGATAAAAAGTAAATCAGTAGCCAAGAAGCTGGTCTGCTACCGCAATCTCAAGCGAGCGTGGACCCCTCCTCTCGCAGCACTTCGTCGATACTGGGCACCATAATCCGAATGTAGCCGAAGACAGAGCAGTCATCGACTTTGGAATTGTTGGTATCGACGCGATATTCGACGTGCCCGTCGCTGTCTAACTTCCATCGCTTGCGCCCAACGGTGTCCGCGACTCCGCTGAGGTCGATCGTATTGCCGCCTACGGTCTCGATGTAGTCGTCCCCGTCGATGGTTTTCTTCTCGACGACGATGTCGCAGTGCGACCGTCCATAGATCTCATCTTTCGGCACGTGCTTTCCGGTTACATCGCCGATGGCGGTATAGTTCTGCGCCAGACTCTGAAGCGAATGGTCAGAACACGGCTTGTTTTTGCCTTTCCGATTTTTACACAGGATATCACCAACCTCTGGGGTGATTTCTGCAGCGGAGAACAACCAGAAGGGCCGTTCGCGGTCTCCATTCATGCGGTTGACGAGCGCGTTGACGACGTAGTTCAGGTGTCGGAAGTGGAATGCGAATCCATCAGCGTGCGTCACACCGGCCTGATTTACGACGTAGGAGATGAAGGCAGCACTCCACGCAGATTCGTCGTTTTTCGCTTTCTTGGCGTACGCTTTCGCACCTTGTTCGGTGATGACGCCATCTCCTGCCTCGGCGACGACCCCATAGTAGGATTCGAGCTTCGACAGTTGCGTAGCCTCGTCTTTCTTCGACGTATCCTGTTTCGTCCACGCACGTTCTTCTGCTTTCGCAGCGTTGACGATTTGCTCCTTCCAGTACAGCCCGTTCGCTCGAAGACCGCTCAGGTCCACATCGTCGTCCGATGTCGCAGACGGGTACTGGGCCGGTACAACGCCCGAGTCGTCACTCATCGAATCGAGCCTGTACATTGCATCCGTCGCCCTCCCGACGGGGTCGGCTTTGCTCTGCAACATATCGACAGGCAAGTCAGTCGAATCCGATTCACGCGACCGGTATTCGTGAGAACTC
Organism: Haladaptatus sp. QDMS2; assembly: GCF_029338295.1. Lineage (NCBI taxonomy): Archaea > Methanobacteriati > Methanobacteriota > Halobacteria > Halobacteriales > Haladaptataceae > Haladaptatus > Haladaptatus sp. QDMS2. The sequence continues at coordinate 587,845 of NZ_CP119792.1, forward strand.
CCATTGACGGTCGACCCGTTCGAGGAAGACCCACTCGACGAACCGATGTCACCGATTCCGGAATTCGACTTCCCTGTGGTGTTCTCGGCTCCGCCGTTCGTCATCGGCGATGAGGTGGTTGATTGCTTTCCGGCTTCGTTGAAGAGTGCGCCGAATCCGGAATTCGTGTCCGTCGTTCTGTCGGTCCCTGACGAGCCACCAGTAGACGCTCCGACAAGCGACGCGAGCGTTTTCATCCGTTCGGTGTCGGCCTTCAACTTCGCTTGATAGTTCTGGGAGGCAATCTTGCTCTGGGCGGTGGCTCCCGCCATCGTCGTCTTCGTCGCACTCGTTGCTGCATCGCTCGTCGACTGTTGGCCCTGTTGGGCAACTGCAGCAGTCTGGTCGAGGCCGGACATATCGCGGAACAGATTCGCGGTCGACACCGCGTTAAGGATGGCCGACAGCCCAGCCGGATCTGGAACAGACGGTGGCGTCTGGATATTGACGATCGGCGAGTCGAGTGAGCCAGGTGTGAGCTGCTCATCGGACGCTCGCGACCCTGTGTCCACGGGATTGATCGCGGTCGCCTGGAACGGAATCGGCGACTCTTGCCAGTCCCAGAATCGAGTGATGTCCAGTTTCTCCGCCGCATTCGCTCGTCCAAGAATGGGCTCCATGTGGACGCCGTCGCTCGGCATCGAAACGAGTTCGTCTTTGACGGCGGCCGCGTCGTAATTGCGGTCTCGCCAGTTCCCCCACCAATTGACCATCGTCAACAGTGTTTGGTGATCCCGTGATTCAGCATCGAAGCCGTCGAAGCCGTATTCGATTGGCCCCTCCTCGATATCGATTCCATCGAGGTCGGTTTCAACTGCACTCGAAATTCCTTCGCGAGTTGACGCAGAAAGCCCATCGAGGGGGATTGGCTCCGGGAGGGCAAGCCGGAAGCCAACGAGATTGCCGTACGTCGCGACTGGAGTCGGTTCGACGAGTTCCGCAGTTCGATTCGTCCCGAACAATGGCATGTCCCGCAAGAGCAACGAAAGCGTCTCCTGGTCTAAGTGCTCCCACACGACTCGACTGTAGTAGAGTTGGCTTTCATTGAGCGTCGAAACGAGTTCGTTGAATTCGATTGGCTGGTCGACGAACAAGACGGGGTTGAACTCGGCCGAACTTTGTGCTGTCCACAATCCTCGAATCGGGATGCTGTCCTGGTTGCCTTCGAACGAAATCCCGAGGGTGAGGTTGAACTGGTCGTCGTCCGTCTCTTCTGCGGTTTCATCGAACGACACAGCGATGCGTTTGATATCGGCGAAATCAACGCCCTCTGGAACGGGAGTCGAACCGTTCTGCACGTCGAGTTGGAGGGGGTCGTTGGTAGACCGACGATATATCTGCACTTCGTCGACGACCTTGTCGTTCTGGCCGCCAGACATCGACGTAAGACGGGTGAGCGTCGCATCCGACGGGACGTCCCACGTCCCGTCTTCGAGCGAGCCAATGACACCAATCCGTGCGTACGCACGCGCTTCGCTCTCTTCATCAGCGATTGAATCTGGCCAGATATCCGACTGGAGGGTTACGATCGATTTGCCGAATGCATTCGCAAGCGAACGATAGGTTTCGTTGTCCAGCGCTGCATCGAGGAGTGCACCCCGATACCGGCGAACCATCCGCTTGTTGAACTCGATTGGCTCGAACGGGAGGAAGATAATCGGCTCTGCCTCCTCGGGCCGAACTTCAGTCCGGTAAATCTGCACCACTTCATAATAGTGCAGGTTCAGCGAGTGCATGTGGTTGTAGTTCGTCACAATGCGCGTCTTCGCCTCCACGGACTCTTCTTGTGAAATCTCGCTCACGATAGACGCCCGTCGTGACCGCGTCGATGACGCCTGCTGTTGGGTAATATCAGTCAATCGCTGGCTCATCGATGCGGAGAGGTCTCGTCGTCCACTCGAGGAACTCACCGACCGCGAAGCAGAGCGCGTGCGCGCCTTGCTTCCCGACCCACTCGCACCGATGCTGAACCCCCCACCCGAAAACCCGAGTCCGCCACTGGCACTCGACTGGCTCGATATTGCATCACTCCGGACCTGTGAACTACCAGTGGTGAACTCCCGTGCGGTCGCATCCTGTGTCTCGTCGATCGCACGGGTTCGACCGGTTGATGCATCGAGTTGTTCGGCCTGGTCGATGCGTTCGTCAGTAGAAACCCCGATTTGACGTGCCCAATCGAGCACGGCAATTCTGGTCATTTCGCCCGGTGCGAGTGACGTGCTATGCAGTAAATTCCCGAGGGACAGTCCTTCTGGATACCAGGATTGCGAGAAGGTCAAGAACGCCCCGAGTGCAGGCGACGTGTACGAATCAGGTGTCGTAGATGCGTCGATTGTGATGGGGAATCCACCGGATTCTGAGGCACCGACACGTGCGGCCCCGCCATCACTCCTCGTTCGTCGCTTGGTGGTCCGCGAAAACAAGTCGTTTCCATATTGAATTCGCTTGTATTTCGATGGTGCAAGGATTGGACGTTCGACCGTGTTTTCCTCATCTTCTTCTTCCTGTGTTGTTGATTCGAGAACTTCGTCGAGGAACACCTTCTCGTAGAACACTTTCTCTGTGTTGTATTGCCGGGCGACTGGGACTAACTCGGCTGGTGTTCGTTCCGAAGAATCCTCATCCGTTGTGACGCCGTTCAGTTGTCTGAGTATTGCTCTGGCAGCTGATACGGTGGCCACTGTGAGAAATCTCGGATTGTTCGCAATGCAATTGCGTCTCGGATGTCATCGTCGAACTGTTCGGTTACGCCAGCTAAGGCACTGATATCGGCGTCTACGAGGTCTTCAACTGGCGTTGGTTCCCCGGACGCCGTGGCACTCGCGGGTGTGAGCCCGTAGCTCGCCATTGGCGAGTTGTCTCCCTCAGCAGCCATTCTGATTCGCCTGGCTAGATTGAACGTGGGTGCGGTCGCCAGGTCGTGAACAGTCTCGATGTCAAGATGAGTTAGCGCAGCAACATCATCTGCATCGACACCGACGAGCGCGTCGATCGGTGATGCGAGTATCTCTCGAATACTCTTCTCCGCGTAGTCGGATTTCACCAGGTTGCTATAGTGTATTCCAGTCATAATTCAATTATTTACTGTCTAAATCAATTTGATATATGTTGACATAAGTCTATGGCTCGGCTTACGCTCACGAAAGTAGCACGCAGCTAAAAAGCGGACAGCGTGGCTGTGAACACAGTTTTCAGAACAGGATGCGGAGTGGCCTTTCGATTGGGCTAGTCAAGCCCGCGCCTATGCATGTGACTGAAATGATACGTCTCCTCCCGCAAACGGTGTCCCCTGTTCGGGCGAAAAACAGGGCTAATTCAAGATATTGAATTGAACTTCAAAAACTGATGCTGCCAGAGAGTGGAGTACGTGTATGAGCGACGCAGGAACCTCAAACCACACAGCAAAAGTCGCCCGGATTCGGGAGGTCGCGATGACGGTCCGCGAACCAAAAAACGCGGGCGAGATTGCTACTGCTGCTGGTGTTGCCCGGAACACAGCCGAAAAGTATCTCATCCAACTCGTCGAGGCCGATAAACTCGAAACGATTCAGCGTGGCCGTGAGACCTGTTACCATCCCGACCCAGTCACTCAGTATTTCGATCAGATTCGTGACCTCATCAACGACCACGAAAAAGACGAACTCACGGCTGAATTACGTGCAATCCGGGACGATATCGACGAGTGGAAGGCTGCATACGATGTGAAATCTGCTGACGAACTCCGAGCGACCGTCGGTGCTGATATTCCAGCAGTCGAACGCCGACAGCGACGGCACGACGCAGAGGATTGGGAGTACTCTGAGCACCAGGCCACGCTCATCAAGCAGGCAATTTTGCTCTACGATTCGATTGAAGCGACTCGTATCCACCACCTGACTCGGTGACGAAGGGAAAACTCACAGGGAGCAAGGAGAAAGCCCACGACCAAGTCGTGGGTGGTTGATTATTGAGGGGGTAGATTTCGTCTGTTCACGCCAGTCTGAACACTCTCAAACAACCGAATCCGGGCGATTCGTTTTCATCGATTCACCACGACTCCCTCTTACTGCCTTCCCACCTTTCCAGCGGGTGAAATATACGTGGCTAATCTGCACTCGCAGGAGTGGTGTCTGTATCGACGTCGTCGAGAAGTGGATAGTCGATGTGTATCTCGATTTTATCGAAGGGGACGACTGGTTGAATCGCTCCCCCAGGGCCTCCTTCCCTGAGTTCGAGAATGCCCAGCACCTCCAGTTGTTTCAGGTCTGCATGCACATCGGAGACGTCGCGGTCGACGAGTCGTGCAGTCTCTCGCATACTTGCGGGATGTTCTTTGGCAATTGCCTGAACGAGATTGAGGCGCAGTGGGGTGAGACTGTCGACGAGATCGTCATAGGTTCCGAACTGGAGGACTGCACGCTCATCGCTTGCATCCAGTTCACCAGTCTCTGCTGTCTGAATGAACTGGAGCGTATCCTCTCGGAGCTGTGCTCGGTCGCCGACAGTGATGTGAAGTGTAGTCATGTTCGGGTGTGTTGGACGTGTTTGTGTATATGCAGTTCAATAGAGACGGGGTGGGTTCCCACCAATAATATCCCAGTATTCGTCAGCACTGGCTCAGAACTCCACGACGAGGGCTTCCATGCCAAGGAACTCGACGTCTGCGTCACCGGCAGCGGTGTGGAGTTCGTGGCCCATCCCTCACTGTTGGGTTGCCACCCAACATTATACCTGTGTTGGAGTATTAACCCAACAACGAATCAACTGCTTGTGGGACATTGCTCGCCTGCTCTGGATAGAGGAGTTCGGTTGCTTTCGGCGTCCACTCAATCTCAGTCATCGATGCCGAGACGTTCCTTCACATCCTCGTGTGAGACCGTCTCGCTTTGCTCCCGCTGTTCACGGCTTTCGGCGAGGTGCTCGAGTGCTTCCTCAGAGAGCTGTGTTGGAGGGGTGACTGCGTCGCGGAGTGCATAGCGGATAAATTCGGACTTGTTGGCGTAGCCGCGTTGCTCCCAGACTTCATCTATTTGGGTGAGCAGCGCGCGTGGCACCCGGACGTTGATTTTCTCCATTTCGCCGTCCGATCCGGAGTTGCCGTCGCTACTCATACGCTGTGATACGAATGTATCACAGATGGGTCTTCGGGTGGGTTTCCCATCTGAGCACCCCATCCACCCGAAATATGGGACACTGCACCAGATTCTGTGACGTCATCAAACTCACCTCGCTCGACAAGGAGAAAAATCCCAGAAATGTGTCTGCAGTAGCGACTCTCGAAAAACGAATTTTCACCGTTTAGGTGACGACCTACACTCGGGTGAAATCCCCGGAAAAGACGCGTTTAGGAAGATTTGAAACTGGGGGATCCGCGGCAATTGAATCGTTAATGAAATACACTGAACAACGATTGAACATGTGTTGATGCAAGATGGTATCTTTAAAAGTCGAAGGAGAGTAGATTTCGTCTGTTCACGCCAGTTTTAACACCCTCAAACAACCGAAATCAAGCGATTAGAATTCAGCGTCGTGGGTTGGGATCTCCACTTTCGTGTCCACTCGCTCCTTGATACTGAGCAACGTCTTTCGGGTCATAATGACTGCAAGGCGGAAACCTGCGACTTTAGGCGTTCGCAAGACGCTTTGCGTCTTGTTAGCCAATCAGAACTCTCCGAGTTCTGATGACGCGGGAGGAAGCCGACAACCCGATACATAAACACTCCTCGATAGCAGGCCGACTCCCCCACGTCAATCCGAACCAGTATAAATACAGGCTACTATATATGAAGTACAGATGGTGGAAGATTCAAGCACTCGAACCGTGCCCATCAAACTCGATGTGGACAAGAGTGCCGCTGACCTCCTCCACCAGACAACCGACCACTTCCTTGACGCCGCCAACCATGTCGTAGACGTAGCGTGGGAGCCAGACTGGAAAATCACCAGCAAGCAGAAACTCCACGACCTTACCTACTACGACGTTCGGGATGATTCACCGCTTCCAGCCAATCTCGTGCAAGCTGCACGAAACCGCGCCGCAGAAGCCGTCAAAGGAGTTATCGAACGGTGGTCACAAGGCAAGAACGCCTCGAAACCACACTTCACGTCGCGGTTCGCCAGCTACGACGCAAGAACCGTCACCGTCAACGACGACCACGCCACACTCGCCACCATCGACGGACGAGTGACCGCAGACTTCGTCCTACCCGATGAACAGCGTGATACGCCACACTCCGCATATCTGTTCAACGACGACTACGACGTGAAAGGAGCTACGCTCCACTACGACGAGGTTGAGGACTGTTTCTACCTTCATGTGCGGACAAAGCCCGCCGTGGAGAACGATGAGGCCGAACAAGGCGATGCCAAGCACGTCTCCGTCCTTGGTGTTGACCTCGGCATCACAAACATCGCAACCACCTCAACTGGGAAATTCTGGAGCGGCGGCGAACTCAACCACTGGCACCGCGAGTATGAGAAACGTCGAGCAGACCTGCAAAAGACCGGAACTCGATGGGCACACGAAAACGTTCAGCGAGTCGGTCGAAAGCAAACCGGGCGTTTCGAGCAATTGCTTCACACCATCTCGAACGAACTCGTGGAAGAAGCGTTGGAGAACGACTGCACACATATCGTGTTTGAGCAACTCAAAGGCATCCGCGAACGCTTGCCGTATGCGAAGGCGGTTCACAAGTGGGCGTTCCATCGCTTGTACGAGTACGTCACGTACAAAGCCGAGTCTGAAGGTCTTGTGGTGAAGCAGATTAATCCGGCGTACACGAGTCAGCGTTGCTCCAAGTGTGGATTCACCCACGAGGATAATCGTCCACACAACAACGGACAAGACGAGTTCGGTTGTCTGAAATGCGGGTACGATGTTCACGCAGATTACAACGCCGCGAAGAATATCGGTCTGAAGTATCTCCGCGACCAGCAAAAGTCTGGGCGTGGAGGCGCACCCGTAGGCGTGCGCTTGAACAGCGGGATGATGAACGTGAACGGCGAGTATTCGCCTACCGCTCTCAGCGGTTAGAACGGGAGTCCATGCTGAATGCCACGCCCTTCAGGGCGTGGTAGTTTACTGTACCTCTTCCATCTGGTCGGTCCGGAGGTCCTCGAGACGCTCTTCGCCGTATTCTTCCGCTGCACTCTCGTGATGTCGGTGGAGTCGGTAGGCAGCGTGGAGCCGGTCTTTGTCATCCGTGATCGCCCAGTAGGGACGCTTGTGCCGCACGAGACCCCGCTCCTTCAATCTCGACAGGATTGCACTCACAGCGTCCGTGTCCAGCCCGAGTCGCTCGGCGATCGTCGCTGCCTTCCACGCACGGTCGTCGTGGTCGTCGAGGAACAGCACGATCTGCTCAGTGTCGTTCTGTTCCTCGAATTCGTCAGTGTTTTCGAATTCGTCGATATCGATGGACCCGCTCGACATAGGCTAGTGTTGGGACTGTTGGAACATAGCTGTTTGATGTATTTGTTCCATTGGATTGGAGCTTCACCTACACCTCAGAACTCGTCTCACGCTTCGCTCTCTGAGTGGTTGGTCAGGAACGTGACGAACAACATCCCATCCGTCTTCAGTTCGTACTCGACATCGACCTCGAGAGTGGTGTAGTTGAACGGCTCTGTTACGATGTGATACCCATTCGGTGACTCACGAACCAGCACGACAGCCGTCGCTTTCTCCAGGGCGTCGAGTAGTCGCTGCATCTCCTCTTCAGTGGCATCATCTACATCGAAGAGAAAGCGGGAGTCGTCGCTCGCCGTTGGCTTCTGGAGCTCTGACTTCCAGTAACTCGAGACACGCTTGAATTTTCGAGGAGCAGTCTCGTCACCTTTGAGCCACGCTCTGACCCAGCCGTTGGTCTGCTCCTGGAAATTGAAGAACCCGTCTACCGTATTTCGAGCGTTCACTGAGAGATACAGCCGAAACGTCAGCGAGTCGCCTGATTTGGACCGGTAGTGCTGTGCCCAGGCGTAGAGTTGGTCGAATTTCCGACGGATGTCTTGGTGGTCTTTGACGACTTCTCGAAACGTGACTTCCGTACTGCTGGTGAGCTGTGGATTCTCTTTTTGGCGGGCGACGGCCATGAACAGGTAGACGCGGTCGTCGTCAAACGTGCAGTACTCCTCGACGGTGGCAATGGCAGCATGCTGGTTCATTCTTGGATGCGGGGTAAACAGGACATTCGTCACTCGTTCGAGTACCTATTGACTGACGAACATTGTAATCTTGTAGCTGTGACTCTCAGTGCGAGTAGACTTCGAGTCGAAAAACGAGCTGTGTGACCCGTGGGTAAGTTACTTGTCTTCGAGTGCTGCGTAGATGTCTGCGTTGCGCTTGCCGTCGAGGTTCCCCATCTTGAGGGCAATCTCGCGGCGTTCCTCGTCGCTTTTTGCCGCCTTGTACTGCTTGTACAGCCGGCGAACTACTTCATCAACTGCAGACGAGGAATCAGTGCTGGACGGCATCTCTATTTCAATTATTCTCGGTGAGTCATTTTCTCTGTTGCGACGAGAACTCGCTCGGGAGTAGACGACGTCTTCAGTCACGTTCTGTTCTCTCGTAGGCCACCAAATAATCGTTCACTGAGCGATAGTCTTAGACCAATACCTCTGCCGATGGACTGCTTTGGGGTCTGACGTGGCTCACAGGAAAGCACAGTTACCGCCACCTCCACAAACAGAAGTCGTCTCCTCCGTGAAGCTACAAATTGATGCGCTCGTTGGGTCTTTTCTCAGCAGGTATTCCTACCAACCGAGAAAGAGACATTCACACTGCTCGGAGGTATCGGGTTCGGAATGCCAATGGGTGAGATGCTCGCCCTTGTGGGACTCATCTATTCGGCCGTCGGATTATATACTCTAACTGTTGGACTGTCAGAGCCGTGAAGTGATGGTCAGTCGTGACAAGTACCGTGTGATCGGTCACCTCCGCCGCAGCCGCAATTAGAATATCGGGCACAGGAATCGGGTTCCCATCGTCGAGCAGCTGAGCGCGAATGCGAGCGGCTGTAAGTGCCTGGTCAGCATCGAACGGGCGGACAGACGCCCAGCTGAGGGCGTGGTCTACCGCAGCAGGCGAATCGTCTGCCGCGTTCGACCGAATCGCACCCGAATACAATTCATACATCGTGATTGCCGGAACCACGAACTCAGCTACTTCCTCACGCAGGAACTCGAGAGCTTTAAGGGTGTATTCGTCGCCATTCAGGAAATCAACGAGAAAGGAGGTTTCGAGAACCGCGAACTCAGTTTGACTTGCCAAAGTGTTCCTCCTGGCGCTGTTCGAAATCCTGGTTCATCTCAACGCGAGCGTCGGCCACCTGGTCGGCGAAGTCAGTGCCCTTGAACGCGCCAAACCCCTGGGTGAAGTCTACTTCTGTGTCAGTCTCGTCTGCAACCCACCAGACACGGCCTCTGGCACCGACTTTCTTGCTCTTGAGTTCCCCCTGGTCGGTGAGTTTCGTGAGCTTATTGTGCGCCGTTCGGCGAGAACAGCCGAGGGCGTCCGCTACCTCGGTCGCGGTGAGTGGTTCGGCGGGATCGTCTCGGGCGGCGAAGACGTCGAGGACGTCTTTGAGCGGGATTCCAGCGGTTGGTCCAGGCGTGCCCATGCGAGTGAGTTCGCCGGTCTCATGCATAAGTGTTCCCTCAACGGCAGGGTTAAAAGAGGTATTAAACAAGCGATTGTCGCGTATGAAACCAAGAACAATACCGTTGAAGGAATGCAGAGCTCAACATAGTTCGGCTCAACGAACAGATGCACTCGATGGCTCACACTATCATGATACTGAATCGAGTGCATATCCGCGTCATTAGGTGCGGGAGGAGGTCAGTTCAGGTCGCGGTGGACTGGGCTGACGTCGCGCTCGACGAGGCGTGGGGTGTTTCGCGTCGCAGCATGATTACTTACGAATCCGACAGCTCCCTCATTCGCTTCAAGGAACCGTTTGATATTTCGGAGCGTCATCCCTTCTGGGTCCCCATGTTTTACCTCAAAGGCGGCACAGTAGTCAGACTACATCAAAAAGTTGTGGGATGAACTCCACAACTTTTGAGTGATACTGAAGAGCTGAATCCCCAAAATAAGCCAAAAAGAGTAGAAATCGGTCCACAAGATGCTGCGTTGGTGACGAAACTTGCAATGTGGATGGTTCGCAGCTTCAGACCGGAGACATCCCGAGAATCAGTTAGGCCTGAGTCTTACACAGGTACAGGAGAAAGCCCACGATTTCAGTCGTGGGGGGAAGTCAGAGCTCGATACAGGTCTTCAATCCGCGTCCCCAACCCGTAGACTGAGTGGTTAGGCGTACGTCAGGTAGGCGATGAACGTAGCTACTCGTGTGCGAGCTCTTCGTAAATTTCCTCGTGTTCGTCG